>NZ_JBNCKP010000004.1:174841-482055 GCF_049841575.1 Micromonospora sp. DT201 | reverse complement strand
GACCCGGGGACCGGGGTCATTCCGGGCTGGCCCATCCGCTGGCACCCTCGTGGAGGCGGTAGCCGGGTGGTCGTTCGTGGGGACTGCAACGACCGGGCGGGGGCCGGCATTCCAACCCCGGGTCGCGGGGTGGCCGCGCCGTGGTCCTGCGATCGTCAGGGTATGTAACGACCCCGACCCGGCCTTGATTCCGGGCGACGGATGCCGCCGCTCACAGGTCAGAGCACCCCAGACCGGAGAAGTCACCCACGGATGCGGCAGGGCCAGGCCCGACTACCCCAGTCCGGACAAATCACTCATGCATGGCCAGATTAGACCTCACCTCGGCCGCCCCGGGCGGTGATCCACTCCATATCGCCGATGTTGGGGCATCCGGGGTGCGGGTTACCCCCATGTCGGCGATGTCGTGTCGATCATGATTCTGACGACCGTGTCGGGACTCCACATATTTGGGCAAATGCGACTTGGCTCCGTACCGGACGCTTTCACGGCCCGGGCCCCCAGCCCACGGTGCACCCACGCTGGTCGGCGCGGCACTGACACGGCCGGCGCCCTTGCACTCGGCGGGCGCCCGTGTCCGGGCTCGACTACGACATCCCCCCTTGAAGGGTGACCTGTCGCAGCTGAGACTTTGTGAGCGGCTACGGGAGGTCCCGGAGGGACATGGGTGCGGAGAGCCGCCAGCACGCGCTGGCGCCCGTCGGAGTGTTCCGACGGGCGCCAGCTTCAGGTGCGATCCGGGCACTGCCCAGTGGTGTGCGGGTTAGTGCGCAGCCCCGCCGAGGCGCTGGCGGCGACGCCAGGCCAGGGTCAGCAGCAGCATCACCGCTCCGGCACCGACCAGGCCACCGCCGAGCTTCATGGGTGTGCCGAGGCTGTCACCGGTGACGGGCAGCGGCTGCTTCTTGTGCAGCACCCGCAGCTCCGTGGAGGCCGTACGGTCGGACTCCCGGCCCGTGGCGGTGAAGGTCAGCTGACCCGTCACCGACGGCTTGTAGCTCTTGGTGAAGCGACCCTGGCCGTCGGTGTACGCCGTGAAGTTCAGCGGCGCGCTCGCCTGGTAGGCCACCGGGGCCATGGCCACGGTGCTGCCATCGCTGCGGCGAGCCGGAGCCTGACCGCCGGCCGGAGCAGCGAACGGGGCCACCGTCACCGCGATGTCGACAGTCTCGTTCGGGCCGAAACCGACACCGGTCAGGATGACGGTCTCACCGATGTAGATCGTCGGCCGGTTGACGGTGAGCGACGGGCCGACCGGCGTGTACGGCGGCGGCTGAGGCGGGTCGGTGGTCGCGCTGGGCGCCGGCTGCGGCTGTGCCGCCCCCGCTGCCGTCGGCACGGCCACCACGGCCAGGCCGACCGTGAGCGCCATGATGATGCGGGAAAGCCGCATGATTGGTTCCCTCCTACTGGTCACAGCTTGGTGCGGAATGAACTTGGGTGGTCCAGGGGTTGGCGGTGGGGGTCAGCCACAGCTCGGCCTGCCCGACGCCGGTCTTGGCCGTCAACACGGTTGCCTCCAGCACCTTCTCGGCGCCGGGGCCGACGTCGACGCTGGTGGTCGCCACCTGACGGCGACGTTCGGTGCCGCTGCCAAGCGCCGTCTCGACCCCGTCGATCCGGGCCTCGACCACCGCGCCACCAGCCGGGCTGAAGATCGACACCAAGGTGCGAGCGGTGTACGGGTCGCCAGCCAGACCGAGGCCGAGAACGGATTCGCTAAGTCCGGACTTCGGCGCCATCGAGCGCAGAGTCACCCGCAGCCGGAGCTCGCGGCGGCCGTCAGGCCGGCATTCGCCGACTGTCAGGTTCGCCGTCGGCCGCAGGTAGTAGCCGAGCTTCGCGCCGCTGCCGTCGTTGAAGAACACGCCGACCGTTGGCACGGTGTCCTGTTCCGGAAGTGACCCGGCCATCCGACTTTCGCCGAATGTCCGCTGTTCCTCAGGTCGGGCACTCCAGAACAATATCCGGCGTTCAGTGATAGCACGGTCAAATGCGGACAACAACACACGCGGGTTGACATTCTTCTTGAAGAAGGCGTCGAACACCGAAGCGGCCGACGACGCGAAGAACTCGTCCTGCTGCTTGACGTTCAGCCGCTGGTAGCTGTCGTTGAGCAGGGTCTGCACGACCTTTTCGCTGGCAAGCGGGACACCGCCGGGCACCAGCACCGGGCCCGTCGCCTTGAGCAGGTAGGACAGCACCACCGGGTCGACGGCAAGCACTCCGTCGACAGTGGTGCCCGTTGAGCGGCGGAACATCTCGCGGTAGAGCGCTGCGGCGGACGGGAAGTGCGGCGACAGATTGACGTCGGCGGGATAGATGCCGGGCAGGTCGGTCCAGAGCGCCCGGATCTCGTTGGGCACCTTCAGCGCCGGGGTGAACCGGCCGAGCGAGGCACTGCTGCCCTGCTTGCCCATCTTCACCGCGCCGTTCTCAGCCTCCAACATGGCGTACGCACCGAACATGCCTCCGGTGGCGCGCAGCTCGGCGAGGTTCTGTGAGACCAGCAGGTACCTTCGCGGTCCGTTCACGCCGAGCAGTGGCGGCAGCAGGCGAGCTCCCTGGTCGGCGGCCGCAGTCAGGCTGGCCAATCGGTCGATCTCGGCGCGCAGGTCGGTCAACGCCTGCCGGATCTGGCTGACCAGGCTGTCGGCCGGCACCGCTGCCAGGTCTCGGCGCGTACGCTGCACCGACTCGTCCACCCGGGTCAGCTCGGCGGAGACAGCGGTGAGCCGAGCGAGATCCACCCGGCCGCCGGCCGGCACCAGGCTGGTCAGATCCGTCCGAAGCAGAGTCGGGAACGCCTGCCGGGCCAGCTCGTCGATGGCGACAGAGATCCGCCGGACTGCGTCGAGATCGTCGCCGGCGAGCGGCGTACGCCGACCGAGCCCCCAGGTTGGATCGGCGGTTGCCGCCCGGGCCGCCCCGGACTGCTCCTGTAGTGCGGCGAGCGTCCGCAGGGCACGGTCGGTGTCCCCACCGACCACCTGGGCGCTCAACTCCCGGGCCAGGCCGGCGGCGTTGAGCAGGTGAGCACGGGCCTGCCAGCCGCGGAAGCCGATCCACCCGCCGGTCGCCAGCAGCAGCGAGCCGACCACCAGGGCGCCGAGGAGTGCCCGTCGCAATCGGGCACGCCGTCTGCGCCGGGACCGGCTCCGTCGCCGGGTCGGCCGTTCGCTCTCCGTCACACCACACTCCCGTTCGCGGAGCCAGACAGAAGGTCGATTCCCTGACGTTCTTAGCACGTCTCGGGGAACTTCATACCGTTATTGCGCTTGTCGTCCTTTAAGCGAGTTTCCTTCGCGGCTCGGCGGTGGGTTCTTCGACACGCCCCGCCGCCTCATGCAGCAGCCGCTCGATCCGGTCCACCCCGGCGGGGAGCGACATCTCCCGCAGGTACGCCGCCCGCCCTCGGCGGCCCATTTCGGTGCGTGCCGGCGGAGGAATGGTGGCGGCCAACCAGAACCGATCGGCCAGCGCCGCCCAGTCCTCAGGTGGACAGGACAGCCCCGCCCTGGCCCGTTCGACCAGCTCAGCCGTGTCCCCGCCGGCCGACGCGACCACCGGTGCGGCACAGGAGAGAGCGGCCTGGAGTTTGCCGGGCACCATGCCGCGCAGCTCCGGAAGATCGCGCAACATGATCAGCTGATAGTCGGCGGCGGCGTACAACTCGGGCATGTCGACCGGCGACCGTCGCTCCACGAAGCGAACGTTGTCCGCACCCAACTCGGCGGCAAGCCCTCGGACCCGCCGCTCGGCCGCGCCCGAACCGACCAGGACCAGATCCATCGTCCGATCCAGCGCCGCCGCCGCACGGACCGCGGTTTCCAACCCTTGCCGTGAGCCGATGGTGCCGGCGTGCATCACCACGCACCGACCATCGCGGCGGACCAACTGGCGGGCGGCCGCACCGGGCGTCGCCGGGTAGAAGATCCGCTCGTCGGTCCAGTTCAGCACCAGCCGAACCCGGGCCGGTTCGGCGCCGGCGGCGACAACCAGATCCCGCATCGACGGCGCGGCGACGGCGATCCGCGCGGCAGCCCGGTAGATCCGGGTCATCGCGCTGCCCATCCGCGCCACCCAGCGGCCCTCGGCCGCCTCGTCGGTGCCGTCGCGGGTCCAGACGTCCTGGACGTGCAGCACCGCCGGCACCTGCCCGAGCAGCCGGAGCACCCCGGCGGCGGCGAACGTCGTGGCTGGGAGTTGAAAGACGTACAGCGCGTCCACGCCGCTGAAAAACCGGCGCGCGGTGAGCGTCGCGCTGCCGGCGAACGAGAGGTAGCTGGCCATCCGGGCTCCGGTGGACGTGGCACCCGCGGGATAGCGCGGCACCCGTCGGACGGTCAGCCGTTCGCTGTGCGTCTCGTGGTGCCAACGCTGCCGCCAGCCGGGATAGACGTGCCCGCCGGGGTAGTCCGGAAAACCGGTGAGCACCCGAACCTCGTGCCCCCGCGCGGCCAACTCCTCGGCGAGGCTGCCGGGGATGAACGCAGGCTCGGGCGGAAAGTGGTAGGACAGGATGCCGATCTTCACTGGTACGCCCCCATCCACTGCGGATCGGCGTCGGCCGGCGCGGCACCCTGACCGACGGGTGGACGGCCCGCGTACGATGCCGACAACCCCTCCCTGCGCGGCCGCTGGCGCCGACGCACCGTCCTCGCGGTGCTGCGGTCACCCGCGTCCGCACCGATGAGAGGGGCACCGATGGCTGATCGCGTGTTGTTCGTCTGCCACGCCAACCTGTGCCGGTCAGCGATGGCCGAGCATCTGGCCCGGCGGCTGCTGGCCGACCGGCCCGTCACCGTGGCCAGCGCCGGCACCGACGCGATCGACGGGCTGGCCATGCATCCGTACGCGATGGAGGTCGTGGCCGAGAGCGGCGCGGACGCGGCGGCGTTCCGGACGCGAGGGTTGCGGCCGGAGTACCTGGTGGATGCGACGCTGGTGCTGACCGCGACAAGGCGCCAGCGCTCGATCTGCACCGCGCTGGCCCCGAGTGCCCTGCACCGGACGTTCACCCTGCACCAGTTCGGCCGGCTGGCCGCGGCGGCCGAGGTGCCCGCCGAGTCGGCCGACGACCCGTTGCGGGCGGCGATCGCCGCCGCCGCCCAGGCCCGGGGACGGCTGCAACCCGCCGCCCCGGACGAGGACGACCTTCGGGACCCGATCGGCGGCACGGCCGCCGACTTCCGACGCTGCGCCGAGGAGATCGAACGGTCGCTGCGACCCCTCGCCGCACTCATCGGGGCAGCCGGGTGAGTTCCTGGGTGTGGTCGGCGACGCCGTTGACCCCGGTGGTGGTCCCGCTGTGCCGGCCGGCCGTCGCCCGTTCGGTCGGCGCCGACCCCTTGGAAATCGAGGTGACCACCCGGTAGGCCTCGTACTGATACGCCTCGGCCTTGGCCACCTTGGCCATGTTGAGCACGCAGCCGAGGAGCCGAACGGACACCGAGTGCAGCGAGCGGGCCGCCGCGGCCACCTGACTCCGCGAGGTACGGCCCTGCTGGGTCACCAGCAACGCACCGTCGGCCTGCACGGCCACGACCACGCCGTCGGTCACCGCGAGCAGCGGTGCGGTGTCGATGATCACGATGTCCGCCGACTCCCGCAGCGCCAGCAGCAGGTCCGACATCGCCTTGGAACCGAGCAGCTCGCTCGGGTTCGGCGGGGCGGAACCGCTCGGTAGCACCAGCATCGACTTGTCGCCCCAGCGCTGCACGACGTCGCCGACCTTCACGTCGCCGACGAGCACGTCGGTGAGGCCGACTCCGGCGTCCAGGCCCAGGTACTCGTCGACCTTCGGGCGGCGCAGGTCCGCATCGACGAGCAGCACACGCCAACCCGCCTCGGCCAGCGCGATGGCCAGGTTGCAGGAGAGCGTGGTCTTGCCCTCGCCCTGCAGGGCGCTGGTCACGGCGATGACCCGGGCCGGCTCGTGGACATCCACGAAACGCAGGTTGGTACGCAGTTTGCGGACCGCCTCGGCGCGCGCCGAGGTCGCGGCGTCGCCGATGATGAGCGGCTTGGCGCGGGCGCTGCTCTCGAACGGGATCTCGCCGAGGAGCGGGCTGCCGGTGGCTCGTTGCAGGCCGGCGGCATCACGCAGCCGGACGTCGGCGACGCCGCGCAGGATCGCCAGCCCGACGCCGAGCACCAGGCCGATCATGCCGCCGAGGGTGAGGTTGCGCGCCGGCTGCGGCGAGACCGGGTTGGCGCTGACCCGTGGACCGCTGACGATCTCGATCTTGAGTGGGGCCTTGCCCTCCGGTGTCGTCTCGACCTTCTCTACCAGTTCGACGAACTTCGTGGCGAGACTTTCCGTCACCCGCAACGCCCGGGTCTGGTCAGTGTCGTTGATCGACGCGCGCAGCAGGACGGTGCCGGTCTCGGTGGAGGTGCTGACCCGGCTTCGCACCTCGTCCGCGGTGAGGCCGACCGGCGTGTCGGCCACCACGCTCTGCGCCAGCCGGTCGCTGGTGAGCAGGTCGGCGTACGACTTGACGCGCTGTTGGAGGAAGAGCCCGCCCTGGTAGGCGTCGCTGACGCCCGAGTTGGGGGTGGTGACGAAGAAGGTCACCGAGGCGACGTACCGGGGTTTGGCCCTTACGGTCAGGAACGCCGAGACGCCCAGGAGCACCATGACCGTGACCAGCACGACCCACCAGTGCCGACGCACATGGCGCAGATGGCGGAGCAGTTCCATCAGGAGCGCCTCCGCGTCGGTCCGGTTACGCCAAAAAACTTCACGAAAACCCCCAAGGTCGTCTGTCAACTCGTGAAACCATTAAAGCGGTTCATACGGCTTATGTCCGGAGTTAGGTACTTTCTGCCTCCGACACATGCGCCCGCATAACCAACCGGACAAACGGGCATTCGGCAGCGGCGACGCCCGGGAAAAGTCGGCGGCCGACCAACTCCGCGGTCGCGGCCGCACACGAACCCGGATAGGGTCGGCAACGGTGTGCCGGGAAGTCTGGTCGGCGAGTCGATTCCTGCCGTCCTGATTCCCGAGGTGAACCCCGCAAATGACCTCCCCCCCATCCGAGCGGCGACCGACGGCTCGGCTGTTCTCGCGATCGACCTGGCCCGAGGCCCGGCACCTGGCCGATGTGCTGCGAACCGAGACGGTCGGGGGCGCATTGCTGCTGTTCGGTGCCGTGCTGGCGCTGATCTGGGCCAATTCGCCCTGGTCCGACTCGTACACCCGGCTTGGCACCTGGGTGCCCTGGCCCGGTGGCGCGCCCTGGCACCTCGACCTGGACGTGGCCACCTGGGCGGCGGACGGCCTCCTGGCCATCTTCTTCTTCGTGGTGGGCCTGGAGCTCAAGCGGGAGTTCGTCGCCGGTGAGCTACGCGACCCGCGCAGGGCGGTGCTGCCCGTGGTGGCCGCCCTCGGCGGCATGCTGCTGCCGGCGCTGATCTACGCGGCGGTCGTCCTGAGCGCCGGCGGGGCGGGTCTGCGCGGCTGGGCCATTCCGACCGCCACCGACATCGCCTTCGCGCTCGCCGTGCTCGCCCTGGTCAGCTCACACCTACCCCAGGGCCTACGCGCGTTCCTGCTCACCCTCGCCGTGGTCGACGACCTGTTCGCCATCACCATCATCGCGGTCTTCTACACCGCCGACTTCCAACCCGTTGCGCTGATCGCGGCGCTGGCGCCGATCGGGCTCTTCGCGTTGCTCGTGCAGCGCGGCCGTACCTGGTGGTGGGCACTGATCCCACTCGCGATCGCCGCCTGGGCACTCGTGCACGCCTCGGGTGTGCACGCCACCGTCGCCGGTGTCCTGCTCGGCTTCACGGTCCCGGTGCTGGCCCGCCGACGGGCGGTGGGTGGCGGCCAAGCGGCCACCAGCGGTACGGGAGCGGACGAGGGCGGGCTCGCCGCGCGCCTGGAGCACCGTTGGCGGCCGGTGTCGGCAGGTATCGCGGTGCCGATCTTCGCTCTGTTCGCCGCCGGGGTCACCCTGCGCGGCACCGACCTGGGTGGCCTGCTGACCGACCCGGTGGTGATCGCCATCGTCGCCGGACTGGTGCTCGGCAAGAGCCTCGGTATCTTCGGCTCGACGTACCTGCTGGCCCGCTTCACCCGCGCCGAGTTGGACGACGACATCACCTGGTCGGACCTGCGGGGGATCGCCCTGCTGGCCGGCGTCGGATTCACCGTGTCGCTGCTCATCGGCGACCTGGCCTTCGGCACCGGCAGCACGGCCGACGATCGGGTCAAGGTTGCTGTGCTGCTCGGGTCGCTGATCTCCGCCGGGCTGGCCGCCACGGTGCTCGTCCGCCGCAACGCCGCGTACCGCCAGGTGGCGGAGCGGGAGCGGCTGGACGTCGACGGCGACGGCGTACCCGACGTCTACCAGCGGCCAGCCGACCGCTGAACACACGGGCCGGCGCACGGCTGGGCCGCGCGGCCCAGGTGGCGGTCCCCGTCGTGGCGCCCGGCTCCGCTCAGTGGCGGCGCTCGGCGGGCGGCAGGTCCTCGGTCTCCTCCACCAACGCCTCGGACGCCGGTGCGGTGAGGTCGTCGCCCGGCACCGCCACCGCCTCGGCACGATCCTGCTCGTCGGGTTTTCCACGGGGCGGCGGTTCGGGGGCGGTGGGGTCGCCGGCAAAGCCGTACTCGTTCGGTTCGTCGTGCCGGCTCATGTGGTTATCCTCCCGCTTTCCCCGGTTTCGCCTCTTACCGCCAACGGTAGGGGGTGATCCTCTGCGGCGCAGGGCGCTGGGGATTGTCGCCGCGACCACGACGGCGGGACGCTCAGTGCCGCTCCGAGCAGTTGCCGCAGGGCGATGATCGCCACCGCGCCGGCCAGGCCGTTCCAGCCCGGATCGCCGGCGAGCCGGAGCAGGCCGGCCGCGGTCAACAGGTCCAGCAGCAGCCGGATGGCCGTCCGGAGCGCCGCGGTGGTGAGCGCGGTGACCACACCGGTGACCAGGGCCAGGGCGGTGACCGCCGTGACCAGGGCGGCCATCACGTCCCACGCCTCCCCTCGGCCACCTGCCGCTGCTCCTGACGAATCTCCCGGCCCAGGAAGTAGTTCAACGCCGTCCGGATCGTGGCGATCGCGGCCAGTTGGCCGATCTGGTTGAACGACGGGGACACCGCGGTTCGCAACACGTCGGCCGCCAACTGGAATTCGAGACCGAGAGTCAGGAATCGGCCCAGCGAGAGCCGGATCGGGGTGAAAACTGCGGCGGTGCGGTGTCGTAGCCCTTCGACCACGAACCGCACCGCCGCCCAGACCGCGCCAACGAAGATCACCAGAGCGCCGGCCACCTCCACCACGGCAACCAGCACCTGGTCGCCGTGGCGCAACAGCTCGGCCGGCTCCACTCCGGGCCGTTACCCGCCCTCGGAGCAGCTAGTCGGCACTCAGGTCAGCTCGTTCACCGCCTCCAGGATCAGCCAGAGACCGGAGATGGCGAACAGGATCGCGGCCCCGTACTTGATGGCCTTCTCCGGCAGCCGGCGCCCCAGCATCCGGCCGACCAGGATGGCCAACGCGTCGGCGGCCACCATGCCGATGGTGGAGCCGAGCCAGGTGCCGAACCAGCCGTACTTGGTGGCGAGCGTGATCGTGGCGAGCATCGTCTTGTCGCCCAACTCGGCCAGGAAGAACGCCACCGACACCGCCACGATCGCGGTCTTGCTGGTCCTCTCCGCCTTGCGCTTCTCCTCCTCGGTGAGCTTGTCCCCGCGCAGGGTCCACGCACCGAAACCGAGGAACGCCACGCCGGCGACCAGGGAGATCCATTCGGTGGGCAGCACCGCACCGAGACCCACGCCGATGGCGACCGACGCCAGGTGCACCACCGCCGTGGCGACGGTGATGCCGATCAGCACCGGGATCGGCTTGAACCGCGTGGCGAAGGTCAACGCCATCAACTGGGACTTGTCCCCCAGCTCGGCGACGAAGATGACGCCGAAGCTGACGACCAGCGCGGCGAAAAATCCCTCCATGACATCCTTCCCGTTCAACGCCGGGAGGAGGAACAGGGGCGCCCTCGACCCGGCTGCAACAGCCTGAGTCGAAGGTCTCGCCCGCCCCGGAAACCGGGGCCGCGTGGCCGGGTGCAGAACGCACCAGTATGTCGACCACGACATTGGGGGCTACTCCCCTTCGCGCGACCAGCCTAACCGATCACCGCCGGCCCGGTCGGGGGTGGGTGGAAAGGCTCACCGTGCCCGGGCCAGAGTGACCCCGAAAAGCCCGTCCACGTCGGTCCAGAACTCCGTCGTGCCGAAGCCGGCCGTGGTCAGCTCCGCGGCGATCCGATCCGGGTGGAACTTCGCCGAGACCTCGGTACGAAGCTCCTCCCCCTCGGCGAAGTCGACGGTCACGCCCAGCACCCGCACCCGCACGCGCATCTGCCGGGTCGCCCGTAACCGCATCTCGATCCACTCCTGGGCCGGGTCCCAGACAGCGACGTGCTCGAACGCCCCCGCGTCGAAGTCGGCGCCCAACTCCCGATTGACCACGTGCAACACATTGCGGTTGAACTCGGCGGTGACCCCGGCCGCATCGTCGTACGCCGGCACGATCACCGACGGGTCCTTTACCAGGTCGGTGCCGAGCAGCAGCCAGTCGCCAACCTCCAGCGCACCGCGCATCGCCGTCAGGAACTCGGCCCGCTCGGCGGGCAGCAGGTTGCCGATGGTGCCACCGAGGAACACCACGAGCCGGCGGCCCCCGGTGGGCAGCCGGTCCAGTTGCCGGGTGAAGTCACCCACGATGCCCCGGACCCGCAGGCTCGGATAATCGGCGGCGATCTGGGCGGTGGACCCCAGCAGCGCGCTGACCGACACGTCGAGCGGGACGAACGTGCCCAGACCGCCCCGCCGGGCGAAGGCGTCCAATAGCAGCCGAGTCTTGTCCGACGAGCCGGAGCCCAACTCGATCACGGTCTTGGCCTCGGTCAGCGCCGCGATGTCCCGAGCGTGCTCGGCCAACACAGCCCGCTCGGCCCGGGTCGGGTAGTACTCCGGAAGTCGGGTGATCTCCTCGAACAGCTCGCTACCCCGGGCGTCGTAGAACCACTTCGGCGGCAGCCACTTCTGCCCGGCGCTCAGCCCAGCCCGGACGTCGTCGCGCAGGCCGCGCTCCAGGTCGCTCTCGTCGAGGTAGATCTCCAGCGGTTCCGCCGTCATCGGTTCGCCTCTCTACTCGATCAACCGTTGCGTACCCGACCGGTGCGGCTCACCGGATCGGCAGTGGACGTACCCGAACCTCACCCGCGGCGGCGACGACGAGGTGCCCCTCCGGCACCGACCGCCACCCGGGATCGTCGTCGTGTGGCTCCGAGGCGATCAGCACCGCACCCGGTGTCTCGCGTACCGCCAATGCGTGCCCGGCCACGCTGGCCACCGCCCGGCGCCCGTCGGTGATCAGCAGGTTGAGCCGAGACCCAGGGGCGGCCGCGGCGACGTCGACCACCGTCCGCCCGACCGCCTCGGCCGGGTCCTCGCCAGCGCGCAGCCGATGCCGAACCAGTGCCCAGAGCAACGCCGAGTCAGTGGCGGCGTCCAAGGTCAGCAGATCCCGCACCGGCAGGCCGGCGGCGAGTGGCACCACCGCGTCCGGCCAGCCACGGACCACACCGTTGTGGCTGAACAGCCACCGCCCCTCGGCGAACGGCGCGGCGGCGCCGTCGAGCACCGCCATCCCGACGGTGGCCGAGCGCACCGCCGCGAGCAGCGCGCCGGTGCGGGTCACCGCCGCGAGCTCAGCGATGGTCGGATCGCTCCAGATCGGCTGCGCCCGCCGGTAGCGCACCGGCTCACCCTCGCCCGGATACCAACCAACCCCGAACCCGTCGGCGTTGATCGTGCCGCCGCCGCGCATGTCGCGGGGAGCCCAGGACTGCCGCACCAGCGAGTGCGCAGGGTCGAACAGAACCTCGGCCAGGGTGACCGGCGGGCCCAGGTAGGCCAGGTGGCGACACATCAGCGCACCTCGCCCGCCGGGCCGTCGGCCGCGCGGTGGCTCACCGGTACGACTCCTCCGGTCCGGCGTCGCGGGCGCAGCGGAAACCGCTGAAGATCTGCCGGCGAATCGGATAGTCCCAATTGCGGAAGGTGCCCCGGCAGGCCGAACGGTCGGTGCCGAACGAGCCACCGCGCAGCACCCGGTAGTCGTCGCCGAAGAAGACCGCCGAGTATTCGCGGTAGGGAAACGCGGTGAAACCGGGATGCCCCTTGAACGTCGTCGACGTCCACTCCCACACGTCACCGATGAGCTGGTGCACACCCAACGGCGAAACACCAGCTGGGTACGCGCCCACCGGCGCCGGCCGCAGATGGCGTTGATCGAGGTTGGCGTGGGCCTCGGTCGGCTCGCCATCCCCCCAGGGGTAACGGCGGGACCGCCCCGTCACCGGGTCCCAACGGGCCGCCTTCTCCCACTCCGCCTCGGTCGGCAGCCGCTTGCCGGCCCACGCCGCGTACGCCTGCGCCTCGTACCAGCACACGTGCACCACCGGCTCGTCGGCGCGGACCCGGCTCCACGTGCCGAAGCGCCGGTACGACCATTCGTCGCCGTCGCGGCGCCAGTGCAGCGGCGCGCTGAGCTGCTCCCGAAGCCGATGTGCCCAACCGGCCGGACTCCACCAGCGCTGATCGGTGTAGCCGCCGTCGCCAATGAAGGCTGCGTACTGCCCATTGGTGACCGGGGCGGCGTCGATGACGTACGCCGGCAGGTCGACGCGGTGCGCGGGGCGTTCGTTGTCCAGAGCCCACGGGTCGGTGTCGGTGCCCATCATGAAATCGCCGGCCGGCACCAGCACCTCCCCGCCGACCCGGGCGGAGGGCTCAGGCGGCGGCGGGGCGTGCAGCACCGCCGACCCCGAGCGCAGCTGGTGGGTGGCGAGCATGGTCTCGTCGTGCTGCTGCTCGTGCTGCACGATCATGCCGAAGGCGAACCCATCGGCGACCAGCGGCCGCTCGGTGAAAGCCACCGCGTCGAGCAGGTCGTGCACCTTGTCCCGAACGGTGCCCAGGTAGGCGCGCGCCTCGGCGGGCGGCAGCAGCGGCAACGTCGGGCGATCCCGTCGCGGCTGCTTGAACGCGTCGTAAAGCTCGTCGATGTCGCACCGAATCGGCTCGCGGCCCCCGACGTCGCGGACCAGCCAGAGCTCCTCCTGGTTGCCCACATGGGCGAGGTCCCAGACCAGCGGCGACATCAGCGGTGAATGTTGGCGCATCAGGTCGGCGTCGTCGACCACCTCGGTCAGCAGCATCGTGCGGGAGCGGGCCCGAGCCAACTCCCCCGCGATCCGCGCACGCAACTGCTCCCCGTCGGCGTGTCCCGTCGTGCTCACGGTCACTGATTCGCCCTCCGATCGCGACTGCGGGGCTCGCAACCCCGGCTCACTCCTCGCGCTCACTGATTCGCCCTCCGATCGCGACTGCGGGGCTCGCAACCCCGGCTCACTCCTCGCGCTCACCGTCACCGCCTCTCTGCGGCGGTCAGCCGCCGTCGTATACCCCGCTGGATCTCGTCGTGGATGCTGGCCGGCAGGTCCAACCGGGGCAGCGTGGCCAGGGCCAGGTCGAGCAGCGCCGCCGCGGCGCCAGCCAGCGCCCGGTCGGCCAGGCCATGCCGGGCTGCGGCCGACCAGCGGTGCGCCACCGGCGCGGCGATCGCGTACGCCCCGCGCACCGTTACCGGATCAGTGAAGAGGGCGGTCAGCACCGCCAGCGGGAGCCGCCAGTCCCGGTCGGGTTGGGCGTCCAGGTAGCGCAACTCCAGGTAGCCGCGCGGCCGCACGGGGGGAAAGAGGGTGCTGACGTGGTAGTCGAGGTCATCGGTCGTCGGCGGGTGGGGCAGCGCACCGTCGAGCCAGTCGGCGAACGTCACGCCGACGGGCGGGGCCCAGTCGGGGCCCTGCCGTCGCAGGCAGAGCAGCGGTGCGGCGAGCACGTACCGGATCCAGGTGTCGGTCGGGTCCTCGTCGACACAGCCGGGCGTCCAGACCGGGCGGGTGCGGGCCGGGTCGATGGCCAGCCAGGCGGCCATCCGCGCGGAGGCCCACCCGGTGCGCCGTCCGGCGTGCCGGCTGGCCGAGGCGAACACCGCGAGCAGCGGGGGGCCGACCGCGTGGGCGGCTGCCCAGCGTGCCGCGACCTGGTCCGGCTCACCGGCGTCGAGGCAGACCTGCAGGCCGGCGGTGCTGTACATCATCGTGCGGCCCGCCGGACCGTGTCGGTCGAAGGAACCGCGCATGGCCTGGTAACGGGGAGTTTCCAGCACCGGGCGGGGCCGTCGGTGTGGGTCGATTCCGCTGCGGCCGAGGATCAACCCGGCGGCGGCCAGCAGGTCGGTGACCTGGGCGATATCTGCCTCGGTGGCCTGAATCAGCACGGTGACCGAGGGACGGGGCGGGGTGGAGATCTCCAACTGGCCACCCGGCTCCAGGGTGACCATGCCGCCGTGTCGCAGCGGCTCAGCCGGGCTTGTGGCATCCAGCGTGGTGGGGCTGTGCCGCCCCAGCGCCGCCCGCAGCCGCGTCAGGTCGACGGGACGGGCAGGATCGGCGGCGTCGTGCACTGTCCATTCCAGTTCGACGCCGGTGAGTGCCGGTGGGCCGGTCTTGAAGCAGATCCGGGCGAGGTGCCGCCCTGCGGCTGCGGACTCATGCAGGATGGCGCTGCGGTCCAACTCGGGCGACGTCACCAACGGTCGGGCCCCCTCTCCGTGTGCCGGCTGCGGGACACGGTGCCACCGTAAACTCACCCACCGACACCGTCGGGGGGCGTGCGCGGCGCCACCAAGCTCTGTCTAACAGACGAACTTTCCCCCACAGGGCGGAACGAACCGCCCCAGTCGTCGACCGCTTACTCGCGGGTGGGGTGGCCCGTCGGCGGGGGTGGTGGCTCGGGCTTAGCCGCATCGGACGGCCTGACCTCGGGCACCAGCCGCTGGCAGTACGCCTCGACCTCTTCGGCGCCGCCGGCGGCGATCACCAGCCTCTCGAAGGCCGGCGTCCGCAACGCCGTCTCCCGTTGTTCGGGTTTCTTGGCCTGCCAGGCGCGACACAATCCGTGCAGTTGGCCCTCGGGCGGGGTGTGTGCCGGCGGGGTTCCAGGAGGCGGCATGCCAGGAGACGGTGGGCCAGGAGACAGTGGGCCATGCGACGGCGTGCCGGGCGACGGCGTGCCATGGGACTCCGACCGTCTGGGCTCGCCGGACGTGGGCGCCCTCTCGTCGGGGGTCGGTGACGTGCCCGACGGCGCCGGTGGGACCGGGTCCGGCGCCCAGTCCCGGGTGGTGACCGCGGCGAAGGCCGCGCCCGCCGTGGCGGTGGCGGCCACCGCGCCGATCCAGGCGACCGCGCCAGTGGTCAGGCGGCGACGGCCCTGCCGGTGTGGCGCGGACGACGCCGGGTTGGCCCGGGCGGCCCGGAACGCGGCCAGCGCGGCCTCCTCGCCGGCCAACTCTCCGGGCCGGATCGGGCCGGCGGCTGCGGCGAGCAACCCGGCCACCGGCTCGGCTGAGGGCATGGTCGGGGAAGGCACACGGACCTGGGGTGACGTCGCGTCCCCTTCGACAGGCGCGGTGCGGTGCGCCTGATCCGACGCCGTGTCCAGGTTGGCGCGGGCCGAGTCGAGCAGCCGTTCGGTCTCGGCATGGTCGGCCCGCCGGAACGGGTTCATCCAGAATCCCCTCACGTCAGCCGTCCGCCGGCTCAGCGCGCGATGCCCGCAGGGATGCGCCGCTGCCCGGGCGCGGCGGCGGCACGCCCTCGCCCCCGATGGACGGCTCGGCCGGGGTCTGCCGCTCCAGCAGGGCTGCGAGCCGTCGCAAACCCCGGTGGGTGGCGGTCCGAACGGCACCGGCCCGACGGCCCAGCACCCGACCGGCGGATTCCGCGTCCAAACCGATCACGGCCCTCAGCAGGACTGCCTCGGCCTCGCGGGGAGGCAGGGTGGCGATCAGTGCCAGGGCGGTCTCGGTGCCGATCGTCTCGCTGGCGCCCTCGGCCGTGTCCGCGTCGCTGGCCAGGTCGACGAGCGCCTGCACCGGGACGGGCAGGGACGGTCGGCGGCGCAGCCGACGCAGGTGATCCATCGCCCGGTTGCGGGCGATCGTGACAATCCAGGCGCGGAACTCGCCACCGGTGAAGCTGGGCAGGTCACGGGAGATCTGCAGCCAGGCCTCGGAGGCGACGTCCTCGGCGTCCGCGCCGACAAGTGCGGTCAGATACCGCAGCAGGCCCGGCTGGAGGCTGCGGTACAGGAAGCGGAACGCGTCCTCGTCGCCCGCCTGTGCTGCGCTGACCGCCTCCGACAGCTCGCCGGTCATCCGCGATGCCCAGCGCACGCCGGCCCGATCGGCCGCGCTGAGGCAGACCACACGGTACGAGTCGTCCGTCCGATCAGCACCCGCACCGCCCTCCGCCGATCCGATCCTGCCCGCGACCGAGGTCGTCAGGTCGCGATGCCTGGTGGGTCAACGCCAGGGTGGTCGGCTCGGCGCGCACTGCCGGCCGAGGTCGCCGGGCGGCACCGAGCCGGACTAACGCTAGGACCGACCCAACGGCGCGACAAGTCGGCGCGTTGTCACGGAAGAGTGACGATTCTCAACCCTGCGGGACGGCATGTTGTCGTCACGGCCCGTAATCAGGGGGCGGAATCCGCACCCGAAAGCGCTCTATTGCCGCGCCGCCGACCGCCCGTACGTCGAAATATGTCGGATTTCCTCACAGCACGTCGTCACGCCGTCACAAAAAAGCTGCGTCCACACAGGTCAGGCTGGATGAACGGTCCGTATCACTCGTTCGGCCGACCGGGCGTGACGCGCCGACTCGCACCGCTCTGGGTACGGTATTGCCGTGTTGTCATCGGAGGTCGTGCTCAGCGGTCGCTACCGCTTGGACGAACGTGTCGCCACCGGCGGTATGGGCGACGTCTGGCGTGCCTCGGACCTGATCCTCGGCCGGCAGGTCGCGGTCAAGGTCCTGCTGCCAGCACTGGTCTCCGACCCCGACTTCATCGCCCGGTTCCGGGCCGAGGCCCGGATCATGGCGGCGCTGCGGCACCCCGGCATCGTGCAGGTCTTCGACTGCGGAGCGGACGACCTGCCCGACGGCGGTCGGGCGGACTACCTGGTCATGGAGTTCGTCGACGGCGAGCCGTTGTCCAAGAGGATCGAGGCGGCCGGCCGACTCGACGTGGCCGAGACGATGTCGATCGTGGCCCAGGCGGCCGCGGCACTGAACGCGGCGCACCGCGGCGGCATCGTGCACCGCGACGTCAAGCCCAGCAACCTGCTGGTGCACGAGGACGGCACGGTTGTCCTGGTCGACTTCGGCGTGGCGCGTTCCACCGACATCACCAGCATCACCAGCACCAACGCGGTGCCCGGGACCGCCCTCTACATGGCACCCGAGCAGGCCGCCGGCCGGCCGGTCAGCGGTGCCACCGACATCTACGCGCTGGGCGCGGTCACCTACTGCTGTCTCACGGGTAGCCCGCCGTTCACCGGCGACAACCCGCTCCAGGTTGCCGTCCGGCACCTCGACGACGAACCGCCGGAGTTGCCGCACGAGATCCCGGAGGCGGTCCGTGCCCTGGTGTCCCGGGCCTTGGCGAAGGATCCGCTGGATCGGTTCACCAGCGGAGCGGCGATGGCCGAGGCCGCTCGGACCGCGGTCACCGGCGGCGAGCCCCCGACAGCGATGGCAGTGGCCGTCTCGCTGCGTGACGCCGGGCCGGCCACCGGCACCGACGTGCCGACCGGCGCGGCGGTCGCGAGTGAGGCCCGGGCCGGGCGTCGGCGGCGGCGTGGGCCGCTGGTTGGCGCGGGGGTGGCCGTGCTGGTGGCGCTGGTCGGGCTCGGCGCGGCGCTGGGCGCGGGGCGCGATGCCGGCGACGATCCGGCGGTCAAACTGCCGACGACCTCGCCGACGGTGGCGCCGACCGGCCCGCTGGACCTGCCGGCGGCGAACGAGCAGCCCACCAGCGCCGAGACGGGCCGGCCTGACCGGTCGCCCCCTCCCGGCAACTCCCCGTCGGCCCCGGTCTCCACCACGGCGAGCCCGAAGCCCAGCCAGACAAGCAGCCCGCCGACGCCGACACCGACGCCGACGGTGAGCACTCCGCCGACCACTGCCCCGACGGATGATCCGACCACCCCGCCACCCTCGACCACGCCGACCACGCCGGAGACCACGCCGTCCGATCCGGTCGAACCGGAGGCCGGCTGAGCGCGACGGCTGCACCCGCTGGTAGTCCCACCAGCACCGATATCCCCAAAACGGACTTGTGGCACCGAAAGCGCCTCTAGGCTCTCAGCAGGCTATATCTACCATCTGCTGCGGGAGCCTGGGTGAGCGCTGAGAAGCTGGTCGTGATCGGTCAGGGGTACGTCGGACTGCCGCTGGCAATGCGCGCCGTCGAGGCAGGGCTGGACGTCGTCGGCCTCGACGTGGACGCCGATCGGGTGAAGCGTCTCGCCTCCGGCGAGTCGTTCGTCGAGGACATCAGGACCGACCGCCTGGGCCGGGCGTTGGGAAGCGGTCGGTACAACCCCAGCACGGAGTACACCGATGCCGAAGGCTTCGACATCTGCGTCATCACCGTCCCGACCCCGCTGCGCGACGGCACCCCCGACCTGAGCTTCGTCGAGCAGGCCGGCGTCGGAATCGGCCCATACGTACGCCCGGGCTGCACGGTGATCCTGGAATCGACCACGTACCCCGGCACCACCGAGGAGTTGCTGCGCCCTCTGTTGGAGTCGGCGAGCGGGCTGCGCAGTCCCGGCGACTTCCATCTCGGCTACAGCCCGGAGCGGATCGACCCGGGCAACCCGACGTGGCGGCTGGAGAACACCCCGAAGGTGGTCTCCGGCGTGGACCCGGCGTCGCTGGTCAAGGTCGACGAGTTCTACAGGCGCCTCGTGGAGCGCACCGTGCCGGTGGACTCCACCCGCGTCGCCGAGCTGACCAAGCTGATCGAAAACACCTTCCGCCAGGTCAACATCGCGCTGATCAACGAGCTGACGATGCTCTCGCACCACCTCGACATCGACGTCTGGCAGGCGATCGACGCCGCCGAGACCAAGCCGTTCGGTTTTCTGCCGTTCCGGCCCGGGCCCGGCGTTGGCGGGCACTGTCTGCCGATCGACCCGTGCTACCTGTCGTGGCAGGTCAAGCGCCGTCTCGGTCGGCAGTTCCGCTTCATCGAGCTGGCCAACGACATCAACCACGAGATGCCCGAGCACGTCACGCAGCGGATCATGGCGGGGCTGAACCGGAACGGCCGCGCGGTCAGTGGTGCCCGGCTGCTGCTGCTCGGGCTGGCGTACAAGAAGAACACCGGCGACATGCGGGACTCCCCCGCGGTCGACGTGGCCCGCCGGTTGCAGGCCCTCGGCGCGGAGGTCCACGCGGTCGAGCCGTTCGCCGAGGCGCACCAGATCCCGGCCGGGGTCACCGTGGTCGGGCTCAGCGAGCAGGAGGTGCGGGCGGCGGACGCGGTGGTGGTGGTCACCGACCACGACAGCTTCGACTACGACCTCGTGGTTCAGCACGCCCAGTACGTCTTCGACACCCGCAACCGGTGCGTCGGTCCAGTGGTCGAACGCCTGTAGACCCGGCACCGCTGGCCGGTCCCGCCGCCGGGGAAGACGGCGGGGCCGGCCGGCGGATGTCCGTCCGTTCGCCTGGGCGGCGGCACGACGGGTCACTGGTCGGCGAGCGCCTCGACGACCGGGCGGGACAGTGCCCGGCGGGCCGGCAGTACCGAGGCCAGCAGGGCGGCCAGCACCGCGACGCCGAGGACCAGCCCGAGCTGGCCGAGCGGCAGCACCACGTGGAAGTTGTCGTCGAAGCGGGCCAGCAGAGCCATCGCGGAGGCGCTGACGCCGGTGCCCAGCCCGACCCCGAGCACCGCACCGACTAGCGCCATCAGCCCCGCCTCCACGGCGAGCACCGCCCGCATCCGCGCTCGGGTGAGCCCGACCGCCCGCAGTACGGCGTTCTCTCTGGTGCGCTCGACCACCGACAGGCTCAGCGTGTTCGCGACGCCGACCAGGGCGATCACCACGGCGAGGCCGAGCAGCGCGGTGACGAGGGCGAGCACCATGTCCACCGTGCCGGTGAGCATCTTCTTGTACGCGCCCTGGTCCATCAGGTTCACGGTCGGGTAGCTGCCCAGCACCGCCTCGATCGCGTCCCGAGCGCGCTCGGCGCTCACCCCGGTGGCGGGGTTGATCTCGGCCAGGAAGCCTCGCTGACCGGGAAAGAGCGCGGTGAAGTCCGCGTCGGCCATGTCGATGACGTGGCCGGCGGGCGCACCGTTGCCGGGCGTGTCGTCGGTGACGACGGCGGCCACCCGGAACGACCGGCCCCCGACGGTCACCGAGGAGCCGACCTGCCAGCCGCGTGCCTGCGCCAACTCCCGGTGCACCAGCACCTGCCCCGGCCCGACCTGATCGGCGGCGCCGGCCAGCACCCCGCTCAACGTCCGGCCGACCAACGCCGGGTCGGCGGCGCGGATCTCGATGTCGGCGGCGACCGTGCTGCGCTGCTCGTGCACCACACCCAACTCGGGGCGGGCGGCCAGCTCACCGACGAGCGCGGCAGGCAGCTCCTGACCGATTCCGACGACCACGAAGTCCGTCCCGATCTGGGCATCCACGCTGTGTTCGATGCCGACCTTGGTGCTGCGGCCGCCGACCATGAAAGCCGACACGAGTCCGATCCCGATCACCAGGGCGGTGGCGGTCGAGGCGACCCGCTGCGGATTGCGGACCGCGTTGGCCACCGCCAGCGCACCGATCGTCGGAAGCAACCGACGTGCCGGCCAACCGAACACCCGGGCCAGCGCCGGGACGAGCACCGGCCCGAACAGCACGATCCCGAAGAAGGTCAGCACCCCGCCGAGGGCCACCAGCAGCAGCTGACCGGCGCTGGCGGCGCCAACCAGCGCGGCGACACCGACGGCCAGCACCACCGCGCCGAAGGTCAGCCGAACCCGACCAGCACCCTGGCTCTGCTGCACCGCGGCGTCGGTGAGGGCGGCCACCGGAGCGACCCGTGTCCCCCGCCAGGCCGGGAGCAGGGCGGCGCATACGGTGAGCGCGGTGCCCAGCAGCAGGCCGGTCAGCACTGTCGAACCGGTCACGGTCAGGCCGCCGCTGACCGGTACGTCCAGTCGGGACATCAACAGTCGCATCCCGCCGGCGAGGGCCACCCCGAGCAGCACGCCGAGCGCGGAGGCGACCAGCCCCAGCACCGCCGACTCCAGCAGAGCGGCCCGGAAGACCTGCCCCCGGGTGGCGCCGATCAGGCGCAGGAGCGCGGTCCGCCGGGTGCGCTGTGCCAGCACGATCGCGAAGGTGTTGGCGATCACGAAGCCGGCCACCACCACGGCCACCCCCACGAAGATCAACAGCAGCATCCGGAACTGGGCCACGTTGCGGACCGCGTCCTCCACGGCCTCGTCGAGGATCTGCTGGCGACCCTTCACGGTGAATTTGCCACCAGCCACGGCGCGTAGCTCATCGGCCAGCGCCGTGACGGAGGCCCCCGGTCGGGCCGCCACCATGATGCGGCCATAGCCCCGCTCGCCGGTGAGGGCCAACGCGTCCGGTCCGACCAGGCCGACGAACGGGCCGCCGACGTCGCGGACGGTGCCAGCCACGTCGACGGTGCCGACCAGGGTGTACGAGCGGGCCGCGCCGCCGGTGCTGCCGACGCGGACCGGAGCGCCGAGCGTGAAACCCTCCTCGGCCACCGTCGGCGCGTCGAGCACCACCTCCCCGGCACGGTCGGGCAACCGGCCGGCGACCACGTCGTACGAGCGCAGAGCGTCCTCGGTGGGGATCGCGACGAGCATGGTGTAGCCCAGCACCGGGCGACCGTCGGTGCCGAGGAGCCCCGCGGTGTTGGTCAGCTCCCCGGCTGCGGCGGCCACCCCGTCGACCGCGCGCACCCGGTCGATCAGGTTCGGGGGCAACAACTCACGGCCGGTCGAGTAGACACCCAGGTCGGTGTGCCGGTCGAAGGTGCCGGCCCGCTCGTACGCCCCGGCGCTCATCCCGTCGACGAAGATCATGGTGCCGGCGACGAACGCGACACCGAGCACGACGGCCAGCGCGGACAGCAGCATGCGCAGCGCTTCGGCGCGCAACGAGCGCAGGGTCAGGCGGATCAATGCGGGGCTCCCGGTGCAGGTGGCGGATCGAACCCCTCCGACGCTATGGCCGGAGTTGGTCGGTCGATCTCCACCTGAGCGCTCGACCTGTGTGCGCCCCGAGTCGCGGTGCCCCCGCCGACCGCTACGCCCCAGGTCGTACGCGGACTCATCCGCCGGGTGTCACCAGCCCACTTTCGTACGCCAGGACCACCGCTTGGACGCGGTCGCGCAGCTGGAGCTTCGCCAGGATCCGCCCGACGTGGGTCTTCACCGTCGCCTCGGCCACATGCACCTGGGCGGCGATCTCCGCGTTGGACAGCCCCTGTGCGACCAACAGCAGCACCTCGTGTTCCCGTTCGGTGAGTTGGGTGAGGCGAGGGTCTGCGATCGGGACGGCGAGTTGCCCGGCGAACCGGTCCAGCAGCCGCCGGGTGATCGACGGGGCCACGACCGAGTCGCCCTGGGCCACCACCCGGATCGCGGCGAGCAACTCCTCCGGCGGGACGTTCTTGAGCAGGAACCCACTCGCCCCGGCCTGCAGGGCCGCGAACGCGTCGGCCTCGGTGTCGAACGTGGTCAGCACCAGCACCCGGGGCGTGCCCGTGGGCCGGTCGGCGCAGAGCCGGCGGGTCGCCTCCACCCCGTCCATGGTCGGCATCCGAATGTCCATCACGACCACGTCGGCCTCGGTGCGGGCGAGCACCCGCAGGGCGTCCGCGCCGTCGATCGCCTCCCCAACCACCTCCAGGTCGGGCTGGGAGTCCAGCACCATCCGAAACCCGGCGCGCACCAGCGCCTGGTCGTCCACGATCACCACCCGGACCGTCATGCCGCGATCACCTCCGTAGCCGGGTCCGACGGTAGCGGCAGCCGGACCTCGACCTGCCAGCCCCCGGCCGGCCGAGGCCCGGCGGTGAGGCTGCCGTCGTACACCGTCACCCGCTCCCGCATGCCGAGCAGACCGTGACCGCCAGACGGTGCCGGGCTGACCAGCGGGCGGCCCCGACCGTCGTCGCGGACCCGGACCACGATGGCCTCGGCGGTGTACGCCAGGACGACCTCGACGACGGCGTCGACGCCGGCGTGCTTGAGCGCGTTGGTCAGCGCCTCCTGCACCACCCGGTAGACGGTCAACTCCAACCCTGGGGGCAGGGTCGGCGGTTCACCGGTGACGGCGCTGCGGACGCACAGCCCGGCGTCGGCGAACCGGGACAGAAGATCGGGCAACTCGGCCAGGGCCAGCCGTCGGTGCTCCGGGTCGGCGGCCACCGCGAGCCCGTCCCCGCCGGACGGCCCGGCGTCGCGCAGGACGCCGACCAGCCGACGCATCTCCTCCAGTGCGGCCCGGCCGGTGTCCGCGACCACCTTCACGGCGGTACGCGCCTGGGCGGGGTCACGGTCGAGCATGAACCGGGCGCCGTCGGCCTGGACGATCATCACCGCCATGCTGTGGGCGACCACGTCGTGCAGCTCACGAGCGATCCGGGTGCGTTCCTCGGCGACCGCCGCCCGGGACTCGGCTTCCCGCTCGCGTTCCAGGGTCGTTGCCCGTTCCTCCAGGCTGAGCACGTAGAGCCGCCGGGTCCGCACGTTCAGCGCGACCAGCCACACCGCGCCGGTGACCAGCGCGTACCACAGCGCGCTCACCCACCAGAAGATGACGCCCGGGGTCTGCACGGCGGCGAGCACCACGCCCACGGCGGCGACCGCGCCGGCGAGCACCCCAACGCGCAGCCGCTCGCCATACTTCACCACGCTGTAGAGCGCGATCAGGACGGCGACGTCGAAGGGCAGTGGACCCCACTGGGCGATCACCTGCACCAGGCTGAGCGCCGCGACCGCCACGGTCACCGCACCCGGGTGTGCGCGGCGGAACAGCAGCGCCCCGGCCATCCCCACAGCGACCAGCGCGGCCGCCCAGCCGCCCGCCAGGTTGGCCGAGCCAGCCAGGCCGATGAGGGCCACCACGGCGGAGACGGCCACGTCGAAGGCGACGGCGCGCAGCGGGCGACCGAACATCGTGCGTCTCACGGTCACCCAGCGTACGTGCCGCAGGGCGCGCTCAGCGGGCGAGGACCTCGCGCATTCGCTCGATCTCGACGGTCTGCTCGGTGGCGACCGAGGTGGCGAATTCGTTGAGCGTCAGGTCGGAACCGACCGTGATTAGGTTGGTGGCCAGTTCGATGGCGCCCTCGTGGTGTGCGGTCATCATCTGGACGAAGAGCCGGTCGAAGTCCGCGCCACGGGTTGCGGCGAGCTGCCGCATCGCCTCGGGTGACTGCATGCCGCGCATGGTGCCGTGATCGTGTCCCTGGACCTCGGCCGGGAGGCCGCGGGTCTGCAACCAACCACGCATCATGCCCATCTCCGGCCCCTGGCTGGCCCGGATGCGCTCGGCGAGGGCGCGGATGTCGGGGTCGACGGCACGGTCTCCTGCGAGCTCCGCCATCGCGAGGGCCTGCGCGTGGTGCGGGATCATCATCCGGACGAACCAGACGTCCATCGAGTTGTGCGGGGCGGGGCCTGCGTCGCGGACCTCGTGGGCCGCGCGGGTGGCCGCCGACTCACCCGGGCGGCCAGGCGCGATGACGGTCAGGTCGGTGGGTACGGGGCTGGCCGTCGGCGTCACGGCGGGCAGGGTGGTGGCGGGCGCGGAGACCGACTGCGCGGCGCCTGTCGTGGCGTCGACGCCGGCGCGGCTCACGATGAAAGCGACAAGCGGAAGCACGAGCGCCAGTGTGACGATCGCCAGGGTGCGTGCGCGCCGGTTGGTCATGGGCCACTCCCTGAGGTCGAGGTCACCGCGATGCTATCCATTGACGAACGCACTTTGGTGTGACCCGGGTCACATCGACGACCTTCGTCGGAAGGTAAGGTGTCGACCATCATCTTCCCCTTGCGAAGGGCCTCGCCGATGATCAGACTCCACAAGCCACGGTTACGACAACTCCGCACCGTGGCGCTCGCCACGACCGGCCTCCTCGTCGCCAGCGCGCTCGTCGCCCCGGCGAGCAACGCCCAGGTGGTGCCGCAGGCGGCTCCCGCCGCCAACACGATCCCCGGTGTCGACGAGATCGTGAGCAGCCCCAACCTGCGCCAGATCGCCAACGTTCCCAAGGTCGCGCCACTGGACGCGATCAACAGTGACATCGCCTTCCAGGGCAAGTACGCGTTCGCCGGCAACTACAACGGCTTCGTCATCTACGACATCTCGCGGCCCAGCGCGCCGACGGTCAAGGCCCGGGTGCTCTGCCCGGGGTCGCAGAACGACATCTCCGTCCACGGCGACCTGCTGTTCCTCTCCACCGACTCGTCCCGCAGCGACGACTCCTGCAACAGCACCGCGCAGGGCGCGGACGTGAAGGGGTCCTGGGAGGGCATCAAGGTCTTCGACATCAAGGACAAGGCCAACCCGCGGTACATCAAGTCCGTCGAGACGGCCTGCGGCTCGCACACCCACACCCTGGTGCCGGGCAAGGACCGCAAGGCCGTCTACCTGTACGTCTCGTCGTACAGCCCGCGGGCCGAATTCCCGGACTGCCAGCCGCCGCACGACTCCATCTCGATCATCAAGGTGCCGCTGAAGAAGCCGACCGACGCGGCCGTGGTCGCGACGCCCAACCTCTTCCCGGATGGCGGCTTCCCCGGCAGCACGACGGGCTCGGCGACCACCGGATGTCACGACATCACCGCCTACCCGTCGAAGGACCTGGCCGCTGGCGCCTGCATGGGTGACGGCGTCCTGCTCGACATCAAGAACCGGGAGGCGCCCCGGGTCATCAACCGAATCCGGGACGAGGTCAACTTCGCGTTCTGGCACTCGGCCACCTTCAACAACTCCGGCACCAAGGTGATCTTCACCGACGAGCTGGGTGGTGGCGGGGCGGCGACCTGCAACGAGGCCATCGGACCCAACCGGGGCGCGGACGCCATCTACGACATCAGCGGCCGCGGTGATGCCCGGAAGATGACCTTCCGCAGCTACTACAAGATCCCCCGGATGAACGCCGACACCGAGAACTGCGTGGCGCACAACGGCTCGCTGGTCCCGGTGCTCGGTCGGGACATCATGGTCCAGGCGTGGTATCAGGGCGGCATCTCGGTCTGGGACTTCACCGACTCGGCCCACCCGAAGGAGATCGCCTTCTGGGAGCGCGGCCCGCTCTCGACCGACTCGCTCGTCGGCGGCGGCACCTGGTCCGCGTATTACTACAACGGCCACATCTACTCCAACGACATGGTGAAGGGCCTGGACGTCCTGGAGCTGAACGACTGGCGGACCTGGACGGCCAAGCTGACCCGTTACAACGAACTGAACGTGCAGACCCAACCCAGCTACCTGGGCTGGTAGGCACCACGCACCACGCACCACGCCAGGCCCGGTCCCCGCTCTCCGGGGGCCGGGCCTGGCCACGTCCGAGCGGGCGGCTTTCGTGCCCGCTCGCACGCTCGGCCCGCCCCCCGGGACAACCCTGAGCGTGTCCTTTGCTCTGCTTCCCCCCAGGCAACACCCAACGTCCGGATAGCGGACACCTGGTGTTGCCTGGGGTGAAGCAGAGCAAAGGGGCTGAACAAGAGGTGCGCCGGGACTACTTCGTGCGGTCCGCCGGCCGTTCGGGGGCGGCCCCGGTGGGGTCGGTCACGAGGTCGGGGGCTGGCGGTCGGCCGGTCGGACGCTATGCGAACGTGGTCAGACGTGAGGTCTCCCGCCGGCGCGCCGCCCGCCCCGCCCGAGCCGACCGTGCGCTGGCGCCCCCACCCGCTCGACCTGGTGGCGGTCGCCCTCGCGGTGGTCGGCGCGGGCTGCGCGCTGAGCGGGCTGCTGTCCCGTGCGGAGACCACCGCCACCCTGCACCGGATCCTGCCGCTGCTGCTCTTCCTCGGCACCGTGATCGTGCTCGCCGAACTGACCGCCGTGGCCGGCGTCTTCGACGTCCTGGCCAGCCGGCTGGCCATCGCCTCCCGGGGCAGGTGGGTGGCACTGTTCCTGCTCTGCGGCGGCCTCGCCACACTGACCACGCTGGTGCTCAACCTCGACACCACCGCCGTGCTGCTCACCCCGGTGCTGCTCGCGTTGGCCCGCACCCTGCGCGTCCCGGCTGCCCCGCTCGCGGTCACCACGGTCTGGTTGGCGAACACCGCCAGCCTGCTGCTGCCAGTGTCGAACCTGACCAACCTGCTGGCCGCCGACCGGGTCGGGCTGACACCGCTGGCCTACGCCGAGCGGATGGCGCTGCCGCAGATCGCCGCGGTGGCGGTCACCATGGCACTGCTCTGGTACGCGTGGTGGCGACGGGACCGGCCGGCCGGCGGGCGCTTCGTCCCGCCGGCCCAGCACGTGCCGGCCGACCCGGTGCTGCACCGCGCCGCGCTCGCCGGCTGCCTGCTCTTCGTCGCCGGCATCCTCGCCGGAGTGGAGATCGGCCTTGCCTCCACCGCCGCGCTCGTGCTGGTGCTGATCGGCTTCGTCGTCCGCTCCCCCGCCACGCTGCGTCCGGCGTTGGTGCCACTGCGGCTGCTGCTCTTCGTCACCGGCCTGTTCCTTGTGGTGCAGACCCTCGGTCAGCACGGGCTGGACGACCTGGTCGGCAACCTCCTCGGCGCCGACGGCGGGGCAGGCGGTGCGATCCGCGCCGGCGGGACCGGGGCACTGCTGGCCAACGCGGTGAACAACCTGCCGGCCTACCTGGCCAGCGAGTCGGTGCTGCCGGCCGGCGACGTGACCCGCCTGCTGGCTGTGCTGATCGGCACCAACGTCGGCCCGCTGGCCGCACCCTGGGCGTCGCTGGCCACCCTGCTGTGGTTCGAACGGTGCCGGGCGGCCGGGGTGACCGTGCCGTTCACCCGGTTCGTGCTGACCAGCACCCTGCTCGCGGTCACCGGCACGCTCGCCGCGGTCGGCGCGCTGCTGCTGGTGAGCTGACCGGAGCAGTTTCGGCCGCCGAGCCAGCCCGGCCCTGAGGGTGTCGACCGCGCGGTCCTGGCCAGCAGGCTCCTGACCTGCCGAAATGTGGTATACCAGAAATCGCCAAATGTCCATATATGCGAGCTGATCTCGGATTCATCCCCCACCCCAGAGGCAGGCTGGATGTCACTGTCGTACCGTCACCGCGCACGTGTGGGACCGGCACTCGCCCCCGTCGGGGCCCTACCGTGACCGTCTCCCCCGGCCTCGCCGTGCGCTGCCTCGCCCTCGACGCCCTGGCCGCGTCCACCAGCGACGTCCTACGCCGACACGGCGTCGAGAGCATGCTGCTCAAGGGCGCCGGCCTGGCCCGCCGGCTCGGCACCGATCGGCTCTACGCCGACGTGGACCTGCTCGTCGCACCGGACACCGTCACTGCCGCGCAGGACGCTCTCCACGCCGCCGGTTACCGACCGAAGCTGCCTCCGGACCTGCACGACATCGCGGCCACCTGGCACGAGCAGCCCTGGCGCGCCCCCGGGCCACTGCCGCTGACCATGGAGTTGCACCGCGGCTTCGCCGGGGTCGGCGACTACGAGGAGCTGTGGCGGTCGCTGCGCGCCGCGGCGGACCACTTCGACCTGGCTGGTGGGCGTGTCCTCGTGCCGGACGAGGCCGGCACCGCCCTGATCGCTGCCCTGCATGCCGCCAGTCCGGCCGGTTTCGGCAAGCCAGCTCGGGACCTGGCCAACGCGTTGGCGGCGTTTCCCCCGGGCACCTGGGAGGCAGCCGGCCGGCTCGCCGCGCGGTGCGACGCGGTGCCGGCGTTCACCGTCGGGCTCGGGGTGCTGCCCGCCGGCGTGGCGGTCGCGGCCCGGCTCGGATTGTCGTCCACGCGCGGCCCGTCGTCGGCATGGCTCGCCGCCCGCCTGGCCAGTCCCACCGCCGTCGGTCTGGCGCACCTGGCGGACGTGTCCGGGCCAGGGCAACGCCTGCGCGTTCTGTCCCGGCTGGTGCTGCCGTTACCGGTACACCTGCGGGAGTTCGACGCACGGGCGCACCGCGGCCGGCTGGGCCTGCTGTGGGCGTACGCCCGGCGCATCGGCCGACACGTCCGGTTGCTGCCCCGGGTGCTGCGGGAGCTGCGGACCGCGCGGCAGCGGCAGCATGGCTGACCCGGTACGCGCGCTGCGCGCTCTGGCCCGAGTCATCCGCCGGCACGGGCCGCTCGGCTTGGCCGTGGTGGCGTGGACGCTGCTGGCCTGCCGGCGGGTGCGCCGCCAGCTCGCCCGGGGTGGGCTCGACGCGGTACGCCTGCCCGCGCCGCCGCCCGGCGGCACCGACACTCTGGTCCGGCGCGCGCTGGGCCGGGGCGGCGGCAACTGCCTGGAGAGCGCGCTGGTGCTGCAGCGCTGGTTCGCCCGGCGGCGGGTGGCGCGGACCGTGGTGATCGGGGTCAGTGCGCCGGGGGCCGGGTTCCACGCCCATGCCTGGCTCGACGGCGACCCGGACCCGCACCAGCACGAGTTGGCGGAGATCCTGCGCCACCCCGTCCCGAACTCCTGGCTGCTCTGACCACCCGCAGGCGTAACCGAACTGCCCTCTGGGCGGTTCTCGACGTCGTGCGACGTTTCGGCCTTCAAAGACATCTAAAGCACCGGATGACCGTTTATGCTGGTAAAACACCGAACGACTAGGGAGAACCCATGACATCGAACCGCGAGCCGGACACAGCCCAGACCGCCGCTGCGGACTACCGGCCGCCGACCATCCAGCGCCTGGGCACCCTCGCCGAGTTGACCAAGGGCGGCACCGTAGGTCCCGACGACGGCCTGGGTGGCGGCGGCGACGGTTCACTCTGATCCGTCGACGCCCGACATCGTGGGAGGACCGCCGATGCTCACGGTCCGCCGGGCACAGCGTCGGTTCGGGCGCCGGGTGATCTTCAGTGACCTGGACCTCGACGTCCCGGTCGGTGCCCGAGTGTTCCTGGGCGGCAGCAACGGCTCCGGTAAGACCACGCTGCTGCGGTGCCTGTCCGGCACGCTGGCCCTCAGCGCCGGACAGGCCACCGTCGGCGGCCACCCGGTCGGCTCACTGCCCGCCCGAGGCCTGACCGGCGTCTGCCTCGCCCCGGAGCAGGGCCTGTACGAGAAACTGTCGGCGCGGGAGAACGTGGCCCTCGTCGCCCGACTCCGGCTGCCACGGCAGGCCGTCCGCCCGGCCGTCGCCCGGGTCGAAGCCGAGTTGGACCTGACCGGCTACGCCACCGTCCCCATCGAACGATGTTCGGCGGGAATGCGGGCCCGGGTCAGCATCGCGCGGGCCCTCGTCGCCGAACCGGCGCTGCTGCTGCTCGACGAACCGGGCCGGTCCCTCGACGAGAGGTCCCGGCTCCTGCTGTGGCAGGCACTCGATCGGCGTCCCGAGCTGACCTGCGTGATCGCGTCGCACCTCGCCGACGACCGCAGCCGGTGCCAGTCCGTGCTGACCCTCGCGACCACGCAATGACGACACCGACCACAGCGGCCACGCCGTGACGGCGACCACCGTCCCATCAGTCGGTCGTCGGGCCGCTGGCGCCAGTCCAGTCGGGATGGTCCTCGCCCTGGTCCGCCGCGATCTCGGCGATCCACGGCAGTTCCGGCTGCCGCTGCTGTTGGACCTCGCTTTCGGGGTGGTGAACCTGGTCGTCTTCCTGTTCATCTCCCGGGCGCTGACCCCGTCCTCCGGCACCGACCTCACCCACTCGCCGAGCTACTTCGACTTCGTGGCGGTCGGCATCACCTTCCTGCTCGTCCTGCAGGCCGCCACCACGCAACTGACCAGCCGGGTGATCCGGGAACAGCGCAGCGGGACGCTGGAGTTGTTGGCCGCCCAACCCGTGCCGGTCACCGCGCTGACCATCGGGACCGCCGGCTACCCGTTCCTGTTCGCCCTGCTGCGCTCCTGCGTCTACCTGGCGATCCTCGGCACCGTGCTCGGCCTGCGCACCGATCGGGCCGACTGGTGGGGGGTCGCGGTGATGCTGGTCGCCGGCACCGCGTCGTTGCTGGGCATCGGCATCGCGCTGGCGGCGTTCACTGTCGCTGTCGGCCATGGCGACGCCGCCGCCCGACTCTTCGTCGTCGGGCTCACCTTCGTGTCCGGCACGTACTTCCCGGTCTCCGGGCTCCCCGGCCCGCTGCCGGAGCTGACCGCGGTGCTGCCCAGCCGGATCGCCCTGGACGGCCTACGGGCCGCGCTGGCCGGCGGCGACTGGGCCGGGTCGGCCGGCACGCTGCTCGGTGCCACCGCGTTACTGCTGCCGGTGTCGAGTTGGGCCTTCGCGCGGGCGCTGCGGTTCGCCGCCGGTCGCGGCACCCTGAAACGCGATTGAGGTACGACATGCTCCGTCCGACCCCGTTCGACCTTGCCACCGGCACGCTGCTCGGTATCGCTCCACCGCCGCCGCGTCGGCCCGTGCCGGCCGGTATACCGGACCCGCTGGGCGCGCTCGACGCCGCCGTGCTGGCCGGCTTGTCCCGGCCGCCGTGCGTGGTCAGCTTCTCGGGCGGGTTGGACTCGTCGTTGATTCTGGCGGTGGCCGTCCGGGCAGCCCGCCGGGAAGGGCTGCCGGACCCGGTCCCGGTCACCTGGCGGTTCACCGGGGCCCCACGCGCCGACGAGTCGGACTGGCAGGAACGGGTGATCCGGGCTCTGGGGATCGGTGGATCGTGGCAGATCCTGCGGGCCGACGACGACCTGGACCTGGTCGGGCCGGTGGCCCGCCGGCTGCTGCACCGCCACGGGGTGGTCCATCCGGTCAACCTGCACCTGCACCTGCCCATCGCCGAGCTGGCCGCCGGCGGGTCACTGCTCACCGGCGCCGGCGGCGACCAGATCCTGGCCGGGTGGCGTCGCCCGCCGGCTGCCTCGTTGCGCGACCGCCTGTGGTGGCTGCGGCACGCCGCGCGTACCCGTCAAGGGCCTGCGGCGATGTTTCCCTGGCTGCGCCCGGCGGTGGCCCGGGAGGCGCGCCGGGCGGTCCGCGCAGAGCTTCGGGCCGAGCCGCGCCAGCTGCGGCACCGGATGGCCTGGCACACGCGGCGTCGGGACGTGCGGATGACCTGTTCGGCGCTGGCCGCGCTGGCCGCCGAGCACCAGGCCACCGCGATTCAGCCGCTGCTCGACGAGGGATTTCTGGCCGCGCTGGCGCTGCTGGCCGGCGACCGCCGAAACATCGGCCGGGACCAGCTGCTCACGGAGATCGTCCGGGGAGCCCTGCCGGCCGAGGTCACCGCGCCACGCCGCAAGGCCCGTTTTCTCGAGGTGTTCTTCCGGACGCCGACCCGGGAGTTCGTCCGCTCCTGGGACGGCTCCGGCGCCGACCCGCAGCTGGTGGACCCGGACGGTCTGCGCCGGCTCTGGTCGCACTGGCCGATCCCCGGCGGCACCGCGAGCCTGGTCCAACAGCTCTGGCTGGCCGCCAACCCGGCCGGGCCGACCGGCACCGCCGGCCGACCGGAGCGTTCCGACATCGACGTGGAGGTCAAGTCGTGACACCGCATGAGGACGTACACCGGGTCGACCCGGACCGGGTGGCCTGGCGGGTGGCCGGCGACGAGGTGGTCGTCCTGGACACCGCCAACTCGGTCTACTTCGGGCTGGATTCGGCGGGCGCGCTGCTCTGGCAACGACTGGTGGCGGGTGCCACCAGCACCGAGTTGGTCACCGCGCTGGAGGAGACCGCCGCGGTGGACCGGGAACGGGCCCGAGCCGACGTGGCGGCCTTCCTGAAGGATCTACGCGGGCACGGGCTGCTGCTTCAACGGCCCTGACCGGAGCCCACGGCCCTGCTCGCGGCGATGGTGTCCGCGAGCAGTCGGTGGGTGTCGTCGAGCGCAGCCCAGTCGCGCGGCCGGGTCAGGTCCCACGCCGGCAGGGCGGCGATCGACAGCAGCGCCGTCGGGTCGGAGCGCAGCTGACCGAAGGACCGTTGCCCGGCGAGCCGGGCCAGCAGGGTGGTGCCGGGCAGCCGGGTCAGGGTGACCGCGTCGCCCCAGCGCAGGAAGAGCCAGCCGCCCAGTGGGACGTGGGGCTGGATCGGGGGCAGCCCGACGCGCAGCCGGTCGCCGGACCGGACCGGCCAGGTGGGCAGCGCCGCGCCCGGAACGGGCTGCCGCAGGTCGACGCAGCGGGGGCCGGCGAACGCTTCGGTGCCGTCGACGACCAGGATGTCGTCGGTCAGGATCGGCACGCCCCGGGCGGCCAGGGCGGCGAGCAAGCTGCTCTTGCCAGCGGTACGCGGGCCGAGCACCGCCCAGGCCCGCCCGGCGAGCACGAAGGCTCCGCTGTGGAAGGTTTCCCGGCCGACCCACCGGTTGACTGTCGTCGCCACCGGAGCGAGGTACGGGTGGGCCAGCACGTCCGGGGTAAGCGCGGGGCCGTAGAAGGTGGCAGTGCCCGCCAGCCGGTCGAGGGCGAGGGTCCGCCCGTCGGCGAGGACCCGGGTGCCCTGTCGGTTGTCGAGCGGCACCGGCGGCGGTGGCGGTGCGTCGAGTTGGCGGACCTGCACGGTGGGCCACCCGAGAGCGGCGCCCTCGGCCGGCAGCAACTCGGACACCTTGTCCAGCCCGTGCACCCGCAGCCCGTAGACACCTCGTCCGGGTGTCGACATGTTCTCCCCGCTCATCGACTGCTCAACGATCATGGACAGCGCACGGTGCGGGTGGCGCTCGTGGTGACGCGCCACCCGCACCCTCAAGCGACGAGCGTCAGCGGAACGTGCCGCTGTCGACTGTCAACTTCTGCGACTCCTTAAGCCGCTTGGCGTCTGCCGCGCGCTGCTTGGTCGCCTTGGTGCCCTTCGCCGACGCCGCGACGGTGGGGACCACTCCTCCGCCGATCGCGTCCACGTCGTACGCCACCCACCACGATCCGGGTGTGTCGACCGCGAAGCTCAACGCGATGTTGATCGACGCACCCGGCGCCAGGCCACCCAGGTCGATGGGGATCGTCAGGGTGGTGCCCAGCCCTCCACCCGGCGGGCTGGTAGCCGGCGAATCCATGGCCAGATTGCGCACCAGCAACGTTCGACCATCACTGATGGTGATCGAGGTGGTCGCGTTGGGCGGGTTGATCAACCGCAGGTTGGAGTGCACCGCCGGCGACGGTCCACCGGGGTACGGCGCACCGTTCTCCGCGCTCACTGAGGTGATCCGAATCCGCGCCTGGGTGATCGGTGCGGACGACCTGTTGGTCAGCGTCCGCCGGATCACCAGGCTGTTCGGGGTGCGGACCCGGTTGGGCACGTCCGACACGGCCACGTTCGGGTCGAACAGTGTCGACTGCACCGCGGCGTTCTGCTGGTAGGTGCCGAGGGTGTTCTGCGGGGACGGACTGCCGAGTGTGGACGGAACCCCGTTGATCGGGCCGAGCACGGTGGCGACCAGCCGGAAGTCGGCGACGTTGTTGGCGGTGTCCTTCAGGTTGCCGGCGATTCTGAGCCGGTTCCAGGCGTGGTGGACGAACGGCGGGCTGGTGAAGGCGGGCAGTGGTGGGCCTTCGGAGAAGCCCGGTGTCGATCCCGCCCGGTCGGTGACCGTGTTCGCCGCGTCCGGTGCGACCACCCGGAACCCGCCCTGGCCGAGGCTGGGGACGATGAGGTCGGGTTGGATGTTGTACAGGGAGTAGTTGGCTGCCGCGATCAGGTAGCCCCGTCGGGGCGGCAGCGGCCGCGCCGAGCCCGGAATGGTGATGGACAACCCACCCGGCGCCTCGACCTTGAAGCCGGCAATCGGCAGGTTGATCGCACTGCTGTTGACGATCGAGACGAACTGGTCGGTGAGACCGTTGATGCCGGACTGCGCGAACTGGTCGATGGCCACCTGACGGGGCACTGCCGAGACCTCGATGACGACCTCGTTGGACACCGCCTCGCCCAACGGGCCGGACCCGTCGTACTGCGCCCGGAACTGGTTGTGGCCGAAGGCCGGTACGTAGATCTGGAAACTGGCCACGTTGAGGGTCAGCGGGAAGGTGCCGAGCGGGGTCTCCACCCCGTTGGGCAACTCGTCGATGAGGGTGACGCTGCCCTCGGCGACGCCCGGGCCGACGATGACCTGGAATTGCACCGCGGCGCCGAAGGGGGCGGCGTTCGTGGACGCGGTCAGGGTGGCCACGCTCTCGGGCTGGATCAGGATCCGGATCGCCCGGGTGGCACTCTGGCCGTTGGCGTCGGTCACCTTGACCGTGGACGGGAACGGGCCGACCTGAGTCGGCCGGCCGGACACCAGGCCGGTAGCCGGATCGAGGGTGAGCCCGGGCGGCATTGCGCCGGAAGCCAGGCTCCAGACGAACGGTGCAGTACCACCGACCACGTTGAGCTGCTCGGCGTAGGGCGCGTCCACCTCACCCAGCGGCGGCGGGGGGAAGGTCAGTGTCGGCGCCTGGTTGACGACGAGCACGATCAGGCGTGTGCCGGTCTGTCCGTTGGCGTCGTTGACGCGGATCACCACCGGGTAATCCCCGGGGGTGGTCGGTACGCCCGAGATGCCGTTGGTGAGCGGGTTGAGCAGCATCCCCGGTGGCAGGCTGCCCGAGGCGATCGACCAGACGAACGGCGGCACACCGTGGGTGATGTTCAGGGTGGCCACGTAGGCGATGCCGACGGTCGCCTCGGTCGGGTGCTCGAACAGCAGCGTCGGCGACACGTTCGCGATCACCAGATCGGACAGGGGCGACTCAGGGCCGGTGCCCTCGGCGGTGCGGGCGGCCACCGTGAACCGGTAGGCGGTGGTGGGGATCAGCCCGGTGACGGTGTTGGTGGTGGACGCTCCGAAGGTCTGTGCGGGGTGACGCACGCCGCCGACCCAGGGAGTGACGATGTAGTTGGTGATCGGTGAGCCGCCGTTGGGGCCGGGGGTCCAACTCAGCAGGACGGTGGCCGTGTCGGCGGTGACCGCGATGATGGTGGGTGCGCTCGGCAGAGCCATGATCTTGGCGCCTGCGGAGGGCTTGCTGGCCGGACCGGTGCCCTCGGAGTTCTTCGCGGCAACCGTAAAGGTGTAGGTGCCCTTGGCGGTCAGACCCTCGATCTTCTGGGTGGTCTTCGACTCGTCGAAGGTGACAGTCTTCGCCTTCTTACCGTTGCGGTAGGCGGTGACCAGGTAGCCGGTGAGGGCGGCGCCGTGGTCAGCCGGCGCCTTCCACTTCACTGTCGCCGTGCCGGCACGCCAGGACGCGGTCGGCTTGGCCGGTGCGGCCGGTGGCTGAGCCGGGGCGGCCGCCTGGGCGACGCGCTCCATCGTGACGGCCGGCGCTGTCACCGGCGCGATCGCGGGTGTGGGGGCACGACTCGGGGCGCGAGCCGAGGCCGCCGTGGGCGCGACCAGCAGGCTCATGATCAGCGCCAGGATTGCGGCGCATGCCGTGACGGCCCGTGGTCGGGCACGGAGCACTGGGGACATGAATGTTTTCTCCCTCTTCCGGGGATGAGGACCACAGCGGATGGAGGAAGGAGACGGGCGACCGGCTGATGAGTCCTCGGCGGCCACGCGCCTGATGCCCCCGGCCGCAGGGCGACTGGCGGAAATCCGACCGCCGCTCACGGAATGGCTTTCACGTATTGAGCGACGATTCTCTATCTACATTTACCAGTTATCCCAGGTCAACGGGCATATGGGGAGGTGGGAATTTCTTCCCGTGGGCGGCGGCTGTCCGGAACCCGACTGCGGCCGAGCGACGGTCAGCGGCGGGCGGGGCGCGGGCCGACCAGCCGGCGGACCACCGGCGCGGCATTCCACTTTGCCGCACCGACCAGGTCGCGGGCGTGCTCCAGGATGGTGTAGTCAGGCCGGTCCATCCCGTCGGCGATGGCCCGGTCCAGGTCGTTGCCACACCGGCTCAGCACGGTGTCGAAGTCCCGGCGCACCGGCTCCTGCAGGTCGTAGCCGAACGAGCGGTGCAGCCGCGCGAACAGCGGCTTGTACAGCCGGACCCGCTCGTGCAACCCCGACGAGTACGACATCGGGTGCTTCGGGCGGCGCAGGATGTAGTCGGGCAGCACATCGGCGAAAGCCCGCCGGACGATCCACTTCTCCTGCCCGTGGCGCACCTTCAGGTCCAGCGGCAGCCGCATCGCCAGCTCCACCACGCTCAGGTCGAGGAAGGGCACTCGGGCCTCCACCCCGTACGCCATTGCGGCCCGGTCGACCCGCTGCAACTCCGTACGGCACAGGTTGCGGATCCGGTGCAGGAACAGTCGGCGGGCCGCAGCCGGGGCGACCTGGCGATACATGGGGTACCCGCCGAACAGTTCGTCCGAGCCGTCGCCGGTCAGCACCACCTTGATGCCGAGGTCACGCAGTCGCCGGAAGATCGGCACCGAGACGACCGCGTTGATGATGTCGCCGTACTCGGTCAGCTCGGAGATCCGGATGGCCTCGCGCACGTCGGCGAGCCGGATGTCGCGCGGGCGCAGCTCGACCACGACGTGCGGCACGTCGAGGTCGGCGGCGAGCCGCCGGGCGTACGCGACGTCGGGGCTGTCCGCGGCACCGACCGTCACCGCGACGCAGTCCGGGTGGATGTCGCGGACCTGCCGCAGGGTCACCGAGCTGTCCAGCCCACCGGAGAGCACCACCCCGACGGTCAGGTCGGTCTCCACCCGCATCCGGATGGCGTCGCTCAACGCGGCACGGACGAGCAGGGCGGCCTCGTCCGGGTCGTCGATGACCGGCAGGCCCTCGCCGATGGTGAGCAGGTCGACGTACGGGCGCAGGCGCACGTGCCCGTCCGTCTCCGCCCAGCCGTGGTGCCCGGGTGGGACCTCGGCGATCGGGGCGCCGTGCCCGACGAGCGCCTTGACCTCGGAGGCGAGCTGCAGGCAGCCGGGCCGACGGGACCAGTAGAGCGGCTTGACCCCGAGGGGGTCGCGAGCCAGGTACGCGCGGCCGGTGGCCCGCTCGACGACTGCGAACGCGTACTCACCGCGGAGCCGGGTCACCGCGGCCTCGCCCCACTGCTGGAACGCGGCGAGCAGCACCTCGGTGTCGCTCTCGGTGCGAAACGCCTGACCCAGGCGGGTCAGTTGCGCCCGCAGCTCGCGGTAGTTGAAGATCTCGCCGTTGAAGCAGAGCAGCCAGCGCTCGTCGGTCGAGGTCCACGGCTGCACCGCCCGATCCCGGTCGACGACCCGTAGCCGGCGGGTGCCGGCGAGCAGCCCGCTCTCGGATCGGGTTTCGGTGACCTCACCGCGAGGGGCCAGAACGGCGAGCATCCGCCGGAAGGTCGCCGGGTCGGCCTCGGGGCCGATGCTCAACGCGATGCCGCACACCGACTCAGACCCCCATCTCGGCCTCGTACGCCCGGCGTAGGCGACGCCGGGCGGTGGGCGCGAGGCACAGGTGCCAGGCCTGCCCCTCGTCGATCACGTTGATGTCGCCGGTCTCCTGCCGGGCCAGCAACAGCTCCGCCAGCGCCTCCCGCGCGCCGAAACGCTCGAACCAGCTCAGCTCGACGTCGACGGAGTAGCCGAGGCAGTGCCCGCTGGGCAGCATCGCGGCGTAGCCCAAACGGCGCAGCCGGTACTGGTGTTCGGTACTGCGGACCAGGCTGGTCACCCACAGCGGCGGGGTGTTCGGTGGCGCGGCGGCGGCGAACTCCCGCGCGAGGTCGTTGAGCAGCGCCACCACCTCCCGGCGCGCACGACGGAACAGCAGCCCGGCGGTCTGCGGGGTAGCGTCTGGCCGCAGCCGACGTCGGAGCCCGCGGGCGGCGCGGCCCAGCATGGTGGCGGGCTGCTCCTGGTAGCGGAAACGCAACAGGTCGCGGCGGCGCAACCACTCCAGATCGACGAGGTCGGCGCTGCCGTTGACCTGGTCGTCGGTGACGAACGTCGGAGCGTCCTGCCACCACAGCACGTCGATGCGGGAGAGCAGGTAGATCCGCACCAGCGCGGTGAGGTCACGCGCTGAGGTGCGCTCGTTCGGTTGGTAGCGGGCCATCTCCAGCAGCAGCGTCTCGCGCGCCCCGATCAGCCCTTGCGGGGTGGCGTCGAGGACGGCGGCGAGCGCTGGCTCCCGCAGCCGCTCGTCGATGAGCACCTGGCGGGCCCGGGTGCTGGCCGCGTCGGCCAGGGCGCCGACCTCGACCAGCAACTCCGCGACGGCAGCCCGGTAGGCGGCCAGGTCGGGCTCGGCGGCGGACAGCCGGCGGGGGGCGGTGCCGGAGGGCCGGCGGCGGGCCGGCGCGGTGGGCGAGGCGGGTTGCTGTCCCGGGCTACGACTGGGCACTCGCATGACGGGGGTCCCTTCTCCGGTCGCGGCACTGGGTGTTCGCCCTAAAACACACCGTAATCAGCCGGAGGGGAACGGACCGAACAATCCTCCGATTCACCCCGAAGGGAGCCGGACCTCAGGTTTCCGCGCCGCCCGCCGGCACCAGCCCCTGCACCTCGGCGTACGACGGCAGCCCGTCCAGCACAGCGGGCCGGGGCCCGTCCGGCACAGCGAGCCCGCCGGCGCGTACGTCGTCGGCGACCGCGACCACGGCGGCCAGCGCGGCCCGGAACAGCAGGGAGCCGGTGCTGACCCGGGCCACCCCGGCGCGGCCCAGGTCGTCCAACCCTGGACCACCCGGCTGGTACAGCGCGTTCAGCGGAGCGTCGATCTCTCGGGTGAGCACGCGCAGCGTCGCCAGGTCGACGGTGCCGGGCACGAAGATCCCGTCGGCGCCGGCCGCCTGGTAGGCACGGGCACGGGCGAGGGTCTGCGGCATCGGGTCGTCCACCCCGAGCCACCAGGTGTCGGTGCGGGCGTTGACGAACAGGTCCGGCACCGCCGCCTTCACCGCGGCGACCTTGTCGGCGGTGTCCTCGAGGTCGGAGAGGGTGCCGTCGGCGCGCCCGTCCTCCAGGTTGACCCCGACCACACCAAGCCCGGCCAGCTCCGCCACGTATTCCGCCACGGCCGCCGGATCAGCGCTGAAGCCGGCTTCGACGTCCACGCTGAGCAGCACCGGCAGCGTGCGGAGCCGGCGCGCCAGGGCCAGGGTCTCGGCGGCGGTGGCCCCGGTGCCGTCGGGTCGACCGGCGGCTGCGGCGACCCCGAGGCTGGTGGTGCCGATCGCCCGGTGGCCGCGCGCGGCGAGCGCCGCCGCCGAGGCGTAATCCCAGGCGTTGGGCAGCAGCAGCGGTCGGTTGCTGTGGTGCAGGGCGCGAAACTCCACGCAACTGGTGGTCATCGGACGCTCACCTCCAGGTTCGTCGGAACACGCAGGGTCGGGTGCGGCTCGTGGCACAGCGGGGCCCGAGTGCGGTGGCAGCGTTCGCGCAGCACGTCGAGCACCCCGGTGGCGAGGGCAAGGGCGTGCCGGTCGCCGGGGCAGCCGCGCTCCCCCGCCCCGAAGGTCAGCAGACCAGCACCCGGTCGACCGGGCCGGAACGCCGCCGGCTCGGCGAACACCTGCGGGTCACGGTTGGCCGCGTCGAAGCGCAGGAGCACCGGGCTGCTCGCCGGCAGTTCCCGCCCACCCAGTCGCACCGCGGTTGCGGTGACCCTCCGGGTCGCCCGTACCGGCGGATCGAGCCGCAGCACCTCGGCCAACATCTCCGCCGTCCCCGCCCCACCTGGCGGGTCGCCCCCAGGTAGGCGGCCATGCGGAGGCAGCAGATGGTGCGCGGCGGCACCGATCAGGCCGGCGGTCGCGTCGCATGCCTGGACCAGCAGTCCGATCAGGTTCGCGCGTACCTCCGGTGCGTCCGGCGGCGCCACCGCCAGCAGCGTCGCCACCGCCCGGTCGGCCTGCCGGGTCAGGGCCAGGTCAACCCCCGGGTGGTACGCCGCAGCGACGACCGCGACCGCCGTCCCGGCGGCTGCCGGGTCGGCGAAACCGAGGCGCCCGGCCAGCACCCGCAGCGGCACCAGCCGGGCTACGTCACGCATCACGTCGAGGCGGCCACCGGCCTGGTCCAGAACGGCGACGGTCGACCGGGCCGCCTCGTCTCGCAGCTCGTCCGGGTCCAGCGCGCCCAACGCGTCAACCACGATCGCCCGGCGCTCGCCGTGCCGTTGCGGCGTGCTGAACCGGCTGACCGAGGCCCGCAGCCAGGCGAGCGTGCCGTACGGACCGCTCTCGACCGCCGGCACCTCGAACGCCGGATGGGTCAGCGCCGCCCGTACGTCGGCGTGCCGCGTCACCCACCAACCGCGCCCCGCTTCGAACGAGGGTGGGCCGCACGCCGGTGTTCCCGCAGGGGGCGCAATGTCAGGCCAGGTCTCAGTCACCGCCCGACCGTAGAACCCGAACCCTTCGCCCCCCACCGAACAATCCCGCCCCACCTCGCCAAGATCGCGCTCGATCCTGGATCGCAACACTGTTGCGTTCAGCGCGGGGGTCGGTGTGGCGATCCTGCGGCCAACGCGGCGGGTGATGACCCGTGTGCATGTGTGCGCGTGTGCGTGTGTGCGTCGCTGGCGGGGTGGCAGGGGTGCTTGGGTTTCCCTTTGCTCTGCTTCAACGGAGGCAACACTTACGCGGCAGAAGTGTTGCCTCCGTTGAAGCAGAGCAAAGGGGGCGAGGCGTGGGTGGTGCCCCCTCGTCGGGCATCGAAGGCTGCACCGCGCGCCACGATCGGCGCCTGGCCGGGCGCTGAGACGAGGTCTTCACGGGTTGCTACGCCGACCCGGGCCTTAAACACGCAACGGTGTTGTCCTGGATCGGGGTCAGGCTCGCCCGCTGGCGGGTGCCGGGGGCGGGCTGGGCGCGAGGGTCTGTTCGGAGACGTCCAGGGTTTCGGCGAGGGCGGCACGGCCGGTCGAGGTGAGTCGGACCGCGCGACCCGTGCCCGGCGTGATCCAGCCCAGGTCGGTGAAGCGGCGGCACAGCGCCGCGCCGAGCGCTCCAGCCAGGTGCGGCCGGCGCTCGGTCCAATCCAGGCAGTCACGGACCACCGGGCGTCGAGCGGTGCGCAGCACGTGCACCGGTACGCCCAATTCGGCGGCCCACGCCCACCCCTCGGACGTCAGCGTCAAGCCGCCGGACCGGTCCAGCCGTCCATCGGCCAGCAGCGCGTCGTACACCAGCACGCCCAACCGCCCGGCCAGGTGGTCGTAGCAGGTCCGGGCGTACGCCAGGGCGGTGCTCGCGTTGGCCGCGCGCAGCGACCCGGCCGGCGCGGGTGGAGCCGGGGCGTGCCCGGCCAGGTCCTCGATCAGCTGGGCCACCGACGGCCCGGCCAGCCGTAGGTAGCGGTGGCGGCCCTGCCGCTCCTCGACCAGCAGGCCGCCCCGGACCAGCCGGGTGAGGTGGTCGCTCGCCGTCGACGGCGCGACGCCGGCACGCCGGGCCAGTTCGCCAGCGGTCCAGGCTCGGCCGTCGAGCAGCGCGACGCAGATGCCGGCTCGGGTGCCGTCGGCCAGCAGTGCCGCCAACTCAGCAATGCCTCGGCCCTCGGTGCCACCACTCATGGCCCCATCATCGCCCCGACGCCCGGCGCACCGACCATCCGGGCCAGGTGCGAGGCCGATGGGCGGGACCCACCACGTCGGACGCGTCTGCGTCCGGTGACGCCCTTGCCCACTGCCTTACGCTGAAGGGGCCACGGCGCCGCCACGGCAAGTCGAGGCCTTAGCGCTCGCACCCTGGGCGGATAGAAGTAGCCGCATGATCTGGACGAGGTTCAGAAGCGACCGCACCCCTCGCCGACTCCGTGCCGTGTCCAACCTGCAGTTTCCTGCCAGCGTGCGTGAGCATCTACGAAATCAGCATCCCCAGCTCAACGACGACGACATCGTTCTCGTCGAAAACGCGACCCGGCAGTGGTTCCGGCTCGTCGCCCGCCACACCAGTGCGAAACTGTCGATGCCGTCGGTGGTCGTGGACGATCTGTGGCAGGCACTGACCCTGCACACGCAGGACTACGCCGCTTTCTGCGACGCCGCGTTCGGGCGCCGCGTGCAGCACGAGCCGAGGTCTGCGACGAACGGCGCCACGACCACCGCCATTCGCAGCTCCCAACTGCTCGCCACGCTGGGCTATGGCCGCCGGGACGAGGGTGGTGGCCCGACCGACCTTCCCCTGCTGTTCCGGGTGGACCAGGAGCTCCGCATCCGAGATGGCAACCGCTACCTGGCCGACTGCGGAGGCCGGGGCGAGTGCTTCCCGGTCCCCGGCCGGGTCTGCCTGCAACATCTCGCAGGGCCGGGTAAGCGATCCAAGCCGCGCGGCATTCGCGGCGATCTGCCCTTCAATGACGGCCGATACGGTTACGCCGGTGGTGCGGGCGGCACCGGCGGCGGCGAGTTTGGTGGCGGAGGCGAGGGCGGCGGTGGCGACGGCGGTGGCGGAGGCGGCAGCAACTGAGGCCCCGACGACGCCGCGGCGGCGCTAGCGGAGCCGACCGAGCCGGCTCACCGTCCGGTCCGTGCCGTCGTAGCTGCGGGCGGCGGCGAAATCACCTGTCGGGCGCTGCCCACCGGCGACGGCACGGGCCATCCGCAGATCCGCGTCGCGGAACCGCAGCGCCAGACTCAGGTGCGGCACCCACGCCCCCGGGGCGTGCCAGGGACGGTGCCCGTCGGCGTCGGCGAGAACGTCCCAGACGGCGGCGTGCAACGAGGTCAGTGCCGGCGTTGGTCGTACGAGCCAGACCAACGGGGCGCTGCCGTCGAGGACGACAACGCGATCGAGTGTGACCGGCAACGGCAGCGCGGCGTCGAACAGCTCGGCCAGGCGGTGCTCGGCCCCGGGCGGAAAATCGTCCACCGCGGCGAGGGTGAGATGCGGCCGGTTGGTCGGATGGATGTTGCGGGCCAAGCTGGGCAGCCCAGCGGCCGCCAACCGGCCCCAGACCGCCCGGACCGCGGTTTCCAACCCAGGCGAGCAGACCAGTTCCACCGTACGCACGGGCCCACGCTAGCCGGGCGGTCCGTGTCATCTCGACAGATCGGGACCGGGCGCGCTCGTCTCGGGGGGCTGGTCGAGCACCTGCACCGGGCGTTCGAAGAATGTCTCGAGCACCACGGTGGTCTGGGTGCTGGTGACTCCGTCGATCTCGAAGATCTTGCGCAGCACCGCCTGCAGGTCCTCGGTGGTCGCCGTGCGGATCTTCACCAGTAGCGAGGACACGCCGGCGACGATGTGTGCTTCCTGGATGCCGGGTATTGCCGCGAGCGCCTCGCGGGTGTCGCCCATCCGCCGCCTGGGACGGCGTGCACTGCTTCGACCCCGACGGCACCCTCATCGGCAAGCTCCTGCTGCCCGAATCGGTCGCCAACCTCACCTTTGGCGGGCCGAAACGCAACCACCTGTTCATCACCGCCGGCGGTTCGGTGTACACGCTGCGAGTCACTTTCAACGGCGCCCGCTACCCGCAGGCCACCAGTGGCCAGGAGAGATGAGGGAGAGAATCCGTCTCAGAGCCAGCCGTTGTCCCGGGCGGTGCGTACCGCTTCGGCCCGGTCGGCCGCGCCGAGCTTCTGCACGGCGGCGGAGAGGTGGTTGCGCACGGTGCCGGTGGACAGGTGCACCCGACGGGCGATCACCGCGACCGGGGCACCGACCTCGGCCAGCCGTAGCGTCTCCAACTCCCGAGGGGTCAGTGGGCACGGGGGCAGGGTCAGCGCGTCAGCGGCCAGCGACGGGTCGACGTAGCGGCCTCCGGCGTGCACCCGGCGGATCACGTCCGCGAGCGCACTCCCCGGCGAACCCTTGGGCAGGAACCCTCGGGCGCCAGCGGTCAGTGCCTGGCGCAGGTGCCCGGGGCGGCCGTGCCCGGTCAGCACGACCACCGCGCATTCCGGTCGGGCCCGGGTCAGCTCAGCGGCCACCCCGATGCCGTCCAAGCCGGGCATCTCCAGGTCCACCACGGCCACGTCCGGGCGGTGCGCCAGTGCCGCGGTGACCGCCGAGGGCCCGTCGGCGGCCTGGGCCACCACGTCGATGTCGGGTTCGAGGCCGAGCAGTGCGGCGACGGCGACCCGGATCAGGTCCTCGTCGTCGGCGAGCAGGACGCGGATCACGACGGCACCGGCACGGTGGCCTCGAGGGTGAACACGGTGTCCTCCCGGCGTACCCGCAACTCGCCCCCGGCTGCGGCGAGCCGGTCGGCCAACCCGCGCAGGCCGTGGCTGTGCGCGTCCGGGGCACGGTCGTCGGCCCCGTCGTTGGCCACTGTCATCCTGGCCACGTCGTCCTCCCGTTCGATGCGGATCCGGCACCAGTCGGCCCGGCTGTGTCGCAGCACGTTGGTGCCCGCCTCGCGCAGCACCGCCGCCAGTTCGGTGGCGACGGGCTGCGGCAGGTCCGGTGGCGGCGGCAGGACCGTGCACCGTACCCCGCAGGAGCGCAGCACCCCCACCACCGCGGCGAGCTGTTCGTCGAGGTCGACGGCCCGGTAGCCGTGCACGGTCTCCCGTACCTCGATCAGCGCGGACGCGGCCAGCCGTTGCACCTCGGCGGCCTCCCGAGCGGTCCGTTCCGGGTCGACCGGGGCGAGCCGGGCGGCAAGTTCGGCCTTCAACGCGATCACCGTGAGGCTGTGCCCCAGCACGTCGTGCACGTCACGGGCGAAGCGCAGCCGTTCCTCGACGGCGGCCAGCCGGGCCTGAGCGGCCTGACCCTGCCGGGCGTCTACCAGGAGCCCCCAGAACCAGACCTGGAACCCGTTCACGGCGGCGACGGCCACCCCGATCCCACCAGTGACGGCGACGTGGCGCGGGACGGAACCGCCGGTCCACCAGGCGACCGCCACCGCCACCACCAGGACACCGGCCGCCAACGCCAACGCAGCCCGCAGCCGCACCAGCAGCAGCGGCGCCATGCCGATCAGTGCCGCACCGAGCCAGGCCCAGGTCGGCCACCTGCCAGCCGCCACCGGAGCCACCAGCGGAACGGTCAGCACCGCCGCTCCGGCGAGGCCCAGCTGAGCGCGCCGCCGCCAGCGCGGGTCGAGCCACGGCGTCACGGCCGCGTACAGCACAACCGTCTGGGCGATCGTGAACGCGAGGATGCCGACCGCGCCGAGCGCCACCCGGCCCGGATCGGGCTCACGGGTCAGGCCGAGCGCCGGTAGCAGGACGCTCGCCCAGACGCCGGTGGCCAGCGAAAAGAGCGTTGCCTGCCGAGCCCGGTGCAGCCGGCGGTCCGCCCGCGGAGTCACCGCCTCGCTCGCCACGCACCGATCCTAGGGCTGCCCGGCACCCGGCCCACCGTCGCCAACCATCACGGTTTGACCGTGCGACCCGCACGGTTTTCCCGTGACGAACGGGTCTGCCCGCCGCGCCGGGGACACCGGCAGGGTCGAGGCATGGAGAAGACACGGATGTACGCGGACAACATCGCTGCCGTACCGCCGCCCGGGCCGCTGCCGACCGACCAGCCGGCACCCTCGGGCGCGGCGTTCCCCAACCCCGCGCGCCCCGACACGGGCCCCTCGGACGCGGCACCGACCGGCGGCACGCGGCGGCTGCTGCGGCACCTCGGCGAGATGGCGCTGGCGATGGTCGCCGGGATGCTGCTGCTCGGAGGGCTGTGGGACGCGGCCGGTGCCGCGTTGGGGCTGGCCGGGCCACTGAGCCGGCCGGACGTTGCCGCGCTGGTGATGGCCACGAACATGACCATCGGAATGACAGTGTGGATGCGCTACCGGGCACATCACTGGCGTGGGGTCGGTGCGATGGCCGCCGCGATGTACGTCCCGTTCCTGTTGCTGCTCGTACCGTTGTGGGCCGGGCTGCTGGACGCGGACGCGCTGCTGCTCGGCGGTCATCTGCTGATGGTTCCCGCGATGGTGCTGGTGGCGGTGCGCCACCGGCACGACCCGCCGGTGGCGGTACGCCGGCACCCGGCCGTGGTGGCGCTCGCGCACCGCTGGCCGACCGGGCTGGCGGTGCTGATGACCGTGGAGCTGTGGGTAGATCCGAGAGTGTTCAGCCCGTGGACGATGCTGGTGCTGCCCGGCGGCTATCTGGTGATCGGCATGGCCCGCCGTACGCTGCGTCGGCGGAGGGTGCTCGCCACCCAGCTCGGCGGGCTCGCCGTCTGGGTCGCCCTGACGTTGGTCGCGGTCACGGTCGGCGGGCGGGCCGCCGCCTGGTTGGTGGCGCTCGGTTGGCTGGCGCATGCCGGATGGGACCTGATGGACCACCGCACCGCCAAGGTGGTGCCGCGCGGCTACGCCGAGTGGTGCGCAGTGTTCGACGCGGCGCTGGCCGGCACGATGATCCTTGCCATCCTGACCACCGACGCCTGACCGAACCACCCGTCGGCCCCAGGTCGACATGATCTGCACAAGTTCCGGGAAACTGCTGCCTCAGGCGTCGCGGAGGCACCACTTTCCCTGAAGTTGTGCAGATCATGAGCCGGCACGCAAAGGCTCCTGCACCCGTGCGCGGGTGCGCGTGACGGTTCTTGTGCCGGTCGGCGCAGCGGCCCGGACGGCGTAATGAAAGGCTTGGCACATGAGTTCCGCACCTGCACAGCACGACGCACCGACCGACGCACCGACCGACGCCGCCCCCGCCGACGCCAATGAGGTGTACGCCTTCACCGAGCTCGGGCTGCGTCCCGAGTTGCTGGGCGCGCTGTCCGCCCTCGGCTACGAGGAGCCGACCCCCATCCAGCGGGAGGCGATTCCACCACTGTTGGAGGGTCGGGACCTGCTGGGTCAGGCGGCCACCGGCACCGGCAAGACGGCGGCGTTCGCGCTGCCGCTGCTGAACCTCATGACGGCACACCGCAAGGGCGGCGACCCGGTGGCGCTGGTGCTGGTGCCGACGCGGGAGCTGGCGGTGCAGGTCTCCGAGGCGTTCCACCGCTACGGCAAGGACCTGGGCGCGCGGGTGCTGCCGATCTACGGTGGCCAGCCGATCGGGCGGCAGCTGCGGGCACTGGACTCGGGCGTCGACGTGGTGGTGGCCACCCCCGGGCGGGCCCTCGACCACATCGCCCGGGGCACCCTGCGCCTCGGCGGGCTGGCGACGGTGGTGCTCGACGAGGCCGACGAGATGCTCGACATGGGCTTCGCCGAGGACATCGAGGCGATCCTGGAGCACGCTCCGGCAGAGCGTCAGACGGTGCTCTTCTCGGCCACCATGCCGTCTCGGATCGACGGGATGGCCCGGCAGCACCTGCGGGAGCCGGTCCGGATCGAGATCGGCCGGGAGCAGCCGGTCGCCGGTGAGGCACCCCGGGTGCGGCAGAGCGCCTACATCGTGACCCGGGCGCACAAACCGGCCGCGCTGGGTCGGGTGTTGGACGTGGAGTCGCCCACGGCGGCGATCGTGTTCTGCCGCAGCCGGGAGGAGGTCGACCGGCTGACCGAGACGATGAACGGTCGGGGTTACCGCTCCGAGGCGCTGCACGGCGGTATGAGCCAGGAGCAGCGCGACCGGGTGATGAGCCGACTCCGGGCGGGCACCGCCGATCTGCTGGTGGCCACGGATGTGGCGGCGCGTGGTCTGGACGTCGAGCAGCTCACCCACGTCGTCAACTACGACGTTCCGTCGGCCCCGGAGTCGTACGTGCACCGGATCGGCCGGGTGGGCCGGGCCGGGCGTGAGGGCGTGGCGATCACCCTCGCCGAGCCGCGTGAGCACCGGATGCTCAAGACCATCGAACGGGTGACCGGCCAGCGGATCACCATCGACAAGATCCCCACCGTGGCCGACATGCGTACCCGCCGGCTGGAGCTGACCCAGGCGGCGCTGCGGGAGAGCCTGCTGGAGGACGACCTCGACCCGTTCCGGGTGATCGTGGAGACGCTGACCGACGAGTTCGACCTGATGGAGGTCGCCCTCGCCGCCGTGAAGCTGGCCCACGAGGTGACGTCGCCGGGCTCCGACGACGAGGAGGAGATCCCGCAGGTGCCGGTGCGCGGGCCCCGCGAGGGTCGACCGGAGAGCGGCGGCCGGGGCGGCGACCGGCGTGGCGGGGGCCGGCCGCGTTCGGGCGGCGGCAACACCGTCCAGGTCTTCGTCGGCCTGGGCCGGCGTGCGGGGGTGCGCCCGCAGGACCTGGTCGGCGCGATCACCGGGGAGACCGGGATCCGCGGCCGAGACATCGGCTCGATCGAGATCGCTGACCGGTTCTCGCTGGTGGAGGTGCCGCAGGGGGTGGCCGACGAGGTGATCTCCGGGTTGCGCCAGAGCACGATCAAGGGCCGCAAGGCCACCGTGCGTCGGGACCGCGGGGGCGACGAGCGCTGAGCACGCTGCCGGCGACCGCCGTGGTACGACGGTCGCCGGCGTGTCAGTTCAGAAGGAGTACGGGCCGAAGCGGCCCCACGCGACCACGGCGGCGAGGACGAGCAGCACCGCGCAGAAGATCGCGCCCTGGATCTCCACCCGCCGAGCGGCCTCCGTGTCCCGCTTCTTCAGGTCGCGCAGGTGCACCAGGATGGCACCGATCATGACGATGACCAGCCCGACCGCGGCGAGGGGGGTCAGCACGGTGGCGATGCCGGTGAGCGGAGGCAGCACCAGCCCGATGGCGGCCAGCAACTCGACGGCGCCGAGCGCCTTGACCTGGGTCGGCGGAACCGGGTCCACCCAGGCCATCCGGTCGCGCAGCTTCTCCTTGGGCTGGGTCAGTTTGGTGACGCCGGCGCCGGCGAAGGCGACGGCGAGCAGGATCTGCATGATCCAGAGCACCAGGTTCACGGTTGTTCCTCCAGGGGCCGCCTCACGGCGGAGAGGTAGTTGAGGGTTCAAGCGAGACAGTAGACCTCTGTCCGCGTACCCGAAGGACCCCCGCCGTCTTCAAAGACGGCGGGGGTCCTGCGTGCTCAGAGCGTCAGACCGTGAAGAGCGCCGGCCCGTCCAGCGCCTCGACCTCGGCTGGCCGCAACGCCAGGGCGAGCACGTCGGCCACGTCGGCCAGGGTGTGCACGGTCAGCGCCTCGCGCACCTCGGTCGGCAGGTCGTCCAGGTCGGGCTCGTTACGCGCCGGGATGATCACCTCAGTGAGACCGGCCCGGTGCGCGGCGAGCAGCTTCTGCTTCACCCCGCCGATCGGCAGCACCCGACCGGAGAGCGTCACCTCGCCGGTCATCCCGAACTCGGGGCGGACCGGTCGGCCGGTGACCAGCGACGCCAGGGCCGTGACCATGGTGATGCCGGCGCTCGGGCCGTCCTTGGGCACCGCGCCCGCCGGGACGTGCAGGTGGATCCGCCGTCCGGCCAGGGCGTTCGGGTCGATGCCGAGCCGACGCCCGTTGGAGCGCAGGTAGGAGAGCGCGATGTGCGCCGACTCCTTCATCACGTCACCGAGTTGACCGGTCAGGGTCAGCCCCGGCTCACCCTCCATGCTTGTCGCTTCGATGAAGAGCACATCCCCACCGGCGCCCGTGACGGCGAGGCCGGTCGCCACGCCAGGCACCGCGGTGCGCTCGGCCGATTCCGGAGTGAACTTCGGCCGTCCGAGGTAGCCCGTGAGGTTGTCGGTGTCGACGCGTACCGGGGTCGGATCGGTCGCCAGCGTCACCGCCACCTTGCGCAGGATCTTGGCCAGGGCACGCTCGAGCTGCCGGACTCCAGCCTCCCGGGTGTACTCCCCCGCGATCAGCGCGAGAGCCTCGTCGGCGACGCTGACCTCCTCGACGGTCAGACCGGCCCGCTCCCGCTGCCGAGGCAGCAGGTGGTCGCGGGCGATGGCGACCTTCTCGTCCTCGGTGTAGCCGTCCAGGGTGACCAGCTCCATCCGGTCCAGCAGCGGGCCGGGGATGGACTCCACCACGTTGGCGGTGGCCAGGAACAGCACGTCGGACAGGTCGAGGTCGACCTCCAGGTAGTGATCCCGGAAGGTGTGGTTCTGGGCCGGGTCGAGCACCTCCAGCAGGGCGGCGGCGGGGTCGCCGGCGTAGCCGGCGGAGACCTTGTCCACCTCGTCGAGGAGCACGACCGGGTTCATCGAGCCGGCCTCGCGCAGCGCGCGGACGATCCGGCCGGGCAGCGCGCCCACGTAGGTGCGCCGGTGACCGCGGATCTCCGCCTCGTCGCGGACGCCACCGAGCGACACCCGGACGAAGTTGCGCCCGAGCGCCCGCGCCACGGACTCGCCGAGGCTGGTCTTGCCCACTCCGGGAGGACCGGCGAGGGCGAGGACCGCGCCGGAGCCGCGACCGCCGACCACACCAAGGTTGCGCTCGGCCCGCCGGTTGCGCACGGCCAGGTACTCCAGGATGCGGTCCTTCACGTCGGCCAACCCGGCGTGATCGGCGTCGAGCACCGCCCGGGCCACGGCCAGGTCGGTGTTGTCCTGGGTACGCGTGCCCCACGGCATTTCCAGCACGGTGTCCAGCCAGGTGCGGATCCAGCCCGCCTCCGGGGAGGCGTCACTGGCCCGCTCCAGCTTGCCGACCTCGCGCATGGCCGCCTCGCGGACCTTGTCAGGAAGCTCGGCGGCCTCGACGCGGGACCGGTAGTCGGCCGAGCCGTCCGGCTCGTCCTCGCCCAGTTCCTTACGGATCGCGGCGAGCTGCTGGCGCAGCAGGAACTCCCGCTGTGACTTCTCCAGCCCCTCGCGGACGTCACTGTTGATCTGCTCGGTGACCTCCTGCTCGGCCAGGTAGTCCTTCACCCAGCCGACCAGCAACTCCAACCGGGCGGTGACGTCCGGCGCGGCGAGCAGTTCGGTCTTCTGGTCCAGTGTCAGCCAGGGCGCGTAGCCGGCCGAGTCGGCCAGCTCGGACAGGTCGGTCATCCGCTCCACCGCGTCGATGACCTGCCAGGCACCCCGCTGCTGCAGCACGGAGGTCACCAGGGCGCGGTACTCGCGGGCGAGTTCGCGGGCGCGGCCGGCGGGAGCGGGTTCGTCGAGTTCGGTCGCCTCGACCCAGAGTGCGGCGCCCGGGCCGGGCACGCCGGAGCCGATCCGGGCCCGGGACAGGCCACGGATGACGGCGGCGGGCTCACCCTCGGGCAGCCGGCCGACCTTCTCGATGGTGGCGACGACGCCGACCGGGCCGTACTCGCCGTCGATACGCGGCACGGCCAGCAGCTTGCGGTCACCGGTCGCCCGCGCCGCGTCGATCGCGGCCTGGGTGGTCGGGTCGAGGGTCACCGGGATGACCATGCCGGGCAGCAGCACGGCGTCGGTCAGGGGAAGTACCGGAAGAGTTGCCATCGAACACCTGCTATCGCGTTGAGTTGAGCGTGTCTGGCTCAAGTAACAAAGCGTTCCCCTTGTTCCGATCTGTGACTCAGGTCACTGCCCATCCCCTCTTCGCCCGCGGCCTGGAGCTGCTCCTCCCGATCGCCACCGAAGGCCGTCGGCTGCTCCGGGCGGTGGCCACCGGCCGCACGACCGTCGACATCGCCGAAGAACTGCACGTCCCGGAGTTGACGGTGAAACGGATGACCGCCGCGTTGCTGCGCGGACTGCGCGTGTTCAACCGGGCGGAGGCGGCCGCCGTCGCCGGTCACGCCGGTCTCCTCGGTGATTGAAGCCCCGCCATCGCACCGATTCGCGGTTTTGCTTCGTAACGGAATCGCGACGCGCCGAATGAATGGGACGCATATTGTTGCGGATTACCGGGTTGATAGGTCAGACTTTGGGCACATCCCGCCGCACACAGGGAGTAATCGGCAATGGCGAGAAAAGTAATCACGGTCCTGACCGACGACCTCGACGGCGGCAAGGCCGACCGGACGGTCGAGTTCAGTCTCGATGGCGTGGCCTACACGATCGACGTCTCGGACGAAAATGCCGGCGTCCTGCGCAAGGCACTGGATCCGTACATCAATGCGGGTCGGCGGATCGGGCGCGGCCCGGTGGACAGCACCCGATCAGTCCGGCGGCCGGGGCGACCCACCGGCGCCGGAATGGATCGGGAGCAGAACCGGGCCATCCGGGAATGGGCCATCAAGAACGGCTTCAAGATTTCCGAGCGGGGCCGGATCCCGGTTGAGGTCGTTGAGGCGTACAAGACGCGCTGACACCCGAGTTGACGACGGGGTCACGCCGGAAACGGCGTGACCCCGTCGGTTTGTCCGGGCACGAAACGATGCGGCGGCCGGTCACCCAGGGGATGTCGCCCCGGGTGGCCGGCCGCCACTTGTCGAGTCGTATCAGTTGACGTCGATACGTACCGAGTCGAACGCGGGAGTCTGGTTGGCCCGCTCCATCATCGGCAAGCGGTGCGAGCCGTCACCGGCCCAGACGGAGCACTGCGCGGTACCCGCCTCCGGCAGGCCTGGAATCTGAATCGTCACCTCGTCAGGCTGGGCACCACCGCGGCCGTCCTCGGTCGCGACGAAGAACGCGGGCACCTCCTGCGGCTCCGGCGGGGTGGTCAGGCTGTCCAACATCCGGCAGGCGGTGTGGAAGTGCCCCCGGACCAGGCCCTGGGCGTTGAGCAGCGAGCTCTCCACGTAGTAGCCACCCTGGCCGGCGGCCAGGAAGCGGTCCCGGACCAGGTTGCGGGTGCTGACCCGCAACGTGAACGCCTGGTTGCGGCCGACCTGGTCGGGGAACTGGGTGATCAGCAGGGACGGGTTGTTGGCGGCGGCGCCGACTTCACCGAACTCGGTGCTCACGCAGCGGTTGCCGATCTGGAAACCGTCGTGCGGCTGGAGTCGACTCTCGTCGCAGTCGTTGGCGAGCACGCCGAGTCCGGCACCGGGGGCGTTGCCACCATTGTTGCCACCGTTGTTGTTGCCACCGCCGTTGTTGCCACCGGTGTTGCCGCCACCGTTGTTGCCGCCACCGTTGTTGCCACCGTTGTTGCCGCCCGTGTTGCCGGTCGGCTGCACCTGGCAATCGGCGAGTTGCGCGAGACCCTGCGGCCGCGGCCCGACCCGGTCGATCGCGCTCGTGATCCGGTCCAGCACCGCGCGCCGCTTATCCCTCAACGGCTGCAGGATCGCGCTACGAATGAACGCCTCACCCTTGTTGCCCTCGGCCGCCAGCCGGCGGTCCGCCTCGGCGATCTGCGACTGCAACTGGGCGAGATTGCGATCCACCTCGGCCCGCGCCCGGGCCGGCACCTGCGGCAGCTTGGCCGTCACGTCCGGGCAGGCAATGGCCGTGCCGGTCCCCACTGTGCCGTCCTTGCCGTCCTCGCACTCGGGGATCGTTTGCTGTCCGTCACCCCAGTGATTGCGCACCCACCGACCGTTCTGCCAGGTCCGGCTGGTCGAGCTGCCAGTCGGCGCGGTCGAGCCCGGGCTCGGTTCCACGCACTGCCCAGCAGCCGGACGTGGCTTATTTGTCCGCCGGTCCTGGGCCGACGAAATCTGGGTCACGGCGACGACTCCGCCGAAGACCACGAGCGTGCCGACAACGGCCAGCAGACGCTTGCTCCGCGCGTTGCCGGATGACCGGCGCGCCCGTGTGGACCTGCGCATCGAATTGCTCTCCTTCTCGATCCGGTAGTGGATTCCTGCCCTCGGCGGACCGACGTCTGTGAGATGGCACGCCACGGCGGCAACCACCGTGACCTACCCGGTAATGCGTCGATGGCCGACGATGCCCTTTCCGCACCGTCTCCCGCGTCCGGTCGACGCGGATGGGGAGATCCTGTTCATTCGCGCAGGAGTACGGGACGGCGACCGGGAAGGTTCAACCGGCGCACAGGAAATTGCCGCGACCCGACACGGAGCCGGTGCGGAGCAGGAGTCAGCAGGTGAAACTGGTGCCAGTCAGTCGGCGCAGAGGTGGTCGAAGGCGAATCCGCCCACCAGTTCGTGACGGCGCCGACTCAGCGCGACGATCTGCGCGGTCAACTCGGTGCGCGGCAGCAGGTCCGTGAACGCGTTCGCACGCAGCCGCTCCCCCACGGCGACCGTGGCGAGATCCTCGGCCAGTCGGGCCGCGTCGATGCCACACGAAAAGCGGTGCTCGGTCACGGAGACCCGCTCGACGAGGCACGCGTCGGGGCGAACCTGCACCCAACTCCACCCCTGCGCCGGCCCGTCCGACCAGCGCACATGCAGCCCGCGCACGATCGGGTCGGCCACCCGCCCGGCCACGTACGCCTCGACCGTCGCCGCCCGGGTCAGCGCGCCGAGGTCGTTGACCGGCCCGGTGCGGCCGTCCGGCAGCCGGCCGAGGATGTCCCGGAAGCCCACCGGGTCCGGTTCGTCACCGGCGGCGGTCATCCCGGCACCGCCTGCGGCGTAGGCGCGCGCGTCGATGACGTACTCCACGAGGCGTCGGCCGTGCTCGGCCGCCCGCAGCGTCGGCGATCCGATCCGCAGCACGGGCAGCCCGACGGCTGCGCTCACCGCGTCCTTCAGTCGCTCGTCGCGCTGCTCTGTCGAGCCGGCGGACGCGACCGGGCCGATCTCCACGGCGACGATCGCCCGGCCGGTGTCGGCGGCGCAGACCACGAAGTCGAAGCTGGCGCGGCTGGCGGAACTCCACTGGCTGCCGGTGACACCGGGCGGGCGACCCTGCACCAGATCACTGAGCCGGCGCGCTGGATAGACCCGGTGGCCGGCGCGGCTGAGCGTCGTGTCGCGTCCGCCGTCGGCGGGCACCGCCCGCAGCCAGCCGCGGTCGTCGCTGCCGATGCTCGTCATCTGCCTGATCCATCCGCCGGTCGGTCGAGCCGGGCCGAGTCTAGGTGGTCGATCATGGCCCACCGACTTAGGATGTGACCGGGATCACAGCCGTGCGACGTTCCAGTCATGGCTCCCGGGTGTATCCAGCGACCGCCGGTACCGAACCGGCGGGAGGTGACCATGTCGCGACAGCAGTTCGGCTTCCTCGCCGGTTTCCTCGCCGTGGCGGTCTGGGCGCTCGCCAGCGCCGGCGTGGCCGCCCTCGCCGTGCTCGCCGGCCTGCTCGGCTGGCTGGTGGTCCGGGTTCTCGACGGCGACCTCGCGGTGACCGGCCTCGGCGACCGCCACGCCGAAAATCGGCGACGCCGATGACCAGCCGCCCGGCCGCGCAGACGAGCCCCAACACCGACCCGGCCACCGGGTCGGAACGCCACCCGGCCGACGCCGCGGACGTCGCGCGGATCGCGGTCCAGGCGGCCGGCCTGGTACCGGGCGTGTCCGTCGTCCGTCCGGCGGCGGTCCGCCTGGGCGACCGGTCCGTCGGACTCGACCTGCACCTGATCACCTGGTACGGGCACAGCGTGCCAACCATCGCCGAGACGGTCCGGGCGGTGGTCGCCGACCGGGTGGCCGCCACCACCGGGCTCAGCGTGGCGGTGGTGACTGTCACCGTGGACGATCTACTCGTCCCCGGTGTCGACGTCTCCGCAGCCCCGGCGGCCGTCCTGCCGGAGGACGACTGAGATGCGCAGCGTCAACCGGGTCGCCTCGCTGCTGCTGGCCACCGCACTGCTCGTCGGCGGAGCACTGACGGCCGTCCAGGCACTGTTGCTCGCCCTGCACCGCCCGGCACCCCTCGACACCACCGGCTGGTTCGACGCTCTGAGCGGCACCCGGTGGCGCGAACCGAGTGTCCGGGCGGTGGCCGGCGGGGCCGTCCTGCTGGGCCTGGCCATCCTGGTCGCCCAGTTGCGCCCCTGGACGCCGGTGCGGTTGCGCACCGACGAACGCGACGGCTGGTACCTGCACCGGCGCTGCGTGGAGCAACGTCTGGCCGACGCCGCCAGCGCCGTGCCGGGCGTACGCCGCGCCCGGGTCCGGGTCCGGCGACGCGGCGGCCAGTGGCGCCCCCAGGTACGCGCGACCGGCGACCCGGCAGCCCGGGCGGAGATCGAGTACGCGGTGCACCAGGAGTTGCACCGGCTCACCGCGCTACGCCCCGGCCGGATCGACGTCCGACTACATCCGCAAAGGCGGCCGGCATGACCAACGCCGGGCACCGCCTACTGTGGACCATCATCGCGCTGCTGCTGGTGGCGGGCGGCGCAGCGGCGTTGGCGGCCGGCTTCGGCACCCTACCCGGCACCGATCCCGGCGCGGTGCTGCTCAACGCCGGGCTGCTGGACCGGTGGCGGATGGCCGCGCCGTGGAGCACGCTGGCCGCAGCGGTCACCGGGGCGCTCGTCGCCCTGGCCGGGCAGCGCCTACTCGCCCGGGAGCTACAGCGACCCGCTGGCACGCTGCGCGGCACCCTGAGCCACCCTGGGCGCCGACCGGGCCGCACCCGGCTGGCCGCCGACGTCCTCGCCGACGCGCTGGAACGCGACCTGACCGGCAACCCCGGTGTACGCCGCGCCCGCGTGGTGCTCACCGGAGAGCCGCCACACCCCGATGTGTGGATCCGGGTGGACCTGACGGCCGACGCGCCGGCCGCGGGCGTACGCGAGCACGTCCGCGCGGCGGTCCGCCGATTCGCGGCGACGACGGACTGCCAGCCGGCGCACCTCGACGTCACCGCCCGCATCGAGCCGGCCCGCCCCTGATTGCTCAGCTGCTGGTTCGAGGATGACGGGCGGCGAGGATGCTGGCACCGATGGAGACCGCCAGGGTCGACACCACCACCGCGAGGGTCAGCCAGACCGGCAGCTTGCCCACCGGTGTCTCGGCCAGGATGAGCTTCAACCCCGCGAAGGCCAGCAGCAACGCCAGTCCGTACCGCAGGTAACCGAAGTGTCGCAGCAGGCCGGCGAGGCAGAAGTAGAGGCTGCGCAGCCCCAGTACGGCGAACGCGGTGGCCGACCAGACCAGGAACGTGTTGTCGGTGATGGCGAGGATCGCCGCCACCGAGTCGATGGCGAAGACCACGTCGGTGGCCTCGATGGCGACGAGCGCCACCAGCAGCAGCGTCGCCACACGCCGGCCTTCCACCCGGGCAGTGAACCGGTCGCGGTGGTAGCGGGGGTCGGTGGGCACCAGTCGACGGAACAGCCGGACCACCACGTTGCGTTCCGGATCGACGTCCGGCTCCCCGCGTACGGCCAGGCGCCAGCCCGTCCAGATCAGGAAGGCGCCGAGCACGAACCCGGCCCAGGCGAGCCGATGCAGCAGCTCGGCGCCGGCAAAGATGAACAGCAGGCGGAAGAGCAGCGCCCCCACGACACCCCAGAACAACACCTTGTGCTGGTAGCCCGGCGGCACCTGAAAGTAGCCAAAGAGCAGGGCGAAGACGAACACGTTGTCCACCGAGAGCGCCTTCTCCAGCAGGTAGCCGGAGAAGTACGCGATAGCCGGGTCGCCACCGAGGCTCCACCACACGACCAACCCGAACAGCAGCCCCGCACCGATCCAGACGGCGCTCCACAACAGCGCCTCGCGCAGCTCGATGACGTGGTTGTCCCGGTGCAGGAGCACATCCACGGCGAGCAGCACCGCGATCACCGCGCCGACGGCAGCCCAGGCCCACAGCGGGACCGTGACCGTCGCCTCAGCCACCGACGCCCTCCGCATCGACCACGGTGCGCCGCCCGCTACCCCGCTGGTCGGCCGTTTCCGAGCCTAGGCGAACGGCCGACCCGACGTCGTCGGTCCAGCGAAGTCACCCACCCGCCAGTGCAGCCGCGTGCAGGCGTCGCTGTACGCGCGCGCGGCCTCCCGCCTCGCCGATCTTGCGGTTTCTGCCCCGACGAAAGGTGCAATCTTCCGCAGATCGGCGACCCAAAGTGCAAGATCGGCGAGTTGGGTGGCGGTGCGGGTGGCGGGTCCGCCGCACATCGGTGAGGTGCGATCCGGCAGGATCGACGGTGACCGGACACATCAGCCAACACGGCAGGAGATCCCCGCATGAACCAGGCAGCAGGCGCCCGATCGGGCAAGCCCGAGGTGGGTCCGATCGAGGGTGCACCGCCGGCCGACCTCGTGATCGAGGACGTCACCGTGGGAGATGGCCCGCAGGCCGAGCCGGGCCAGTTGGCCAGCGTGCACTACGTCGGCGTATCCCACTCCACCGGAGGCGAGTTCGACTCGTCCTGGAACCGAGGCGAGGCGTTCGAGTTCGCGCTCGGCGGCGGTCAGGTCATCGCCGGCTGGGACCAGGGCGTCGTCGGCATGCGCGTCGGCGGCCGCCGCCGCCTCACCATCCCGCCGCACCTCGGGTACGGCGACCGCGGCGCGGCCGGCGTCATCAAGCCGGGCGAGACCCTGATCTTCATCGTCGACCTGCTCGGCGTGCGCTGACCGATTCTCGGGGGGTCGCCGGCCCACGCCGGCGGCCCCGCACCGCACCCGAGTAGGCGAGTCCAGTTTGGCCTCAGCAGGCCTCGGGCCGGTGCCGTTCGACCTCATTCGCGCGGGTGCCGTTCGGCCTCAGCGGGGCTCGGGCGTGCCGTTCGGCCTCAGCAGGGCTCACGCTGGGGCCGGTTAGCCACAGCGGGCTTAGGCGAGTGCCGGTTAGCCACAGCGGGCTCAGGCGGGTGCCCGGTCGAACGGGCTCTGGGGCCAGGTCAGGCAGCCAACTGCAGGTGCGCTGTCGCGGTCACCGGGCGACGCGCGGCCTCGACCACCTGGGTCGGCTGCAGAATAGGCATCACCCGGTGCAGCCCGGTAGCACGCAGCACCCGCGCCACCACCGGGCTCGGGTCGACCAGGACGAGTTCGCCGCCGCGGGCCCGGACGCGCAGATGCGCGGCGAGCAACGCACGGACACCGGCGGCGGAGAGCAGCCGCAGCTCGGACAGATCCAGTTGGAGCACCGGACGAGCCGGCGCGGACCACAACGCGGACCGGAACGCGCCCACAGTGGCGATGTCGACCTCGCCGGTCACCCGCACGAGGACCACCTGATCACCCACGCTGACCTGCACGCCGAGCCGGTCGCTGTGCTCTCCCATGCCCAGAAATCTAGCCGCCACCACCGACAGTTTCGCCCCTCGGCGGAGTGATTCCGGGTACGCCCAGGGTCATACCCCGAGGTACCCCTCATCCCCCTCGGGGCGCAGGCCAGGGGCGGAGGCCAGGGGCGGCGGCCAGGGGCGGCGGCCAGGGGCGGCGGCCGGAGGCGGAGGCCGGGGGCTGGAAGCCGGAGGCGGAGGCCAGGGGCTGGAAGCCGAGGGCGGAGGCCGAGGGCTGAAAGCCAGGGGCGGAGGCCAGGGGTGGCGGCCCGGGCTGGAAGCCAGCGGTGGTGGCCGCGGCGACGCCTGCTCGGACGGTGATCCACTCCAGATCGCCGATGTTGGGGTATCCAGGCCAACGGAACACCCCAATGTCGGCGACCTGGAGTGGATCATGGATTTTGGCGCGCCGCCAGAACGACGATTCGGAAACGGCCCGCCCCGGCGGTGGAGAATAGGCCGATGCTGATCCCTCGGCCCCGGCCGCCCCGGCTGATCCGTCCCGTCCGCGAGCCGGCAACCGTCCCTCCCCCGCTGGCCGGGGCGTGGGCGCCCACCGACTGCCGGCTCGACCGAGTCGAGTTGCTACCCCTCCCCGAGGGTGCCGTTGGGCCCGAGGACGTGCTGGTCGACGGCACCGGCCGGGTGATCAGTGGTGACGAGGACGGCCGGCTCTGGTGGTGGCCGGTCGACGCGCCGGCCGGCACCCGACCCCGGTTGCTGGGCGAGACCGGGGGCCGGCCGCTCGGCATCGAGTTGGACCCGTCCGGTGAGGCGCTGATCGTGTGCGACGCGTACCGCGGGTTGCTGCGGGTCACGCCCGACGGCGCGGTACGCGAACTGACCGGGACGGCACCCCCGGTCCACCTGGCCAACAACGCGACGGTGGGCCGGGACGGCACCATCTATTTCACCGACAGCTCCGACCGGTTCCCCGTCTCGCACTGGAAGCGGGACCTGCTGGAGCACCGCCCCAACGGTCGGGTGCTGGCCCATTATCCGAGCAGCGGCCGCACCGAGGTGGTGGCCGAGGGGTTCTACTTTCCCAACGGCATCGCGCTGACCCCGGACGAGTCGGCGCTGATGTTGGTGGAGACCACCACCCACCGCCTGCTCCGCGTCGAGCTGAGCGGTGGCGTCCGGGTTCTCGCCGACCTGCCCGCGTACCCGGACAATCTCGCCGCCGTGGGCGACGGCACGTACTGGATCGCCCTGCCCAGCCCACGGGTGCCGATCGCGGAGCGGCTGCTGCCGCACCCTCGCCTGCGCCAGATCGCCGCGTTGCTGCCCGACGCGATGCAGCCGCAGCCACGCCGTTACGGGCTTGTCGCGCTGGTCGACGGCACGGGCGCGGTCCGCCGTACGCTGCACGGCCCGAGCGGGCATTACTGGATGATCACCGGGGTACGCCAGCACGGCGATCAACTCTGGCTGAGCAGCCTGATCGGGCGCGGAGTGGCACGCGTACCGCTGGACTGAACGCCCGGTGCCACGGGCGTCGAACCGATCGGTGGCAGCTCAGCCGGGCGGCGCTCGGCGTGTCGAGTCGCCCAGCTGCCAGCGATCGGTTCGGTGCTAGCCAGGAGCCGGCCCGCCGCGGTGGCGGGCCGGCTCCGAAGGCCAGACTCAGCGGCCGCTGACCGAGGGCGCCGGGGCGGGCGACCCACCGGCCACCGCACCCGGGTGCGCCGGGGCGACCGGGGCGGGCTTGAGCCCGGGTGGCACCGGCAGGGCGCTGCCCCGGGCGAACTCGTCCCAGCTCACGTTCCACGCGGTCCAGCCGTTGCCCGGCTGCAACTCCACCTCGGTGCCCTTGACGGTGATCAGGTCACCGACCTGCGTCACCCCCATCAACCAGTCTGCGGCGGTGGCGGAGACGTTCGCGCAGCCGTGCGAGACGTTGGTGTTGCCCTGGTCTCCCTCCGACCAGGGGGCGGAATGGATGAACTCGCCACCCCAGGTGTAGCGCTGGGCGTCGTCGACGTCGACCACGTAGCCACCGTTCGGCTCACCCCGGGTGTCGAAGGTGGTCCGCTCGTGCTTCTCCATGATCACCATCTTGCCGCTGGAGCTCGGCGTGCTCGGCTTGCCCAGGCTGACCGGGATCCGGCGGATCTGCTTGCCGTCACGCAGCACCGTCATCTGCTTGGTGGCGTTGTCGATCTCCAGCGAGAGCTGACGTCCGATCTTGGAGGTCGCGGTCCGCTCGGCGTCGCCGACCCGATCCTTACCGATCGGCAGACCCTCCAGGCCGGCCCGGACGCTGATCGTGGTCCCCGGCTTCCAGAAATCGGGTGCCCGGTAATAGACCTGACTGCCATCCTCGATCCACGACCAGGTGCCCGGCTGCGGCGGATTCGTCTTCACGAACAACCGCCGCTGGACATCCGCTCTGGCCTCTTTCGGAATTGCCGGGTCGAACGCCACGGTTACCGGCATCGCCGTGCCGTACGTCCGATTACCGACGAAATAGAGGGTGCTGGTGATCTGCGGTTTGGTCGATTTGGCCATCGTGGTGAACGTGGTGGTGCGAGTAGTGGTGGCACCCGAGTCACCGGTCGCGGTCACCTCGGCGGTGTACGTCCGTCGCGGTTGCAGCGGCACGGTCGGCACCCAACCCGAGCCGTCCTCACGCGGCTCGGCGTTGACCTGCTTGCCCTTGTCGTCGGTGAGGCGTACACCGATAACTCGTCCACCCTTGACCACAGTGCCCACCTCGGCGCTGACCGGGACGTCCCGGGCCTTGTCCCCCGGCGTCACGGCGAGCTCCGGGCTGGCGACGTGGTCCTTGGCCGGACCAGCCGCCGACTCCCGGTCGGCGGTGCACCCACCCAGGACGAGTGGTGCGGCTGCGATGGTTACCGCCAACAGCGTCAATCGCCGCCTAGACGTCATGTTCAGTCCCCCCGTTTTCGACTTCCCTCTGCCACATTCTCGCCTCTTCGACAGGTGCGTCCACGGCATTCGGAAATAATCGGCGGCGCATTTACCGACGCATTTTCCGGCAATGTTCCGCTTGGCGGAACAGGGGTTGAAGCGACCTCTCTCACGTCCTCTGCTCCGCTTCGGCGGACGCGACACCGCCTGTCCAGATACCGGCTGTCTGGTGGTGCCTGAGCCGAAGCAGGGCAAAGGAGGCGTACCGGGGGTCGTCTCGGCGAAGGGCGCACCCGGCCCGCCGAGCGCGGAGGTAGTAGGTCGCGCCGGGCGGCGGCGCACGCCGGGGGCTGGCTTTTGTCGACTGGAGCGAAACTTCTGCCGAACATGACGAAGCTTTGCCTTCATCCAAGGGCACGGGTAAGGTCACGATCTAGATAGAGGGTTGCCCATTCGTCGATCAGCTGCCGCCGCCCCTGCCGGGTCGCCGCGTTCCGCTCCCGAGGGGGCAGAGCCGCACCCGAGCGCCGTCCTCACCGTCCAGCCGGAGCCCGCCTCCGGCCGGTTCGGCGCGCCCGGGCGACGGCAGCCAGGTCGACCTCCGCCGACGGCGTACCTGCCGTCAGGAAGGGACCACCACCATGGATCAACAGATAAACCGACCGGAGCCGACACTGGCGTCCGAGCCGGTCAGCCGGCGCGGAGTGCTGCGCGCCGCGACCGTCTCCGCCGCCGCCGTCGGCGCCGCCGGCCTGCTCGCGAGCCCGGCCACCGCCGCGCCTGCCGGGCAGTCCCACCCAAGGCGCCGGGTGCCGGTCGACCGGATCAGCATCCAGCTCTACACGCTGCGCGATCAGCTCACCGCCGACCTGCCCGGCACTCTGGACGCGCTGCGCCGGATCGGCTACCGGCGCGTGGAGCACGCCGGTTTCGTCGGACGCACCGCCGCGCAGTTCCGGGCCGCGCTCGACGAGGCCGGGCTGCGCTCCACCTCCGGGCACACCGGCATCCCGCAGCCCTTCGACGACGCCACCTGGGAGCGCGCCCTCGCCGACGCGAACGTCCTGGGCAGCAAGAAGATCGTCCACCCGTACTTCGGTCGGGACGCCAACGGCCAGGCGATCCGGGACCCCGCCGTCTACCGCGCCCTGGCCCGGGACCTGAACCGCGCCGGTCGGCTCGCCGAGCGTGCGGGGCTCGACTTCGGCTACCACAACCACCAGCTCGAGTTCACGCCGCTGACCGGCGGGTCGACCGGGTTCGACATCCTCACCACGCAGACCGACCCCCGGCTCGTCCACTTCGAGCTCGACCTCTACTGGACCTGGCGGGGCGCACACGACCCGATCGACGTGATCCAGGCCAACCGCGGCCGGATCCGCCAGGTGCACGTCAAGGACCTCGACGTCGAGGGGGGTTTCGCCGACCTCGGGGACGGTCTCATCGACTTCGGTCGGATCTTCGCCCACGAGCGGGAGGCCGGCATCGAGGAGTACATCGTGGAGCGCGACGACGCGGGCACCTCGCCACGCTCCCCCGCCGACGCCCTGGACACCGCCCGGGTCGGCTTCGACCTTCTCGCTTCACTCCGGTACTGAAAACCACCTCGGGGGACGACCTGATGAAAAGGACCGCATTCGTGTCCGCCCTGCTGCTGGTGACGGCCGGTCTGGCCGTACCACCGTCGGCAGCGGCCGCAGCGCCGGCCGCGCCGCCGGACAGCAGCTTCCAGAAAGTGACACTGAACGACTTCCCGGGCGAGCCGATGAGCCTCGCCGTCCTGCCCGACCTGCGGGTGCTGCACACCTCCCGCACCGGCGAGGTCCGCATCCACGACCCGCGCACCGGGCTGAACACCCTCGCCGCCGACATCCCCGTGTACGAGCACGACGAGGAAGGGTTGCAGGGGGTCGCGATCGACCCGGACTTCGCCCAGAACAAGTGGGTCTACCTCTACTACTCGCCGCCGATGGACACGCCGGTGGACGACCCGGCGACCCCCGGCGTCAACGAGGGGGACGCGCCGGAGACCGGCACCGAGGCGGACTGGCAGCGGTTCAAGGGCGCGCTGCGGCTGTCCCGGTTCAAGCTGGACGGGATGAAGCTCAACCTCGCCAGCGAGCAGCAGATCATCGACGTGCCGACCGACCGGGGCATCTGCTGCCACGTCGGCGGCCAGATCGACTTCGACAGCGTGGGCAACCTGTACCTGTCGACCGGTGACGACACCAACCCGTTCGCCTCCGACGGCTACATCCCGATCGACGAGCGGGCCGACCGCCACCCGGCGTTCGACGCCCAGCGCAGCGCGGCCAACACCAACGACCTGCGCGGCAAGCTGCTGCGCATCAAGGTGAAAGCCGGTGGCGGTTACACGGTGCCGGCCGGCAACCTGTTCAAGCCGGGCACGGCGCAGACCCGCCCGGAGATCTACGCGATGGGGCTGCGCAACGCGTTCCGGTTCGCCGTCGACCGGCGCACCGACAACGTGTACGTGGGCGACTACTCCCCGGACGCCTCCAACCCGAACCCGGAGCGCGGCCCGGCCGGGCACGGCCGGTGGATGCTCGTCGACAAGCCGGCGAACTACGGCTGGCCGTACTGCGTGACACCGACGATCGCCTACCGCGACTACGACTTCGCCACCGGCGAGTCGGGGCCGAAGTTCAACTGCAAGCGCCCGGTCAACGACTCACCGCACAACACCGGTAAGCGCGTGCTGCCGCCGGTCGAGCAGCCGCAGGTCTGGTACGCGGCCGCCCCTTCGGCCGAGTTCCCGCAGCTGGGCACCGGCGGCATCGCTCCGATGGGCGGCCCGGCGTACGACTACGACGGGACCAGCACGTCGCGTACCCGCTGGCCGGCGTACTACGACGGGGTGCCGCTGTTCTACGAGTGGACCCGGGACTACATCAAGGAGTTCCGCCTCGACTCCGACGGCGACGTGACGGACATCCGTCCGGTGGCGCCGTCGCTGGTGGTGGACAACCCGATGGACATGGAGTTCGGCCCGGACGGCGCGCTCTACGTACTGGAGTACGGTGACGGCTACTTCGCCCAGAACCCGGATGCTCAGCTGTCCCGGATCGACTTCGTCCGGGGCAACCGGACGCCGATCCCGAAGATCAGCGGTACGCCGACCGTTGGGCAGGCCCCGCTGACCGTCGCGTTCTCCAGCGCCGGCACCACCGACCCGGACGGTGACAAGCTCAGCTACGCGTGGGACTTCAACGCGGACGGTTCGGTGGACAGCACCGCTCCGAACGCGACCTGGACGTTCCCGGAGAACGGCTCGTACACGCCGACGCTGAAGGTGACCGACCGCACCGGACGGTCCGCCTCGGCATCCCTGCCGCTGGTGGTCGGGCCGACCGCGCCGGTGGTCGAGTTCGTCACCCCGGAGGCCGGGCAGCCGTTCCAGTTCGGGCAGACCGTCGCGTACGAGGTGAAGGTCACCGACGACCTGCCGGTGGACTGCTCCAAGGTGAAGGTCACCTACGTGCTCGGGCACGACGAGCACGGGCACCCTCTCTCCACCTCGACGGGTTGCTCCGGGACCATTCCCACCTTCCTCGACGGTGGGCACAGCGGTGCGGACAACCTGACCGCCGTGTTCGTCGCGGAGTACACCGACGCGGGCACACCCGCGCAGTCGGGCTCGGCCACGGTCGTGCTGGACCCGACCCCGGTGGCCGGCCTGGCCGGCTGACCACCTCACGATGACAGCGGCGGCGGCCGGGCCACTCCGGTCGCCGCCGCTCGTCGTCCAGTCGCTGTGGGGCGCCGGCCGCCGCTCAGCTCCAGTCGCTGTCGACGTGGTTGTCACGCCAGCGTCCGCCCACCGGCGGGGTGTCCAGCCGCATCCCGTCGTCGACGTTGCCGGCGAGGTCGTTGTCCTCGACCCGGCAGTCCACACAACTGCCCCGCTCGGTGACCCACAGCCCATGCGTCTGAGCCTGGTCCTCGTGGCTGTCCCAGATCCGATTGCCCCGGATGGTGGCCGAGTCGAACGGCGCGTCGATGGTGATACCGGCCCGCCGCTGCGGTGCGGCAGACAGCTCGTATCCGCACCCCGGTGGCGGGACGTCCCCGCTCCACGCGCTCAACGCGTCCGGGCGGACCGGGGCGAGGGTGAGTTCGTCGCCGGTGTTCGAGGCCACCATGGCAACAGCTCGCCCGACCCGCAGGACCTTGCCCCGGTGCCCGTCGTGCGGCCAGTTGGCCGACCGGTCCACCAGGCACCGCTCGCCGTAGTGGACGGCATCACCGGCACCGCCGGCGCCCTGGGCGCACTGCCGCCCGTTGTTGCGGATCCGGTTGTTGAGCAGCACCGCGTCGGTCATCTGGTGATCGATCCGGACCGCGTCGAGCCCGTTGGCCCAGAACTCGTTGCTCTCGATCACGATGTCGCGGATCGAGCCCTGGTAGCCGCGCCCGAGGTCGAGCGCGTGATAGCCGTACCGGCCGTTGCCGCTGATCCGGTTGCCCCGGACGGTGTACGGGCCGGGGCTGTTGCCGATGCGGACGCCGTCGCGCATGTTGCCGTCGATGACACAGTCGGTGAGCAGCCCTCCCCGGCCGGCCACGGACGAGGTGCCCTGCGCCGACACGTCGAAGCCGGTCTCCAGGTTGCCGCTCATCGTGCAGGCGGAGACGATCAGACCGTCGGCACCCCAGTCGGAGATGCCGAACCGGTTGCCCTCACTGTGGCAGCCGACGATGCGGAAGCCGCGCGGCTGTTGCCAGTAGCTCTTCTGCAACTCAAGGAAGATCCCGTTGGTGCCGTTGGCCAGGGCGGTGCAGTTGGCGATGGTCAGCCGCTCCACCGTGCCCCAGCCGCCGATGCCGACCCCGATGCCGGCGCCGCCGATCTGCTCGCCGTTGTCCAGTCGGCCGCAGCCGACCACCACCACCCCGTCGATGAGCGAGTCCTGGAGGAAGTCGCAGCCCAGCCCGGTGGCCGCGGTGTGGTGGATGTAGAGGTTGCGGAACACGCCCCGCACGACGTACTGGAGGCCGAGCCCCTTGGCCAGGTAGTTGTACTCGGCCATCGCCACACCCGAGCCGTCGATCTGGAAGTCGGAGAAGGTGCAGTCGGCGATGTGCCGGTCCCGGTCGGCACCGTGCTGCACGGTCGTCCAGAAGGCCAACGGTGTCGGGTCGGCCCGGTTGCCCTCGTTGCTGAGCATGAACCGGGTCGCCGCCGGGCCGGCCCCGATCAGTGACACACCGCTGCGCCACACCGTGCCCGCGTCGCGGATCGAGTAGATGCCCGGCGGGCAGTAGATGACCCGGGCCCGCCCGTCTGCGGCGTAGCCGGCGCCGAGCCGGTCCACGAGGGCGGCCAGCGCCGGCTGGTCGTTCGTCGCGCCGTCGCCGGTCAGCCCGTATTCCAGGGCGTCGCAGTAGAGGGGCGCGCCGGCCGAGGCGGGCCGTCGTACCCGGACCGAGTTGAGCAGCATCTCGTTCGCCACGGGCCGGCTCCCTTCGACGCGTCTGGTGCGCTCCGGCGCGGCCGACTTCCCGATGACGCCGCCGGGAAACCCCGGCACCGGTCACCCCGCCGGGAAACCCCGGCACCGGTCACCCCGCCGGGAAACCGGCCCGACGACGCCGCCGGGAAACCCCGGACGTGCGCCGGCCCCGGCGCCGCACAGGCGACGCCGGGGCCGGGGGTACGCCGTCAGACGGCGGCGATCAGCAGCGCGGGGCGCTCCACGCAGTCGGCGACGTGCCGCAGGAAGCCGCCGGCCACTCCACCGTCGCAGACCCGGTGGTCGAAGGTGAGGCTGAGCTGGGTCACCTTGCGGACGGCGAGTTGCCCGTCGACCACCCACGGCTTGTCCACGATCCGCCCGATCCCGAGCAGAGCCGCCTCGGGGTGGTTGATGATCGGCGTGGAGCCGTCGACACCGAACACCCCGTAGTTGTTGAGCGTGAACGTGCCGCCGGTCAGCCGGGCCGGCGGCAGGCTGCCCGCCCGCGCGGCGGCGGTGGTCGCCGCCAGTTCGGCTGCCAACTCCGCGGTGGTGAGCCGTTGGGCGTCGCGCAGCACCGGCACCAGCAGACCCCGGTCGGTCTGGGCGGCGATGCCGAGGTGCACCCCGGCGGACTGGACGATCCGCTGACCCTCGGTGTCCACCCGGGCGTTGAGCTGCGGGAACCGGCGCAGACCGCTGAGGCAGATCCGGGCCAGCAGCGCCAGGATGCTCACGGGCGCGTCGGGCGTCGCCGCGTTGATCGCGGCCCGGGTCTCCAGCAGCCCAGTGGCGTCCACGTCGACCCAGATGGTCACCTCCGGGATCTCCCGCCGGCTGCGGGAGAGCTTGTCGGCGATCGCCTTGCGGACGCCGGTGAGCGGGACGATCACGTCGCCGTCCCCGGTCGGGGCTGGCGCGACGTGCGGGTCCGGAACGGCGGCGAGCCGGGCGGCGGGCACCGTCAGCACCGCCTCCACGTCGGCGCGGCGGATCACCCCACCGGGCCCGCTGCCACGCACCGAGCCCAGGTCGACGCCGCGCTCCCGGGCCAGCCGCCGCACGATCGGCGAGATGACCAGGGCACTCGGTGACCGCACCGGGTCGCCGGACCCGGTGGCCCCACCGGAAGCACCGCCGGCAACCGCGCCGGTGCCGCCCGTCGAGCTGGGCACACCGGCCGGGCTGGGCACACCGGCCGGGCTGGGCACGCCGGCCGGAGGGGCATCGGTCGGTTCGGGGGCCAGCACCAGGCGGGGTCGACGCCGACGCCGGGTGGCATTGCCGTGCCCGGTGCCGTACCCGATCAGCACGTTGCCGGAGCCGGCCCGCTCCTCCTCGCGGTAGGTGGCGTGCCCGGCAGGCTCGTCGCCACCGTCCAGCGGCGCGATGGTGATCAACGGCTGGCCGACCGGGCGTACCTCACCGGCCGCGCCGTGCAGGGTGACGACCCGGCCGGCGTACGGGCAGGGAACGTCGACGACCGCCTTGGCGGTCTCCACCTCGACCACGCTCTGGTCGACAGTGACCACGTCGCCCACGGCGACCCGCCACTCGACGATCTCGGCCTCGCTCAGCCCCTCGCCCAGATCGGGTAGGAGGAAGACCTGCGTCCGTTCGACCGTGGTCATGCCGCGCTGCCCTGCGCCGCCCAGCGCGCGTCCGGCTGGTCGTCCCACTGCAACCGGGCCACCGCGTCGAGCACCCGGTCCACGCCGGGCAGGTGGGTGTGCTCCAGCATCGGCGCCGGGTACGGGATGTCCAGCCCGGCGACCCGCAGCACCGGGGCGTGCAGGGCGTGGAAGCAGCGTTCCTGCACCCGGGCGGCGATCTCCGCGCCGACCCCGGCGAAGCCGGGCGCCTCCTGGATCACCACGCACCGACCGGTGCGCCGAACCGAGGCGGTGATGGTGGCGTCGTCGAACGGCACGATGGTGCGCACGTCGACCACCTCCAGGTCCCAGCCCTCCTCGCGGGCGGCCTCGGCGGCCTCCAGCGCGACCGGCACCGCCGGCCCGTACGCCACCAGGGTGGCGTCGCGTCCCGGACGGCGTACGACGGCCCGGCCGAACGGCTCGGTGCGGGCCGGAAGCTGCGCCTCGTCGCTGGCGAAGTAGAGCTTCTTGGGCTCCATGAAGACCACCGGGTCGGGGTCGTCGATCGCCTCGCGCAGCAGCGAGTACGCGTCCTCGACGGTCGCCGGGGTGACCACCTTCAATCCGGGGGTGTGCGCGTAGTACGCCTCGGACGAGTCGCAGTGGTGCTCGACCCCGCCGATCCCGCCGGCGTACGGCACTCGGATGACGATCGGCACGCTCAGCGCGCCCCGGGTCCGGTTGCGCAGCTTCGCCACGTGCGAGGCGATCTGCTCGAACGCCGGGTACGCGAACGCGTCGAACTGCATCTCGACCACCGGCCGCAGCCCGGACATGGCCAGACCGACGGCGAAGCCGACGATGCCGGCCTCGGCGAGGGGCGTGTCGAAGCAGCGGTTTTCGCCAAAACGGGCCTGCAGGCCGTCGGTGATCCGGAAGACGCCGCCGAGTTGGCCGACGTCTTCTCCGAAGACGACGACTCGATCGTCGGCGGCAAGGGCGTCGGCCAGCGCGGCGTTGAGCGCCTTGGCCATGGTGGTGGCCATCAGGCGTCACCCTCCTCGTCGCGAGCGGCGGCCAACTCGGCGCGGACCTGCTCGCGCTGTTCGATCAGCTGCGGGGTGGGCTGGGCGTAGACGTGGTCGAAGAGGCTCAGCGGGTCGACGGTGGGCTGCTCGTTCATCCGGGTCCGCAGGTCCGCCGCGTACGCCTCGGCCTGCTCGGCGACCTCGGCGACCGCCGCGTCGTCGAGCACCCCGCGGGCACGCAGGTAGGTCTCCAACCGGGCGATCGGGTCCCGGTCACGCCAGGCGTCGACCTCGGCGCCGTCGCGGTAGCGGCTGGCGTCGTCGGCGTTGGTGTGCGCTTCCATCCGGTAGGTGTGCGCCTCGACCAGGAACGGCCCGTTGCCGGCCCGGGCGTGGGCGACCGCGCGGGTGAGCACGGCGAGCACCGCCACCGGGTCGTTGCCGTCGACCTGCTCGCTGGGCACGCCGTAGCCGACGCCCTTGTAGGCAAGCGACGGCGCGGCGGTCTGCCGCGACAGCGGGACGCTGATGGCGTAGCGGTTGTTCTGCACGAAGTAGACCACCGGCGCCTTGAACACGGCGGCGAAGTTGATCCCCTCGTGGAAGTCGCCCTCGCTGGTCGCGCCGTCACCGATGAAGGCCAGCGCCACGGTGTCGCGACCCTGGTACGCCTCGCCGTGCGCCAGCCCGGCGGCGTGCACGCACTGCGTGGCGAGCGGGGTGCACTGCGGTGCGGTCCGTACCTCGGTCGGGTCGTAGCCGCAGTGCCAGTCGCCGCGCAGCAGGGTGAGCACCTCGACCGGGTCGATGCCCCGGGCAACCAAAGCCATCGATTCACGGTAGGTGGGGAAGACCCAGTCGCTGTCGCGGACCGCGAGGACCGCGCCGACCTGGCACGCCTCCTGGCCCCGTGAGGACGGGTAGACGGCGAGACGGCCCTGTTTGGTCAGGGCGGTCGCCTGGGTGTCGAACCGGCGGCCGAGCACCATCCGGCGGTACAGCTCGCGCAGCACCTCGACGGGTGGCTCCGGATAGTCGGTGCGGGCGGGCAGCGGGGTGCCGCTCTTGTCGAGCAGGCGGACCGGCTCGGCGTCCGGCAGCAGCGGGCGCGCCGGGTCGGGCGGGGTGGCCGCTCGACGGGTGCGCGGGGATGCCCTGCGGACCGCCTGGGGAGTGGTCGTCACGGCGGAACCTCCTGGGACGTGTGGTGAGCCTATGCTTCCGCTAGTCGGATGATTGACTCAAGATCCACGCGAAAGGCGGGACGGTTGGCATGCTGAGGACTCATCTGTGAGCCAGGAGACCCCCGACGAAGCAGGCCGGGCAGCGGGATCGGGACGATCGGCCCGAGCCCTCGACGAGGTGGACCGGCGGATCCTCGACGAGCTGGTCCGTGACGGTCGAACGTCGGTACGCACCCTCGCCGACCGGATCCACATCTCCCGCACCAACGCGTACGCGCGGGTGGAGCGGTTGCTGCGCGACGGCGTGATCACCGGGTTCCGGGCCGAGGTCGCGCCCGAGGCGGCCGGGCTGGGCACCTCGGCGTACATGGCGTTGACGATCGAACAGAACACCTGGCGGGAGGTGTCGGCCGAGCTGGCCCGGGTCCGCTACGTCGAGCACGTCGCGTTACTCAGCGGCGAGCACGACGTGTTGGCCCTGGTCCGGGCTCCGGACAACGCCGCCCTGCGGGACGTCGTACTGGACCGGGTGCAGCGCATCGCCGGGGTGCTGTCGACGCGTTCCTGGCTCGTCTTCGAGGAGTTCGGCGGGACGCAGAGCCCCTGGCAATAGGCCCTGGCCGGTCACCGTTCGGGCGGGGCTTCCAGACCTTCCCGGTCGGCCAACTCCAGCAGCGGCTCCAGCGAGTGCCGCTCGCTGTCCAGGCCGGCGTGCGGGTCGCCGCGCTCGGCGAAGCGGGCCGGCACGGACAACACGTCGAAGTCCTCCGGTCGGGCGTCGTCCAGCTCGGCCCACTCCAATGGCGCCGACACCAGGGCTTTGGGCGTCGGCCGGATCGAGTACGCCGAGGCCATCGTGTGATCGCGGGACATCTGGTTGTAGTCGACGAAGACCGGCCGGTCCCGCTGGTCGCGCCACCAGGTGGTGGTGACCAGCTCCGGCAGCCGGCGCTGCATCTCCCGGCCCAACGCGAGCACCGCCCGCCGGCAGTCGCCGAAGCTCCACCGTGGCTCGATCGACAGGTAGACGTGCAGGCCCCGCCCGCCGGTGGTCTTCGGGTAGCCGGTCAGGCCCAGCTCGGCGAGGAACGCGCGCACCTCCCGGGCGACCGGCACCACCTGCTCGAAGCCCACGCCGGGCATCGGGTCGAGGTCGATGCGCAGCTGGTCGGGGCGTTCCACGTCGGCGGCGCTGACCGGCCACGGGTGGAAACGCAGGGTGCCCAGGTTGGCCGCCCAGATCACCACGGCCAACTCGCTCGGTGCGACCTCGTCGGCGGTGCGACCGCTGGGGAAGGTGATGTGTGCGGTGCGCACCCACTCGGGCGCGCCCGCCGGCAGCCGCTTCTGATAGAACGCGTCGCCCCGGTTGGTCTGCCGGGTGGCGATCGTCGCCCCTTCGAAGACGCCGCGTGGCCAGCGTTCCAGCATCGTCGGCCGGTCCCGCAACGCGCGCAGGATCCCGTCACCCACCGCGAGGAAGTAGCGGACCACGTCCAGCTTGGTCAGCCCACGCTCCGGGAAGTACGGCTTGTCGGGGCTGGAGACACGGACCAGCCGCTCCCCCACCTGGATTTCCTCCGCCGCCGTCGCCACGCCCCACACCGTACGACGCGCAGGGGCGTCTGCGCCGCACTTGGCGCGCGACGAGCACGCGCCAGGGGGGTGACGCAGAGCCAGGATGATCGACTAAAGTGTGCGAAATCAACACTAGCCGGTGGGGCCTACGTGATCATCCTTCGTGCACTGTCGCGTCGTGGGCCAATGGTGCTGGTGCTGGCGCTGGCGCTGGTGCTCCTCGCCGCGGGCCCGGTCGCCGCTCCCTCATTGCACCCGGCACCAGCCGAGGCCGCACCCACCGCCGTACCGGACGACTATCAGTTCGCGCAGGGGTTCTCCACCATTCAGGGAGCGAGCCAGTGGTCCTACCTGCAGTGGGACGGCACCTCCTACACGCCGATGGTGTGGGAGCCCGCGCGGAATTGGTGGCGGGGCAACTGCGAGTTCTGCGTCATCAGTAGCACGGGGCTGCACCCGGACACCAACGACGCGGTCATCGCCTGGACGGCGCCACGGGGTGGCACCGTCACGGTGCGCGGCACCATGGATCACCAGTCCTACATCGACCCCGACATCACGAACGTCGACGGGGTCCGGACCTTCGTGCGCAAACGCAGCGGCAGCACGACGAGCAAGGTGTGGCCGTCAGCCGACTACCAGCAGGTGCGACCTGGGTTCATGGCGCAGCACGTGTTTACGACCTTCGTCAACGCCGGCGATGTCCTGCTGTTCCACGCGAGCCAAGGTGGCACGGGGTCTTACGACAGGCTCTCGTGGAATCCGCGGATCAGCTACGACTATGAGCCGAAGTTCACTCTCGACCAGGCCGAGTTGGTGATGAGTCCTGCCGACTTCGATCGGATCGGTGAGCCCACCGCTCTGGATGCCAGCCTGTCCGTGGTGCCCAATGGCAACCAGTTCGACTTTTATCACTCCTCCTATTTTGGCCAGAAGGTGCAGAAGTTCCGCGGCGACCTCGCCCGTCCCGCCCAGGTGAAGGTGTACGCCGACTCGACGGCCAACCGGTTCCGCAATCCGCACGGCCTCGACGGGCGGTGGTGGATCGCGAGCATGTACCGGACGCCGGAGGGCCACCTGCTCGCGTTCTGTCACATCGAAAATGCTGACCCGCAGACGTCTGGTTGGTGGGCCGGAGGGCTGGCGTACTCCACGGACAACGGGGAGCACTTCACATTGCTGGGTAAGACGCTTGCGGCCCGGGACAAGGCACCCGACGGTTCGACCGGCAACATCGGGGGGATGCCGTATGTGCTCAAGGACGGCTACTTCCACGTCTACTTCACCGAGTTCGGCATGCCGGTCGTCGCCCGCGCCTCGGTCGCCACTGTGATCGACGCCGCCAAGCGCGGCACGGTCAGCCCGTGGACCAAGTACTACAACGGCACCTGGAGCGAGCCCGGCATGCATGGGCGGGCCACCGAGGTCGTCGGTGCCAGCCCGACCAACAACTACGACAGCCATGGCGCTGCCGCCTACAGCACCTACCTCGGGAAGTACCTGCTCACCGGTAGCAGTGGGGGCCAAGGTCAGGGCATCTTCCTCGCGATCGGCGACGATCCAGCCCGATTCGACACGCCGTCGTCGATGCTGAGCAGCAACGCGAACAAGAAGCCCACTCTTCAGCCGTACGAGACGATCGTCGGCGCGGACGGCTCGACCAACGGCGTCGTGGGGCGGGAATTCTACGTCTATTACGGCTATTTCTTCCGCTGGCCGCACAACGGGGTCAGCGTCAGCAAGGACCTGCGCTGGTTGTACCGGCAGAAGGTGACCCTCAACGCCGCGGGGTTTGACCGCAACACCGTCAGCCTGAGCACCGACGCCAGCAAGAAGCAGGACGAGAACGGGCTGCGCTACCAGGAGTACGACGGCACCAGGTACACCGACATGCGATGGGTGGACACCGACCAACGCTGGCACGGCACCGCGACCTTCTCCCTGCTGGACTCGATCAACTGGTACCCGGACGGCAACCGCGACTCGGTAAAAGTGTGGAAGGCGCCACGCGCCGGCACGATCCGCATCGGCGCTGGCCTCGATGGCATCCGCACCAGCGGTGGCCCCGGAGCGGACGGCGTCCGCGTGAAGATCGTCAAGAACAAGACGCCGGTCTGGCCGGCCACCGGCTACGAGCTGGTCGGACCAGCAAGCACCCTGCCCTTCCAGCCGGTGGACGTGACGGTCGCTGCCGGCGACCGCATAGCCTTCCACGTCGGCCAGAACGGCTCCTCAGCCTACGACGCCACCACGTGGTTGCCGACGTTGACCTACACCGGCAGCAGTCGGATCACTTGGTCCGGTAGCGGTGACTTCGGCAGCAAACAGGGCGCGAGCCAGTGGAGGTACGAGGAGTACGACGGCGTCGACTACACACCGATGACCTGGGACGCCACACATCAGCGCTGGCAGGGCACGGGATCGCACCTGCAGATCGGCTCGGTCTCGCAACACGCCGACGGCAACCGCGAGTCGGTCCGAGCCTGGGTCGCTCCACGGGCCGGCACGGTTCGGATCACGTCGGCGCTCGGTGACCTTCACATCGACAACGGTCCGGACGCCGATGGCGTGCTGGTCCGGCTTACCCGCAACTCGGTGAACGTCTGGCCCGCCACCGGAAGACAGAAGGTGGGCCCCGCGGCCAAGGTCCCGTTCCCGCCGATCGAGCTGACCGTGGCCGCTGGCGACACACTGCGCTTCCACCAGCACCAGAACGGAACGGCCTCCTTTGACACGACCATCTGGGTGCCGAAGATCAGCTACCGGCCATGAGACCGCGCCGGCTCCTGCCAATTGGCGCGCGGCGATTCGCCGAGGCGGTCAGGACGGCTACCGGCCGGAGACCAGCGTGGCGGGCTGCTGCGGCAACTCCTGGGTCGGGCCACCGACCTGCGCCGGCGGTGTCCCGGGCGGCTCCTCGGCCACCGCGGTCTGCTCGTCGACCGGCACCCGCTGCGACGACCGACGGGCCACGAAGCCCGGCGTCCAGTCCTTCAACCGCAGCGCCGGCCGCTCGACAAGCTTCCAGGAGAGGAACGCGGCGGCGAAGGCGACAGCGACCGACATCGCGGCGAACGGCACGTACCCCCAGCGGCTCCAACCAAGGCTCGTCATCACCTGCTGGAAGACGAACCCATAGATGTAGATGCCGTACGAGTAGTCGTTCTTGCGACCCACCCAGTGCAACTGACGCGGCATCCGCACCGACAGCCAGACCAGCAGGTACGCGAACGCCGGCAGCCCGATGGCGAAGAAGCCACCGAAGAGCAGCGACAACCCGAGCGCCACCGCCGAGCCGATGCCCAGCGCGTCGTTGATCGGCACCCGCTCCCGGTAGAGGTCCATGGTCGCGCCGAAGGCGAAGAGGAAGCCCAGGTAGACGATGTAGTAGAAGGTCATCCCGCCGACCAGGGGCGAGTTGAAGCTCCAACTCGCCGTCGACATCGGGCCACTGAAGTGCCCGGAGCTCACCCAGTCGTGCACGATGTTCAGGTAGAGCGCGACGGTCAGGAACAGCACGAACCGGCGGGCGTTGCGCAGCACCGCGGTCACCGCCAGCACGCCCACCACGACGTAGCAGAACATCTCGTACTTGAGCGACCACAGGGCGCCGTTGAAGACGCTGTAGTTGACCTTCTCCCCCCACGGGGTGGTCTCCGTGAACAGGTCCCGGACGCCGTACTGACGGACGCCGGTCCACCAGTTGGCCTGCAGGTAGGCCAGCGGGCCGCCCCGGTCCCAGGGGTTGTCGAAGAAGCCGCCGATGGTGCCGTGTTCGCGCAGCGCGACCAGCGGGGCGATCACCAGCGCGCTGATCAGCAGACAGACCCAGAGCCCGGGGAAGATGCGCAGGGCCCGGTGCCAGGCGTAGCGGATCAAACCGGTACGACGGGCGCTGCGGGTGATCAGCAAGCCGGAGAGCACGAAGAAGCCGTAGACGGCCATGGTGCCGACGTTGGTCTGCCGACCGGTCAGGTAGTAGCCGAGGTCGTGGGCACCGAAGCCGAGCGGCTTGGAGTGCGAGAGCACGACGCCGACGGCGAGGCAGAGCCGGATCAGCCCGATGCCGTTGCTGCGGCCGGAGAGCAGGTCGGCAAGCGTGCCACGGGACCGGACCAGGGCGGGGGTAGTCATGAGGTCAGGACCCTCTCGGCCATCAGGCGGGCACCTCGGCGCCGGCGTGCTCCCACAACTGCTTCATCTCGGTGTGTAGATCATCGCTCGGCGACCAGCCGAGCACCTCAGCTGCCAGCCCGACGTCGAGCCGCTGCCAGTTGGTCTCGGCGGGGCCGGTGTGCTCGGCCTCGACCAGGTCGGTCGGCACCTCACTCACGTCGATGAGGAGTCGGACCATATCACGCGCACTGGAGGCCACCCCCCGCCCGATGTTGATCACGCGGCCGGCCGCGTCGGGGCGGGTCGTGGCCAGCAGCACGGCGGCGACCACGTCGCTGATGCCGATGAAGTCGCGTCGGGAACCGAGCGGTGCCAACTCCAGCCGCGCCCGCTCATCGGCCCGCTGGGCGTCGCGCAGCCGGCTCGCGACCACCCCGAGCAGGCTGTGCCCGGGCTGGCCCGCGCCGATGACGTTGCCCACCCGCAGCGTGACGCCCTCGATCCGGCCCTGTCGGTCCGCCTCGGTGATCGCCGCAGTGCAGCGCAGCTTGAACTCGCCGTACGGCATCACCGGCGCGGGGGTCATCTGCTCGGACATCGAGGTGTCGACCGGGACCAGCCCGTACTCGTGCACACTGCCGATCTGGACCACCCGGGCCCGCCGGGGCAGTCGGCCCGCGGCCTCCGTGAGCCGCTCGACCAGGGTGACGTTGACCGCGAGCATCTGCGCCTCGCTCAGCCCCCACATCCCGCCCGCCGCGTTGATCACCACGTCCGGGTCGAGGTCACGCAGCACCGCGGTGATCTCGTCGACGTCGGCGGCGGCCAGGTCCAGTGCGCGGACCACGACGCCCGGGCCGATGGTCTTCGGGTTGCGTGCGATGGCGACCACGGCGTGGCCCTGATCAGCAAGCGCGCGGCAGATGGGGCGGCCGAGGAAGCCGGTGCCGCCGAGCACCACCACCCGCAGTGCGTGACCTGCGTCCTCCGCCGGGCGTCGTGGTGTGACGATCATGGCTTCCTCCTGGCTCTCGTCGTTCATCGGCCCGGCCCGAACGCATGCCGGGACAGGCTGCGTACGCCGGCCATCTTGCCCGAGAGGACCGCCGTCGGCAGCATGGTGATGGCGTGCAGCCGGGACGAGGTGTATCGGCGGGCCGCCCGGGCCGCCCGGGGCCAGCCCTGCTCGTCCATCCGCCGGGCGACATCGATGAAGTACGCCCGCGCCTCGGTGAACCGGGAACCGTTGACGGCGTCGGCAGCGGATTTGCTGACCGCGTGCCGCCGGTACTGGAAGCACAGCGTGTTGTCGATCGCCATTTGCTCACCGCGCTGGATCAGGTCGATCACCAGAGCCAGATCCTGAATAACCTGGAACTCGTCGCGGAAGTCGACGGCCTTGAGCGCGTCCGTCCGCCAGCAGATCGACGGGAAGTAGAACCAGCAGCCGCGCAGCAGGCTGGCCGCCAGGTCCTCACCTCCCATCAGCTCGCGGGAGTCGATCCGGGGGGCGTACAGACGCCGCTTGGCCTCGTCGACGATCGTGTTGACCACCGTGCCCTCGGCGTCGATGACCTCGACCCCCGGCTGGACCATGCCGACGCCCGGGTACTGCTCGATCACCGATCGCACGGTGGCGATGTAGTTGGGGTGCATGATGTCGTCCGTGCCCATGATCACCAGGTACTCGTGCTCGGCGAGACCGACGCACTTGCGGTAGTTGGCGGTGATCCCAAGATTGCGCTCATTGCGCTGGTAGTTGACCCGCTCATCGTCGATGCCGGCGAACCACTCGGGCACCCCCGGCGCGGTGCCGTCGTCGACCACGGTGAGGCGCCACCCAGGGTCACTCTGCGCCATCACGCTGCGCACCGCCGCCTGCATGAGGGGCACACTTCCGTAGTACGGCAGCATAATGTCGACAATCATTGGGTCGGCAGGCCTCACTGTGCGTGGTGGAAAAGCTCGACAGGCGCGGCCACATTATCAGGCTCGCCCCCGCGATCGACCATCGCCGAACCGGCCGGGCGGCCACCTCCACCGCGCCGACGACGGTCCGACGCCGACCGCGGCGAGCGCTATCATCGTCGCGCCCGTAGCTCCCCGCCCCCGGATCGGACGCCAATGTCAGACCGCGCCGTCGCCACAGACGCGCATCCCGCGCAGACCGACGCGGGGAGTCCGCCCCGGTCCGCCGACGGGCCGGCCCGTCAGGCGGTCGTCCTCGCCCGCCGGCTGGCGCTCAGCGTCTGGTTCTGGCCGACCGCGTTCGCCGCGCTCGCCGTCGGGTGGCGCCTCGGCAGCCCGGAGATGTGGCACGACGAGTTGGTCACCATCAACGTGGCGGCCCGCTCCACCGGGCAGATCCGGGGCATGCTGGCGAACGTCGACGCCGTGCACGGTGCCTACTACCTGTTCATGCACGGCTGGACGATGCTGGTCGGCACCGGCCCCGCCGCAGTGCGACTGCCGTCGGCGCTGGCCATGATCCTCGCCACTGCCTGCGTGGCGCTGGTGGGGCGGCGGCTCTTCGACCAGACGACGGGTGTCGCCGCCGGGTTCGTCTTCGCCGTGGTGCCGACGGTCACCCGGTTCGGGCAGGAAACCCGCTCGTACGCCTTCGTCGTCCTCGCCGCGGCGGCGGCCACCCTGTTCCTACTCCGCGCACTGGAGCGGCCGGGGTTGTTGCGCTGGGCGGCGTACGCGCTCGCGGTGGCCGGCATCGGCCTGACGAACGTGGTGGCGCTGACCCTGCTGCTCGGGCACGGGACTGCCGTTCTGATCCACTGCTGGCGGGAGCGCCGCTGGTGGTCGCTGGCCTGGTTCGCGCTGGGTGCCGCCGGCGGGGTGGCGATCGCGACGCCGGTGATCCTGCGGGGCATGCGGCAGGCCGGACGGCAGATCAGCTGGATCCCGGACATCCCGCCCTGGACGGTCTGGGAGCAGGCATACGGCTCGACGCTGCTCGCCGTCGCGGTCACCGCGCTGGCCGCGGTGGGCGTGCTCACCCACCTGCGCCGCGACGTCGCCCGGACGGTGAGCGCGGCGCTGGTCGCCGTGCTGCCGGTGCCGGTGATCCTGGTGGCCTCGACCAACGACGTCAACTACTTCTTCTCCAAGTACCTGCTGTTCCTGCTGCCGGCGTGGGCTGTGCTCGCCGGTACCGGGATCGCCGTGTTGCGCCGCGCCCCACTGGTGGCGGCGGCGCTCGTGGTCGTCGCCGCCCTGTCCGTGCCCGGTCAGCTCGCGCTGCGCGGGGAGTACTCGCACGGCTGGTACACCTACCCGCAGGCACGGGCGTTCAAGCCGCTGTCCTACTCCGAGGCGGCACGGATCGTCGAGGCCGGCTACCAGCCTGGTGACGGCCTCGTCGCCGGCGGCGCCTGGTGGTGGATGCACGAACCCGGGGTGCGCTACTACCTCCCGGCGGACATCGCGCCGCGCAACGTCTTCGAGCAGCGGTCCGCGGCACAGCGCAACGAGCTGTTCGGGGCGGCGTGTGCCGACCCGGCGAGCTGTCTGCGGGACGAGCCGCGCATCTGGGTGCTGCTGCCGACGATCACCGACGCGCCGCTGACCGGGCTGCCGAAGAAGCAGGCCGCCGTGCTCACCGAGCGTTACCAGGTTGTTCAGGTGACCCACGCGACGGGGATCACCGTCGCCCTGCTGCAACGGCGCGGCTAAGCGGGTGCGGTTACCGCCGCCGACGCCCGGGTAGGGGATCGGCATGGCGGAACTGGCGACGCTCTGGATCATCCGGCACGGTGAGAGCACCGCGAACGTGGCGGCGACGCACGCCGAGGCGTCCGGCGAAGAGCTGATCGGGCTCAGTCACCGCGACGCCGACGTGCCGCTCTCCCCCACCGGCGAGGAGCAGGCCCGGGCCACCGGCCGTTGGCTGACCGGATTGCCCCCGGACCGCCGACCGGACGTGGCGGTGGTGTCGCCGTACCTGCGGGCAGTCTCCACCGCCGAGTTGGCGCTGCACGGCACCGGGGTGCCAGTGAGCCGGGACGAGCGGCTCCGCGACCGGGAGCTGGGCATCCTCGACGGCCTGACCGGGCACGGGGTGCGCCGACGGTATCCCGACGAGGCCGAACGCCGGGCCCGACTCGGCAAGTTCTACTACCGGCCGCCGGGTGGAGAGTCCTGGACCGACGTGGCGCTGCGGCTACGGACACTCCTCGGCGACCTGCGCCGGGACCACGAGGGCCAGCGTGTCCTGCTCTTTGGCCATGACGCGCTGGTCTTCCTGCTGCGCTACCTGGTGGAAGGGCTGACCGAGTCGGACCTGATGGCGCTGACCCGCGAGCACGTGATCGCCAACTGCTCGATCACCGACTGGTCCGCCGCCGAGCAGGATCAACTGATGCTGGGCGGATTCAACGAGGTTGGCCACCTGCAGCGGCAGGGCGCCCAGCCGACCAGGGAGGACGAGATCCATGCCGAACCGGTCTGAGGTGAAGGTGATCACGCCGGGGCTGCTACGGGACTGGGCGCTTCCGGTGCCGATCGGTGGCAAGGAGAGCCGGGGCACCGTGCTGGTGGTCGGCGGGTCACGCTTCACCCCCGGTGCGGTGCTGCTCGCCGGGGTGGCCGCGCTGCGCGCCGGTGCCGGGGTGCTCCAGCTCGCCGCCGCCGAGTCCACCGCCGCCACGCTGAGCATCCAGGTGCCCGAGGCACTGGTGGTCGGGCTGCCGGAGACCCCCGACGGCGCGGTCGCCGCAGACCGGAACGGCCAGCTCGACGAGTTGGTCGCTCAGGCCGACGTGGTGGCTGTCGGGCCCGGGCTGAAGGCGATCGACGAGACCAACCGATTGCTGAGCCTGGTCCTGGACGCTGCCCGGCCGCAGACGTCGCTGGTGCTCGACGCGTACGCCCTCGGTGCGCTCAGCCACGCACCGGACCTGCTGGTCGGCTCGGGCCGGCCCGTGGTGCTCACCCCGAACGTCACCGAGGCCAGGCACCTGCTCGGGCGCGACCCGGGCGACGACCTGGACGCCGAGGCGGCCGAGTTGGCCGTCCGGTACGAGGCGGTCGTCTCGCTCTACGGGCACGTGGCCGCCCCGGACGGGCGTGGTTGGCGGGAGGAGAGTGGCGACGCCGGGCTGGGCACCTCCGGCAGCGGGGATGTGCTCGCCGGGTTGCTGGCGGGGCTGTTGTCGCGCGGCGCGGACCCGGCACAGGCCGCCTGCTGGGGCTCGTTCGCGCACGCGGTGAGCGGCCAACGTCTGGTCCCCCGGTACGGCCGAATCGGCTTCCTCGCCCGGGAGCTGCTCGACGAGATCCCCGGAACGCTGGCCACCGCCTGAGCGGCTGATATCCACTGTTTCCGCATTTGACCTGCTGGGTACCGGATTCACACCAGACGAGATCAGGGAGGTCATACCCGTGTCGACCGATGCCATCGTCCTGCTCAAAGAGGACCACAAGGAGATGCGCCGCCTGTTCAAGGCCTTCCAGGATGCCGAGGAGGGGCCGGCGAGCCAGCGGCAGAAGCATGGATGCCACCGATGAACGCTTCAACGCCAAGACGACGGTGCTGATCGAGAACGTCACCCACCACGTCGAGGAGGAAGAGGAGGAGTGGTTCCCCAAGGTCCGCGACGCCCTGGGTCGCAAGCAGTTGCAGGAGATCGGCGAGAGGATGATCGCGCTACGGGCGGACGCCCCGCGCACCCCCACCGCTCCGAAGGCGATCAAGAAGGCGATCGACGCGGTGACCGCCTGATCACCCTTCAACTCGTTACCGGCAGCGGTAACCGCTCCCCACCGTGTGCCCGACGTCGACCGCCCAACCCTCCGGTCGCCGGTGTACGGAGGTCCGCCCGGGACGGCCCCGGCCAGCCCGGTAGGATCACACCGGGCCGTTACTGGCGCGTTGGGATGGACAACCATCGGGGAGCGGCCCCGTCACGAGGACGTTTGCCGAGCGCCTGGGCCTTCCCGCACGTCTGTTGGAGGTCGCATGTCGCGCAACGCCGAGTCCACCGCATTCCGTAGTGCCCTTGAGGTGATCCGGGCTGTCGAGCCACGGGTGGCCGACGCCATCGGCGCCGAGCTGACCGACCAGCGGGAGTCGCTCAAGCTCATCGCCAGCGAAAACTACGCCTCCCCGGCGACGCTCCTGGCCATGGGCAACTGGTTCAGTGACAAGTACGCCGAGGGCACCGTCGGGCGCCGCTTCTACGCCGGCTGCCAGAACGTCGACACCGTCGAGGCACTCGCCGCCGAGCACGCCCGGGAGCTGTTCGGTGCCGCGCACGCGTACGTGCAGCCGCACTCGGGCATCGACGCCAACCTGGTCGCGTTCTGGGCGGTGCTGGCCGACCGGGTGGAGTCCCCCGCGCTGAAGAAGGCCCAGGTCCGCCAGGTCAACGATCTCACCGAGGCCGACTGGTTCGCCCTGCGGCGGGAGCTGGGCAACCAGCGGATGCTCGGCATGTCGCTGGACGCTGGCGGCCACCTCACCCACGGCTTCCGGCCGAACATCTCCGGCAAGATGTTCGACCAGCGCAGCTACGGCACCGACCCGACGACCGGCCTGATCGACTACGACCGGGTGGCCGAGGTGGCCCGCGAGTTCAAGCCGCTGATCCTGGTCGGCGGCTACTCGGCGTACCCCCGGAAGGTGAACTTCCGGATCCTGCGGGAGATCGCCGACTCGGTCGGCGCCACCTTCATGGTCGACATGGCGCACTTCGCCGGCCTGGTCGCGGGCAAGGTGTTCACTGGCGACTTCGACCCGGTGCCGCACGCGCACATCGTCACCACGACCACCCACAAGTCGCTGCGCGGCCCGCGCGGCGGCATGGTGCTCTGCCAGCCGGAGCTGGCCGACCAGGTGGACCGGGGCTGCCCGATGGTGCTCGGTGGCCCGCTGCCGCACGTGATGGCCGCCAAGGCGGTCGCCCTCGCGGAGGCCCGCCGCCCCGACTTCGCCGACTACGCCCAGCGGATCGTCGACAACGCGCAGGCCCTCGCCGAAGGGCTGCTGCGCCGGGGCGCGAAGCTGGTCACCGGCGGCACCGACAACCACCTGGTGCTGATCGACGTGTCCGGCTACGGGCTCACCGGCCGGCAGGCCGAGCAGGCGCTGCTCGACTCGGGCATCGTCACCAACCGCAACTCGGTCCCGCAGGACCCGAACGGGGCCTGGTACACGTCGGGCATCCGGATCGGCACCCCGGCACTGACCACCCGCGGCCTGGGCACCGCCGAGATGGACCAGACCGCGGAGCTGATCCACACCGTGCTGGCCCAGACCACCGCCGGCGCCAACGCCGACGGCACGGCCTCGAAGGCCAAGTACGTCCTCGACCCCGACCTGGCCGACAAGATCGCCCGCCAGGCCACCGATCTGCTGGCCCCGCACCCGCTCTACCCGGCCATCGACCTGGCCTGACAGCTCGTCCGGGCGGCTCACGGACACCGAGGCGCCGGGATCACTGGGCGTAACGCCGCCGGTGGCACTCGCCTGAATGAGCGATATACCGCTGAGTCATAGTTATGACTCAGCGGTATATCGCTCTTCGAGTCAGCTGCGCACCTCAGGCCAGGGGACGCTTGAGGTGGTAGCGGTGGACTTCGGTGCTGCCCTGGACGTTGTTCACGTCTTCGGCGGCGGAGACCAACTCCCACCCCTCCCGGCCGGCGATATTGAGGTGCGCGATGGCGGTGTCACCGAAGGCCGTGATGTCCTTGCGTGACCCGTCCGGGGCGTACCAGACGAACGAGACATGGAAATTGCGGCCCTGTCCCTGATAGCGGCGGACGAGCAGGGCGTACTCCCAGGCAACCATGTGGCCCATTATGACCGTCCACCCAGGACGGCGGTACGCAGGCCGTCGCGCATTGCCAGCCGGTGAACGCGGTGTGTCAACCCACGAGTTGAACCGGTCGTTGCTCAGCCCATCTCGACCGTGCGCAGGTCTCCCGCCGCCGCCGGGTCGGGGCAGCCGGCCAGGGTCAGCGCGTCGGTCAGCTCGGCGGCGAGCAGGGCCAGCGCGTCCCGGGCCGCGCTCTGACCACCGACGGCCAGCGCCCAGAGCAGCGGCCTGCCGACCAGAACCCCGGCCGCCCCCAGCGCGAGCGCCCGCAGCACGTCGGTGCCGCTCCGGATGCCGCTGTCCAGCAGCACCTGGCACCGGTCGCCGACCGCGTCGACGACCTCCGGCAGCATGGTGATGCTGGCGGGCGCCCCGTCGAGTTGCCGGCCGCCGTGGTTGGAGACGACCACCGCGTCCGCGCCGATCCGCACCGCCTCGACCGCGTCACGCGGGTCCAGCACGCCCTTGACCACGAGTGGCAGGTCGACCTGCTCCCGCAACCAGGCAAGGTCCGCCCAGCGCAGCGCCGGCGCGAACGACGTGGCGACCGCGGACACTCCCGGTGCGCCAGCGTGCGCCAGGGCACCGCGGCCGTCCGGCAGATTCGCGGCGACCACGTCGGCCGGCAGCCGGAACTCGTTGCGAAGATCCCGGGGGTGTCGGCCGAGCACCGGGACGTCCACGGTGAGCACCAGTGCCCGGCAACCCGCAGCGACGACCCGGTCCAGTAGGTCACGGACCAGGGCACGCTCACGCAGCCAGTACAGCTGGAACCAGACCTCCGCGCCCGCACCGGTGACCTGTTCGATCGGGGTGCTGCCCAGCGTGCTGGCCACGTAGGGCACGCCGGCTGCACCGGCAGCCGCCGCGAGGGCCAGCTCCCCGTCCGGGTGCACCAGTCGCTGGTACGCCAGGGGCGCCACCCCGACCGGCATCGCGTACGGGCGGCCGAGCAGTTGGGTGCGGAGGTCGACGGTGCCCACCCCGCGCAGCACCCGGGGCAGTACCGCGATCCGATCCAGCTCGCGACGGTTGGCAGTCAGGGTCACCTCGGCCGCGCTGCCGCCGGCGGCGTAGTCCCAGACATCGGGTGGCAGCACCACCCGGGCCCGTTCGGCGTAGTCGGCGAGCGACACCGTCGGTCGATCGGTCAGCATCGGCTCAACCACCTCGCACCCCTGTGCCCACCCTCGGGCCGTCCGCTGGCGGTTTCCACGCCGACAATGGTTTAGAAACCTAGCCCCGCCGACGATGAGCGTCAATCGAGGTGATCAAGGGGCGCGAATTCGGTTGCGGGGCACCAGGCAGCCCCCGCAGGCTCGAACGGATGAGCGTGCAGCCTCTCCCCGACATACCCGACACCAACGACGCGGTGGCCGACCGGATCGACGTGACCCTGGTGCGGCGCCTGGTGGCCGAGCAGTTCCCGCGGTGGGCGCACCTGCCGGTCCGCCCCGTCGAGGTCGGTGGCTGGGACAACCGCACCTTCCACCTGGGCGACGCGATGAGCGCGCGGCTGCCCAGCGGCGCGGGGTACGCCCTCCAGGTCGCCAAGGAGCAGCGCTGGCTGCCGGTGCTCGGCCCGCGGCTGCCCTTGGAGGTGCCGACGCCGCTGGCGCACGGACGGGCCGACGGCGGCTACCCGTACCCGTGGTCGGTCTACCGCTGGATCGGCGGGCGAACCGCCCGCGCCGAGCGGATCGACGACCTGACCCGGTTCGGCACCGATCTCGCCGCCTTCCTGCGCGCCCTACGGGAGGTCGACACCACCGACGCCCCGACTGCCGGCGAGCACAGCGCCTGGCGGGGCGGCCCACTGTCCACCTACGACGCGGAGACACGGGCCGCGATCGAAAGGCACCGTGACCGGCTACCCGTCGACGCGGTGACGAACATCTGGCACGCCGCCCTCGACGCCACCTTCTCCGGGCCGCCGGTCTGGTTCCACGGCGACGTCGCGTACGGCAATCTGCTGGTCCGCGACGGCCGGCTCGCCGCCGTCATCGACTTCGGTTGCTGCGGCGTCGGCGATCCCGCCTGCGACGTCGTGATCGCCTGGACCCTGCTGCACGGCCCCAGCCGCGCGGCATTCCGCGAGGCGGTCGGCCTCGACGGGGCCACCTGGGCCCGGGGACGCGGCTGGGCGCTGTGGAAGGCGCTGATCACCCTGGACAATCCGGAGCCGGCCAAGGCCGCCGAGGGCCGGCACGTGCTCGGCGAGCTGCTCGCCGAGCAGACCGTGGCCCGCTGAGCCAGGAGTAGTTCGTCGCGAATTCGCCTGGTCGCCGCACGGTCGTCGGCGCCGCCGGTTAGCGTCAGCCCCCGCCACGTGCCCGCTCTGCCCGCGCCCCCAGGAGGCCGCCGCGCATGACGACGTCACCCACCCACCCCCTCACCGCCACCGTCACCGCCGTCCACCGGATCGGCGACAGCGCGCCGCACAGCGCGTTCACCGACCTCGTCCGGCACGCCGGAAGCTGGTTCTGTGCCTTCCGCGAGGCCCGGACCCACCTCTCCGACGACGGGGTGATCCGGGTGCTGACCTCAGACGACGGCCGATCCTGGCGGTCGGCGGCGGAGGTGCGGTGGGCCGGTGTCGACCTACGCGACCCGCACTTCGTTCCGCGACCCGACGGACGACTGCAAATCCTGGCGGCGGCGGCCACCGGGGAGACCAGCAAGACGTTCCAGACGGTGACCTGGATTTCCGCGGACGGGTACGACTGGGGCGACCCGACCCCGGTCGGCGAGGCGGGCGTCTGGGTGTGGCGTGCGGCCTGGCACGACGACGCGATGTACGGCGTCGGCTACGCCACCCGTGATCCCCGGTTCGCCCGGCTCTACCGCAGTGCCGACGGCGTCGACCTTGAGCCGTGGGTGCCAACGCTGTTCGAGGGCGGCTACCCCAACGAGTCGGGGCTGGTCTTCGACCCGGACGGCACCGCGTTCTGCCTGCTGCGCCGCGACGGAGACGACGCCTGCGCGCAGCTCGGCCGTTCGGTGCCGCCGTACCGGGACTGGGCCTGGACCGACCTGGGCGTCCAGGTTGGCGGGCCGACGCTGCTGCGGCTGCCCGACGGGCGGCTGCTCGCCGGGGTGCGGCTGCTCGACGGCGAGGTACGCACCGCGATCTGCGCCGTAGACCCCGAGCGCGGTGGACTCACCGAACTGGTCGCGCTGCCCTCCGGCGGCGACACCAGCTACCCCGGCCTGGTCTGGCACGACGGTCTGCTGTGGGTCAGCTACTACTCCTCCCACGAGGGGCGCACCTGCGTCTACCTGGCTGAGGTCAGCCTGACCTGAGTGGGGGTCTGGGCGTGGATGTGGAAACGCAGTGAGCGGGCGTCGGTGAAGCACTCCCGCATCGGGCGCACCAGATCCCGATGCTCGGGGGTGCGTTCCCAGGCCTCGAAGTCGGCCAGGCTCGCCCACTCGCTGGTGATCAACCACTGCTCCGGGTCGGTCGACGAACGGCACACCTGGTCGACCAGATGCCCCGGCACCCCGTCGGCGACCAGGTGCCGCACCTCCTCGTACGCGGCGAGGAACTGTTCGGTACGGGGCACGGGCACCCGCACCAGGAACACCACCCGGGCTCGCTGTTCGCTCACGGCGTCTCTCCCCTCATCGGCACCGCCCCGCGCAGGACCAGCGCACTGTTGAACCCGTCGAAGCCCCGCGCACAGACCAGCGCGAGTCTGCTGCGCGGCTGGCGGTGCTCGCGCAGGAAGTCCAGCTCGCACCCCTCGGCGACCTCGTTCGGCCCGGCGGACGCGGGCAGCGTGTCGTGCGCGAAGGCGAGCAGCGCGGTGGCCACGTCCAACGCCGACCCGCCCTGGTACGCCCGCCCGGTCAGCGGCTTCTGCGTGGTCACCGGAGGCGGCCGGTCGGCGAACACGGCGCGCAACGCCTCGGCCTCGCTGCGGTCATAACGGCGTACGCCGAGGGCGTCGGGTAGCACCACGTCGATCCCGGCCGCCGCGACGCCGGCCCGATCCAGGGCCAGCCGCATCGCCCGCGCGTACTGGACCGGGTCGCCGGCGCTTTCGGCTGTGGTGTGCGCGGCGTCGTGGGTGGAGCCCCAACCGCTCACCTCGCCGTAGACGCGGGCACCCCGGGCCAGCGCGTGCCCCAACTCCTCCACCACGAACACCGCGCCCCCCTCGGCCGGCAGGTAGCCGCTGGCCGTGGCGTCGAACGGCCGGTACGCCCGCTCCGGGTCGGAGACGTCGCTGAGCAGCCCGGAGCGCAGCTGGCACGCCAGCGCGTACGGGCTGAGCGGGCATTCGGTGGCACCGGCGATGACCACAGGTGTGCCCCGGCGTACCGCCCGGGCGGCGTGGGCGAGGCTGTCCAGCCCGCCGGCCGCCTCCGCGACCAGCACCCCACTCGGGCCCTTGAACTGGTGGTGGATGGAGAGCTGCCCGACGCTGGCCGCGTAGAACCAGGCGATCGACTGGTACGCCCCGACCGTCCGCGACGACCCACCCCAGAGCCGTTGCAACTCCCGTTGGCCGAACAGGTTGCCCCCGGACGAGCTGGCCAGGGTCACCGCGTAGCCGTACGGGTCGGGGGCCTGATCGGGCAGGCCCGCGTCGGCCAACGCCAGCCGGGTGGCGGCGAAGCCGAGGTGCGTCCAACGGTCGGTCTGCACCAACTGCCGACTGTCGGCGTAGGAGTCGGCGGTGAAGCCGGGCACTTCCCCGCCGTGGCGGGTCGGGTAGCCGGACGGGTCGAACAACGTGATCGGCCCGGTCCGGCGGGTGCCGGCCAACACCGTGCGCCAGTGCGCGTCCGCGCCGATGCCGCTCGGTGCGACCACACCGATGCCGGTCACCACCGCCCGGGCGGTGGTGCCGCCGGCACTGCCCCGGGTGGCGCTCACGCCGCCACCGTCCCGGGCAGCCGGCGGAACACCATGGCCGACTGGAAGCCGCCGAACCCGCTGCCCACCGACAGCGCAACGTTTACCGGGACCTCCCGCGCCTCGTTCGGTACGTAGTCCAGGTCGCACTCCGGGTCCCTGGTGCTCCAGTTCGCCGTCGGCGGCACCACACCGAACTCGATGGCCAGTGCGCACGCGGCCATCTCGATCGAGCCGATCGCGCCGAGCGAGTGCCCGACCATCGACTTGATCGAGCTGATCGGCACCCGGTAGGCGGCCTGGCCCAGTGCCCGTTTGAACGCGGCCGTCTCGTGCCGGTCGTTCTGCCGGGTCCCCGACCCGTGTGCGCTGATGTAGGAGACCTGCTCGGGAAGGATCCGGCCCTGCTTGAGCGCATCGGTGACGGCGAGGCTCATCTCCAGGCCATCCGGGCGCAGCCCGGTCATGTGGTAGCCGTTGCTGCGGCTGGCATAGCCGGCCACCTCGCAATAGATGTGCGCGCCCCGCCGGCGGGCATGCCCCGCCTCCTCCAACACCAGCACCGCCCCACCCTCGGCCAGCACGAACCCGTGCCGGTCGGCGTCGAACGGGCGGGAGGCGTGCGCCGGGTCGTCGTTGTCGGGGCTGGTCGCCTTGATCGCGTCGAACGAGGCGACAGTGACCGGCGAGATCGGCGAGTCGGCCGCGCCGGCCAGCATCACGTCCGCCTCACCGTCCACGATCATCTGATGGGCGTAGCCGATGGCGTCGATGCCGGAGGTGCAACCGGTGGACACCACCTGCGCCGGGCCGTGCAGCCCGTGCCGGCAGGCCACGTCGGCCGCGAGGCTGCTGGGCACCAGCGCCTGATAGAGGTACGGGCCACCGCGCGCCGCGTCGACCAGCCAGCGCCGGCCGTGGTCGCTGACGGCGACGTACTGCTGCTCCAGCGCCATCGTGCCGCCCACGGCGGTGCCGAGCACCACCCCCGCCCGGTCCCGCTCGGCGTCGGTGAGCACCAGCTGAGCGTCGGCGACCGCCTCGGCGGAGCAGGCCAGCGCGAACTGCACGTACCGGTCGGCCCGGCGTCGCTCGGCCTCGGTGAGGCCCGCGGCGATCGGGTCGAAGTCGCACTCCGCGGCGATCTGTGAGCGGAACGCCGACGGGTCGAAGAAGCTGATCCGCCGGGTGGCGGTCCGTCCCTCGGTGATGGTCTTCCAGAACCGGTCCCGGCTGGCGCCGCCGGGGGCAACCACGCCGACCCCGGTCACCACCGTGCGGCGCCCAGTCATGGTGTCACCTCTGTTCGCGACTGCGGGGCTCGCAACCCCGGCTCACTCCTCGCGCTCATGACGCCACCCCCATTCGCGACTGCGGGGCTCGCAACCCCGGCTCACTCCTCGCGCTCATGACCCACCGCGCTGTTCGACGAGTTCGGTGTCGACGTGCCCCAGCTCGGGGCGGGGGGCGAGCGGGCCCAGGTGGAAGACCACCTCGGCCGGCTCGACGCCGGTGTTGCGCAGGCGGTGCCGTACGTTCACCGGGACGAAAAGCGCCTCACCGGTGGCCAGGAGTGTCGGCTGGTCGTCCAGGTCGACGGTGATCGCGCCGCGCACCACGTACAGGAACTCCTCGCTGTACGGGTGGTAGTGCTCGGCGATCCGCTCCCCGGGCGCGAGGGCGGCCACCCCGAGGAAGCCCGAGGTGCTGCCGACGGTGCGGGGGCCGAGCAGCACCCGCAGCTCACCGCCGCGTCGCCGGTCGACGGGTACGTCTCCGGCGGCGATCGGCCGGGTGCTCAGGTCACTCATCGTCGGCCTCCGTCGACTCGTCGCTGGCCGCCTCGTCGGCGCGCTGCCGGGCGGTCCGCTCCACCCGGTCCTTGATCACCGCGAGTTGGATGGCGCTGTTGGTGTTGATCCGCTCGGTCATCGCGGCGTTGTCGACTGGCGCGGTCGGCTTCATCGCGAAGTCCTGCGTCCACGTCATCCGGGTGCCGCCGGCCTCTTCGGTGTAGCGCCAGTGGATTCGCATGTACTCGAACGGCCCGGTCTCCACCCGGTGCGCCCGAACCTGCCTGCTCACCGGGTCGGCGGTGCGTTCGCTGACCCAGCTCCAGGACACCCCGTTCTCGTCGGGGTACATGGTGAGCCGGAACCGCACGGTGTGCCCCTCCCGGTGCAGGATGTCCACCACGGCGTACTCGGTGAACAACTCGGTCCAGTTCGCCACGTCGTTGGTGACCTCCCAGACCAGCTCCAGGGGCGCGTCGATGACCACGCCGTTCTCGGTGTGCCCGGGCGGGTCGGCGCGGCGGGTGACCAGGTCGGCCACTGCCGGGATGCTCAGCTGCCCGGCCTGTTCGGGGATGCTCACCTGCCAGCGGTCGGCGACGACCGCAGATAGCTCCAGCAGGGCGAGTGAGTCCATGCCCAACTCTTCCAGCGACGCGGCGGGCGCCCTGGCCGCCGCGTCGGCGTCCAGCCCGCAGCGCGCCACCAGGATGTCGGTGATCTCGGCGGTCATCGGGCGACCATGAGTGACGGTCATCGGGTCCTCCTGTGGGTTACGTCGGGCTCCGCGGCGGACGCGGGGCGCGGTGTAGGGGTGGCCGTCGGCCGATGCGCGGGCGCGGCGAGCAGACGGTCGACCAGGCCGGTGGTGTAGCGGCCCTTGCGGAATGCGGCGTCGTCGAGCACCCGCCGGACGAACGGGATGGTGGTGTGTACGCCCGGCCCGGCGATGTCGAACTCGCCCAGAGCGCGCTCCAGACGGTTGAGGGCCAGCTCGCGGTCCGGCGCCCAGACGATCACCTTGGCCAGGAGGGAGTCGTACCAGGGGCCGACCAGGTAGCCGGTGCTGGCGTGGGTGTCCACCCTGGTGAACGGGCCGCCAGGTGGGGTGAAACGCTCCAAGCGCCCGGGTGTCGGGGCGAAGTCGCGCTCGGGGTCCTCGGTGTTGACCCGGCACTCCACCGCGACGCCGTGCAGGCGGATCTCCTCCTGCCGCCAGCGCAGCGGCACTCCCGCGGCGATGTGCAGTTGCTCGTGCACCAGGTCGATCCCGGTGACCATCTCGGTGACCGGATGCTCCACCTGGATCCGGCAGTTGATCTCCAGGAAGTGGAACTTTTCCTCGGCGTCGACCAGGAACTCCAGCGTGCCGGCACCGACGAAGCCGACCTGGAGCGCACCCCGCAGCGCCGTCTCGGCGATGGTGTCGAGGACGGCGGCGGGCAGCGCCGGGGCGGGTGCCTCCTCGACCAGCTTCTGGTGCCGGCGTTGCACCGAGCAGTCCCGGGTGCCCAGGTGCACCCCGTTTCCGTGGGAGTCGCAGAGCACCTGCACCTCGACGTGTCGCGCCTCGGTGAGGTAGCGCTCGACGTACACCCGGTCGTCGCCGAAGGCGGCCTGGGCCGCGGCCCGGGTGCGGGTGTACGCCCGGCGCAGCTCATCCGGGGTGTGCACCACTGTCATCCCCCGGCCGCCGCCCCCGGCGGTGGCCTTCACGATCACCGGGTAACCGACGGCCTCGGCCACCTCTGCCGCCGCGTCGGCGTTCGGCACCGGCGCGACGCTGCCCGGCGACAGCGGTAGCCCGGCACGGCTCATCAGTGCCCGTGCCGAGGACTTGTCGGCCAACGCGGCCATCACCGCCGGTGGCGGGCCGATGAAGGTCAGCCCGTTGTCCGCGCAGATCTCGGCGAAGTCGGCGTCCTCGGAGAGGAAGCCGTAGCCGGGGTGCACGGCCTGCGCTCCCACCTGCCGGGCCGCCTCCACGATCGCCGCGGCGTTGAGGTAGCTGCGCCGGCTCGACGCGGGCCCGATCCGGACGGCCTGGTCGGCGAGGCGCACCACTGCCGAGTCGGCGTCGGCGGCGGAGTAGACCACCGCCGTTCGCACGCCGAGCTCCTTGCATGCGCGCAGCACCCGCAGCGCGATCTCGCCCCGGTTGGCGATCAGCACGGTCTCGAACATGATCAACCACCCTGCGCTGTCATGCCGGGTCCAGCTCGACCAGTGGCTGGTCGTACTCGACCGGGTGGCCGTCCTCGACGAGGATCGCGACCACCCGGCCGGCGCGGTCGGCGGTCACTTCGTTCATCAGCTTCATCGCCTCGACGATGGCGACCGGCTGGCCCGGGCGGACCAGGTCGCCCACCGCGACGAAGGGCCTCGCGCCGGGCTCCGCCGCACGGTAGAAGGTGCCGACGATGGGTGCCCGCACCGCGGCGCGCCTGGGCACCGGCGGCCAGGTCAGCGCCGCTGGTGGGCCGGCTGCCGGCGGCGGCGCCGCCTCGGCCAGCTCAGGGGGTACGTCCGCTCGGGCCGGGTCTTCGGGGTGCCACTCGACCTCGAGCACCGCCGGCCCGCTGCGCAGCCGGATCCGGCGCACCGGCCCCGCCAACTCGGCGATCAGGTGCTGCGCCTGCCGGCGCAACCCGGCCAGCGCCTCCTCGCCGCCCACCCCGCCGTCGTGGGTCGCCTCGACGGTCGTCAACGCCCCGTCGCCGGTGGTCACCGGGCACCCGCCCGGACACCGGCGCGCGTCGAGCCGAACCGCCGGAAGCGCTGCCGGCGCAGGCGGACCAGCATGGCGGGCGGCACGTCCAGCAGCGGCAGCAGATTGGTCAGCAAGGCGGCGCGCAACCGTTGGGCGGCCTCCGCCGGGTCGTCGTGCGCGGCGGTCGACGGCTCCGACACGACCTCGTCGACCACGCCGAGCCGGCACAGGTCGGGCGCGGTCAGTCGCAGCGCGCGGGCGGCCTGCGGCGCCGCGGACCGGTCCGGCCAGAGGATGGCCGCACAGCCCTCCGGGCTGATCACCGAGTAGACGGCGTTCTCCAGCATCAGCACCCGGTCGGCGACGGCCAGCGCCAGTGCGCCACCGCTGCCACCCTCTCCAGTGATCACCGCGAGCACGGGGGTGGGCAATACGGTGAGGGTGAGGATGTTCTCCGCGATGGCCGCCGCCTGGCCCTGCTCCTCGGCGCTCACCCCCGGGTCGGCGCCGGGGGTGTCCACGAGAGTGACCACGGGCAGGCCGAGCCGGGCCGCGAGGCGCATCAGCCGCAGCGCCTTGCGATGCCCGGCCGGGCTGGCCATTCCGAAGTTGCGGGCCACCAACTCGGCGGTGGTGTGCCCCTTCTGATGGCCGATGACCATCACGTGCCGGTCGGCCAGCCGTGCCACACCGCCCACGATGGCCGGGCAGTCTCCGCCGAGCCGATCGCCGTGCAGTTCCACGAACCCGTCGAAGACCGAGTCGAGGTAGTCCAGTGTGGTGGGTCGACCGGGGTGTCGCGCCATCCGGACGGTGTCCCACGCGTCGCGTACCGGCGGGGTGCCGCCCTGTCCTGGCGTGGTCGACGGCGTCCCGGCGGCATCTCCGTCGGCCGGCGGGTCCGCCGGGGCCGCGCCGTCGTCGGTGAGACGCTCGCGCAGTGCTGCCGGCTCCTGCCGGGGTACGGGCGGGCGGGTCGGACGGCCGGCGCGGGTCGGACGGGTGGCGGCGAGCAGCGCCCCCAACTGTCCCCGCAGCGACCGGCGTTGCACCACCATGTCGACCTGCCCGTGTCGGAGCAGGACGTCGGCGGTCTGGAAGCCCTCCGGCAGCGCCCGGCCGGTGACCTGGCGGATCACCCGGGGGCCGGCGAAGCCCATCCGCGCGCCGCTCTCGGCAAGCACCAGATCGGTGTTGGTGGCGAACGACGCGGCCACCCCGCCGTAGGTCGGGTCGGTGAGGACGCTCACGGTGAGCAGACCCGCCTCACGCAGCGCGGCGATGGCCTGGCTGACGGTGGCCATCTGCATCAACGACAGCGTGCCCTCCTGCATCCGCGCCCCGCCGGAGGCGGTGATCAGGATGAGCGGGATGCGGTCGTCCAGAGCCCGTTCGGCGGCCCGGGTGATCAGCTCGCCCACCGCGCAGCCCAGGCTGCCGCCGAGGAAGCGGAAGTCCATCACCGCCAACACGGCCGGGTGCCCGCCAATGGTGGCCATGGCGCAGACGACCGCCTCGGCCAGGCCGGTGCTGGCCCGCGCGGCGCTGAGCCGGTGCGGGTACGGCAGCACGTCGACGAAGTCGATCGGGTCGGCCTCGGGCAGTTGGTCGGGCAGTAGGCGCAGCGATCCCGGGTCGACAAGTAGGCGCAGGCGTTCCGGAGCACCGAGTCGGGCGTGCTCCCCACACTCCGGGCAGACGTCCAGATTGCGGCGTAACCGTTTGCGGTAGAGCAGGCTTGCGCAGCCGGCGCAGCGGGACCAGAGCTGTTCCTCGCGCGGCACGGTGGCCGTCACGACCGCCGCCGGGTGTCCGGTGCGTCGAACCGGTAGAAGCACTGCGCCATCGCGTCGCGCGGTGAGCGCCAGGTCGACAGGTACGGCGACACGTACGGGCGCAGGCGGTCGCTGACCCGGATGAACTCGGGGTGCCCACGGGCACCCTCCACAGCGCTCTCGGCCGGCTGCTCGGTCTCGAGCAGGTGCACATACAGGTCGTGCAGCCGGTACAGCGAGCGGTGCCGGACGCCGACCAGGCGCGGCAACTCCGTCGCGTCCGACTCGGCGAAGATCTCGGCGACCCGCTCCTCGGCGGTCGGATCCACCTTCGCGACGATCAGCGATCGATCCATGCTGGGCCTCCCCCACAGCGTCCGGGCGGCGACGGGTGAACCCCGTACGCGCTGGACGACTTCCGCAACGATGCGGCAATCCTCGTCACGGCGGCGTCACCGCGCAGGCCCAACCAGCGACGCTTGATGGTGACGCTGCGTTGACGCAACCTGTGTATTAGCTATGTGTCCCCGCACCTCGAAGCGGCGGGCCGAACAGGTGTTTAGGCAGTTCAGAACCGATCTCAGGTTGACTGTCGCCAATAGAAGGTCCACGGTGGCGTTGACTCACCGTGATCGCTATTGATAATCTTCACCGTGGCCAGCCCGGCCGCCTCGACGGGCGGGACCGCGCCCGCCAGCCGTGGGCCGCGCCCCACCGGTGGGGTCGACAGTGGCGTCACGGGCAACCATTCCGGGACACAGCAGACAGTCGGGACGAGCGTTCCGCAGGGGGTGGCGCCGTGACCGCTGATCCGTCCGTGCCGACCGCCGGCGACCCGCCCGAGGAGGGCGTCTCGCTCCACCTGCTCGGCGGCTTCCGACTGCTACGCGAGGCGGTGCCGGTCGTGGTGCCGCGCGGGCTGCAACGGGTGATCGCGCTGATCGGGCTGCGCCCCGGCGCCACCCGCAGCCAACTCGCGGGGCTGCTCTGGCCCGACACCTCGGAGGAACGGGCGCTGTCCTCCCTGCGCACCGCACTGTGGCGACTTCGGCAGGACCCGTGCTGCCCGATGTCCATCGCCAGCGACACCGTACGGCTCGACCCGGCCGTCCGACTCGACGTGGACGACCTGGTCGGCACCGCGGCCCGGGTCCGCGACGGCGACGACCCGCGCACCGCCGCCGGGGCGCTCGCCGCCGGTCGACACGACCTCCTGCCCGGCTGGTACGACGACTGGGTGCTGCTGGACCGGGAGAAACTGCGCCAGCTCCGCCTGCACATGCTGGAACAGGTCGCCGGGCAACACCTGACCGCCGGGCGGCACGGCGAGGCCCTCGAAGCCGCGTTGGAGGCGATGGCCGCCGAGCCGTTGCGGGAGACGCCCCACCGGCTGGTGGTCCGCATCCACCTGGCCGAGGGCAACGCCTTCGAAGCCGTGCACGCCTTCTACGTCTACCGGGACCTGCTGCGCAGGGAGTTACGCCTGGAGCCGAGCCCCGCGATGAGCGCCCTGCTCGACGACACGCTCGCCCCGATCCGCCAGGCCACGAGGAAAGCCGTCACCGATCGCCCGTCACCGGCCGGCCGGCGTACGTGACGGTGACGTGACAGGCGCTGCGGCACGGTGGGCGCACAGAGCACGTGGCGTCGATCCGAGGGTCGCGAAGCCACCGGCGGAAGGGGAACCCATGAGTCGCCTACTGATCGTCAGCCGGATCATCCCGGGCGCGGAGGGGCGGGTCGCGCAGATCTTCGCCGAATCCGACGCCACCGAACTTCCTGGTCTGACCGGCGTCACGCACCGGTCCCTGTACTGCCTGCACGACCTGTACGTCCACGTCCTGGAGACCTCGGACGACGTCGACCCGGACGCGCTCGCGGCCGCCCGCAACCATCCGCTCTTCGAGCAGGTCAACGAGCGGCTCTCCGCCCACACGTCGCCGTACCTGCCGACCTGGCGTTCCCCCCGGGACGCGATCGCCGGCTGCTTCTACCGGTGGGACGCCACCCCCGCGCCCGCAGCGCACCCGGCCGGCTGACATGGCCGCCGCGCCACCGCACGTCCTCATCATCGGCGCCGGCACGGGCGGGCTGTGTCTGGCGCACGGCCTGCGCCGTGCCGGGATCAGCGTCGCCGTCTACGAACGGCACCGCAACCGCGCCGAGGGGCTGCTCGGCTACCGGGTCGGCATCGGTCCAACCGGTAGCCGAGCTCTGCGGGAGTGCCTGCCCCCGGAGTTGTTCGCCACCTTCCTGGCCACCTGCGCGCAGCCGCCGCACTACTTCAACGTGGTCACCCAGGGGCTACGCCAGACTGCCTCGTTCGCACTGCGGCCGACCGCCGACCCGGTGCACACCGAACATTCGGTGGCCCGGATGGTGCTGCGCCAGGTGCTGCTGACCGGGCTCGACGACGTGGTGCACTTCGACAAGACCTGCACCCGCTATGAGCAGCGCGACGACGGCACGGTCACCGCGTACTTCGCCGACGGCACCAGCGCCACCGGCGATCTGCTGGTGGCGGCGGACGGCACCCAATCGGCGGTGCGCCGCCAGTATCTGCCGCACGCCGTCACCCGCGACGCCGGCACGATCAACATCGCCACCCGGATCCCGTTGACCGCGCACACCCGCGGCCTCGTTCCGGAGCGGGTCCGGCAGGGCATCTCGCTGATCTTCGGGGTCGGCGGGATCATGGGTGTGCTGCACGTCATGGAGTTCAAGTGGGACAGCGAGCGGAGGATCAAACCCGGCGTCAGCGACGCCGACGCTGCCCTGCTGCGGGAGTGGCCCGGCCTGCGCCACGACACCACCAGCGACAACATCAACCTGATCATCTGGAGCACGGCCCGCCGGTTCCCGCCCGACGTGATGGAGCGCCGCGGCGAGGACGTGTTGCGGGTCGCCCTGGACCTCACCTCCAACTGGCACTCGAATCTCAAGGAGCTGCTGACCCGCGCGGAGCCGGCCAGTGCCCTACCGATCAAAGTGTCCACGTCCGAGCCGGTGCCCCCCTGGAAGAGCAGCACCGTCACCATGCTCGGCGACGCCATCCACACCATGACCCCTGGTCGCGGGTTGGGCGCGAACACCGCGCTGCGCGACGCCCGCCTGCTCTGCGAGCAGCTCAGCCGCGCCGTCGCCGGCGACAAGACGCTGCTGCAGGCGGTGGCAGACTACGAGGCCGCGATGGTGCCGTACGGCTTCGCCCGGGTCGCCGATTCGCTCAACCGCAGCGGCACCAACGGCGACGATCGGATGTACCGGCCGGTGGTGGGTCGACTCGCGCTGGCCGGCGCCCGTGGCTACTTCGGAGTGACCAGCCGGGTGCCGCGGCTTCGTCGCCGGTTCGTCGACGACTTCCACACCTACGAGGGCGACCAGGACTGAGGGCGGCTTCCTCTCGAGATCAACTGACTGTCTTTCGGCGCGGATCATGCCGGTAATGCACTCGCGGGTGAGGCCATAGGACGGCTCGGGCAGTCTGCCGCTGGGTGTTGAGGCAAGTACGATCCGTGCCATCGTCGAGATGAGCCCTGCAGGAGTCGTTGATGATCACCGATGAGACCCTCGCTCGCATCAATGAAGGGGTGCAGTTGCATCATCAGCAGGGCCAGCGTGAGGCTGCTCGAGACTTGTTCGCGCAGATCTGGGATGAGATCGGCGGTGAGCGAGGCGATCCGTTGCATGTTTGCGTTCTGGCGCACTCGATGGCCGACGTACAGGACGACGTGCACCAGGAGCTGGTCTGGGACGAGCGGGCGCTGGCAGCGGCCGGCTTGCTCACCGATGACCGGGTTGCGCAGGCTGGAGTGCCTATGTCGGTGGCAGCTTTGTATCCGTCGTTGCATCTCAACCTGGGTGAGTGTTACCGAAAGCTCGGCGATCTCGGCCGTGCCCGCGAGTGCCTCCAGCGTGCGCAGGCGGGGATCGACGCGCTTGGCGATGACGCGTACGCGCAGCTGATCAAGGTCGGTCTGGATCGGCTAACGCAGGAGCTGACCTCCAAGTAGGCGCGCGCTGCCGAAGAGGACCTCTGTTCTAACCCTGGCTTGGGCGGTGGGCGCAGCCGGCGGCCGGCGGTGACCGTCGGTCACCTCCGTCAGGGCGGATGCGGTGTTGAGCGATATACCTCAGAGTCATATTCAACCTCTGAGGCATATCGCTCAACAACACCTCGACATGGCAGACAGCCAAAACGGATGGCGAGCGCTCTCGGCGTTGCCTTTCGCCGTCAGGCACGACGCTGCGTCACTGGGCAGACACCCCCTGACGTGGGGTGTCTCATCCGAAACGCCATCGACCGATCCTCTCTGTCATCGGAAATACGCGTGTGCGAAGCTGCGGCGAGTTTTTCTCGCGACTTATCCGACGACATGAGAGGGAGGTTCGCCGTGGCGTGGTCTATCGGACACTCGCTGATAGTGGTGCTGGCACTGGTGCTGGGTCTGGCCGCCGGGTGGCTGCTGCGCGGCCGGCGGGGCGCACAGGGCAGTGGGCAAGGCCGGTCGATCGTGGACGGTGATCCCGTCGCTGGCCTGGCCGTGATCTCCACGCCGACGCCGGCGGCCACCACCGACGAGGCCCAGCCCGCGGCCGCCGTCGACCCGGCCCCGACCGCAGTCGCCGACGAGCCGGTGCCGGTGGACACGGTCAGCGCGCCGGCCGCGGTGACCGCACCGATCGACCCCACCCCGGCGGAGACCCCGAGCAGCGTCGACCCAGCCGATATGGCACTGACCGACGCCCCGCCGCCGGTCCCCGCCGCCGAGCCGGTCGACGCGACCGAACTGCACGAGCCCGCCGTGGAATCGACCCCCGCGCCGGTCGCGGTCGAGGAGCAGCCCGCTCCGGCGGCCGTGGTCTCCCCCCGCCTGCCCGCCGACGACCTCCCGACCGACGACGCCCCGCAGTCGGACGCAACCCCGACCGACGACGCCCCGGCCGAGGCCACCGCCGACGACGCGCCGCTCGACGCCATCCCGGCCGAGGCCACCGCCGCCGACGACGCGCCGCTCGACGCCACCCCGGCTGACACCACGCCGGCCGACGACGCGCCGATCGAGGTCACGGCCTTCGACCCGCTGCCGGTTCAGCCGCAGGTGAGCGCCGAGTCGGTGGACGCCGACGCCGAGCCGACGCGGCCGGCGGTGGCGACGCCTCCGGTCCGGACCGCCAGCGCGACCCCGCCGGTGCGTACGGCCGCCGACACCATCGGCGGCGTGGACGCCGACCCGACGGGCCCGGCCGACGACTTCCGCCGGATCCAGGGGATCGGGCCGAAGATGGCGGCCGCGTTGCAGGACGCCGGTGTGCGCACGTACGGCCAGCTCGGTGAGCTGGACGAGCCGGCGCTGCGCGACCTGATCCGGGCCGCCGGCCTGCGCGCCGCACCCGGGCTGGCCAGCTGGCCGCAGCAGGCCCGCGTGCTCGCCGGTGCCGCCGACGAGATGGCCGCGGTGCTGCCGGGCGGCAACCAGGCCTGACGCCTGACATCGAGCCCCCGGTGGCCGTCCAACGCGACGGCAGGCCGGGGGCTCGGCCGTTGGCGCGGAAGATCCTCGGGCGCGGAGGCGCAGATGATCGACTCGGCCGGGGGAAGACGCGACGAATCCGGCGTCCCACAATCGGTCGATCGTTACCGTCGGTTGAGGTGGGCCGGTCGGGTCCGTCGTGTCGACCCGTACCGCAGGAGCAGCCCGTGCACCTCCCCGCGCCGGAGCCCGGGTCCCCGCAGACCCGGCGCCCTCCGGTGCGTGACCCGGAGGCCCCGCGCAGGGTGACCCTCCTCGAACTCTTCTTCGACCTGGTCTACGTGGTCGCGCTGGCGCTCATCTCCAGGGGTTTGGTGCACCAGCTCGACTGGCACCGGGCCGGGCAGGCACTGATCATGCTGGCGGCCGTCTGGTGGACGTGGGTGATCACCACCCTGGTCACCGACCTGTACGACCCGGAACGAACCGAGATCAAGCTGCTGATCAGCGCCGTGATGTTCGGCGCGCTGCTGATGACCACGGCGATCCCGGCGGCGTTCGACGACCGAGGGATCGTCTTCGCCGGCACCTACGTGGCGATCCACCTCGGGCGCGGGCTGTTCCTGATGCCGGCCGTACGCCGAGAACCGCAGACCCAGCGCCGGGCGGCTCGCATCTTCATCTGGTTCGCCGTGTCCGCGATCCCGTGGATCATCGGCGCGTTCGTCAGCGACGACGCACGGTTGGTGTGCTGGGCCATCGCGCTCGCCATCGACTACATCGGTTTCCGGCTCGCGTACCCGGTGCCCGGGCTCGGTGTGGTGCCCGAACAGCAGCGCAACGTCGCGGCGGAGCACCTCTCCGAGCGTTACCAGCAGTTCTTCATCATCGCCCTCGGCGACGCCATCCTGACCATCGGCAGCATGTTCAGCACGGCGCACAGCGAGGCGGAGAACCTCGCCGTGCTCGCGGTGGCGTTTCTGACCACCCTGCTGCTCTGGCGGATCTACGTGCACAAGTCCGGCCAGCTGTTGCCGGTGGCCATCAAGGAGTCGGGTTCGCCGAACAAGTTCCTGTTCACCGCGCCGTACACCCACCTGCTGATGGTCGCCGGGGTGGTGACCACGGCCGCCGGGTTCGACCTCGTACTGCACGAACCGACGGGGCGGACCCCACCGGCCTGGGCGGCGGTGATCCTCGGTGGCCCGGCACTCTTCCTGGCCGGCCGGGCCTCCTTCGAGTACGAGGTGTTCAGCCGGGTGTCGCTGTCCCGCCCCGGCGGTGTGCTGGCGCTCCTGACCATCGCGCCGGCCGTGCTGTTTCTGGCGCCGATGTTCGCCTCCCTCGGTGCCCTCCTGGTGCTGTTCGGCGTGGCCTACGCGGACTTCCGGCGTAGCTACGGGAAGCCACCGGAGGCCCCGGCCCCACCGCGCTGAAACGGTCGGTGCGCCCGCTCAGTGTGGAGTCGGCCCGGCCAGCAGTCGGCCGGCGTCCGGAACGTACGGCTCGACACCCAGCTTGGTGAGCAGTTGGTGCACGGTAGCGGTGGCCGCGGTCAGCACTGGACGGCCGAGCCGGGCCTCCACCTGCGGCACCGCCGCCAGCGACGGCAGCTGCACGCAGGCGGAGAGGACCACCGCGTCCACGTCGGTCACGTCCAGCCGATCGGCCAACTCCACGAGCTGAGACGTGGGGATGCGCCCCACCGCCACGTTGTCCGGCTCGCTCAGACTCACCGCCTCGGTCACGTGCACACCGTGCGCGGCGAGGTAGGCGGCGACGGTCGCGGTCAACGGCGGCAGGTACGGCGCGATCAGCGCCACCCGGCGGGCACCCATCGCACGCAGCCCGGCGACCAACGCGCCCGCACTGGTCACCACCGGCATCTCGTGCCCAGCACGAACGGCCGCACGGCCAAGCCGCCGCTCGGCCCGCTCGTGCGCGCCGACGCCCTCGCACATCACCGCCACCAGGCAGGCGTACGCGAGCACGTCGCAGCGGGCGTCGGCCAACTCGGCGGCGCACCGGAGAGCGGAGCGGTTCATCCGGGCCAACTCGTCGGTGGTCACCTGACGCAGTCGTACCCGGCTGGCGTGTGTGGTGAAGCGAACCGTCGGGTCGACGGTCTCGCGCCGGCGCAGCATCGCCGGGATCTCGGTCTCCATGGTGGTGTTCGAACTGGGCACCACGAGGCCGATGCGGTAGCTGCTCACACCAGCGCCCCGGCGTACCTCCGGACCTGCAACCGCTGCCCAGCGGTAGCGCCGAGGCGCACCTGCAGGCCGAGCGGCGCGGCGGCGCGGCGTACGTCGTCCAGGTGCAGCGACCCGTGCCGGTCCACGCTGAGCACCGGCGGCTCCTCGAGCTCACCCTCCGGTGCGTGGAAGGAGAGCAGGGTGACCGAGGTGGTGAGGTAGCCCGGGTATGCGGCGCGGGCCGCCGCCTCGTCGGTGTGGGCGAGCACCACCAGGTCGTCGAGGTGGGCGAAATCGGCGGCGAGGGCCTGGGCCTTCCAGTGCGCCGGTTCCTCGGTGGCGCCGGTGAGATGCCGGGACCGGTTCGCTGAGGTGATGTAGAGGTGATCCGATCCGGTCTCGGCGAGTGCCCGCTCGAAGAAGGCGTTGGACGGGCAGGTCAGGCCGGGCGCGATCACCTGGGTGGTCCGAACCCCTTGGTCGACGTGGGTGAGGTGCTCGGGCAGCGGCTCCGCGGCCGGTCCGCGGAAGCCGAACGGCCCGGCACCGTAGAGGGCGTCCATCAGCGCCCGCACCCGGCCCACCGGCAACCGCGGCGAGATCCGCGTCCAGTCGAACATCCCCGGGATCCGGCCGATCGCGGTGGTGATGCTGCCGACCTGGTGGACCGGACGGCCCTTGGCCAGGTTGACCCGGCGGACGGTGTCCGCGTCGGGACGCGTGACGATGACGTAGAAGTTGGCGAACGCCGCCGCGACGACCGCACCGCCGGCCAACGCGCGGGCGGCGACCGCGACGTCGTCGGGGCGGTCGATGTAGAGGGGCGGTGTCGGGGCGTCCATGGGTCCTCCTCGGCGGGGCCGTGAAGGCAGTTCTACGTCCGCCGGCACGTACGACGACGGGGTCCGTCGTCGATCCGATAGCCGCCCGGCGTTACCCGGTGCTGGCGGCCGATGCCTGGGGGTACTCAACGGCGGACGACACCGGCCGGACGGAGGACCCAACGCGGTCTCGGCGCGCTGCCGTTAGCCGCGCGACCCGATTGGGTACAACGCCTGCACCTCACATCCACCACATACCCCCAGGAGGCAGCGATGCGCGGCACCTCGATACTCGGAGTCATCGTCGTGATCTGGCTGGTGATCGGCGCGATCGCCGCTGGCCAGCGCGGCTACTACAGCGGTGACGACACCAACTGCGCCGAGGCCGGCACCATCCTGGTCACCATCGTGGCCGGGCCGTTGAACTACATCGGCGCCAACCCCAAGGTCGACTGCAAGCTGCCCGAGCCGTCCAAGTAGGACCCGCACGCACACCGGCCCGTGCCCGAGTCAGGGGGCACGGGCCGCTGCACGTCGGCCTGGTTGTCGGTGACCGTGTTAGTGCTGTTCGTGCGCCGCACAACCCCTACGGCATCCTAGGAGGCTGGATTGCACGCCTCGGCGGCGTTTGTCGGTGCCGGGGTCGGGAACCGACCCGGCGTCAGCTGGCGGACGGAATCGGGAGCGTGGCATGCAGATCGGCTACAAGCTGGCCTCGGAGGGCTACGGCCCGCAGGAGATCATCCGGCAGGCAGTCCAGGCTGAGCAGGCTGGTTTCGACTTCGTCGAGATGAGCGACCACTACCACCCCTGGCTGGACGCGCAGGGACACTCGTCCTTCACCTGGAGCGTGCTCGGTGCCATCGCGGCCAGGACCAGCACCCTGCGCCTGGCCACCGGCGTCACCTGCCCGACCGTCCGCTACCACCCGGCGATCATCGCGCAGGCCGCAGCGACCATGGCGCTGATCTCCGACGGGCGATTCACCCTCGGGGTGGGGGCCGGCGAGCGACTCAACGAGCACGTGGTCGGGCAGGGCTTCCCCAGTGTCCGGGGCCGGCACGAGCGGCTTCGCGAGGCGTTGGAGATCATCCGACTGCTCTGGCAGGGTGGCTACCAGTCGTACGAGGGTCGGCACCTGCAACTGGAGGACGCCCGAGTCTTCGACCTACCGGGCACCCCGCCGGTGATCGCCGTAGCGGCCAGTGGCGAGGCGTCAGCCCGTCTTGCCGCCGAGTTGGGCGACGGGCTGTTCGCCACCGACCCGGAGGCGTCGATCGTCGAGCACTACCGACGCGCCCACGGGTCAGGCCCGCGCTACGCCGAGGTGCCGTTGGCCTGGGCCAGCGACGAGCAACAGGCGGTGCAGGCGGTGTTGCAGACCAGTCGGTGGATGGTCACCGGCTGGAAAGTGATGAGCGAGCTGCCGAACCCGGTCAACTTCGACGCCGCCAGCGCGTACGTCGAGGAGAAGCACATCCGCGAACTCTTCGCCATCGGCCCCGACCCGGAGCCGCACGTCGCCAAGGTCCGGGCGTACGCCGAGGCGGGCTTCGACCACATCGTCCTGCAGAACGCCGGCCCCGACCCGGACGGCTTCCTCAACTTCTTCGCCGCGGACCTCTCCGGCCGCCTACGCGCGATGGGCTGAGCCAAGCGCGGCGAGCCGCCCCGACTGATCGTCGGGGCGGCTGGCTGCGCGCTCGGGATGGGTGCGCGGTCCTGTTCAGCGGAAGCAGTGCGCGATCGGCACCAGGCTGCCCTCGCAGTTGGTCGGCTCGTTCTCGACGACCACGCTCTCGTCGTCGATCTTGACCTGGGCGTGCACGGCGGAGATGCCACCAGGCTTCACCGTCGACGCGTTGTGGGTGACCTTGCTGGTGTAGATCGCCACCGAGCCCGCGTTCGCGTAGATGCCGCCGCCGCTGGACGCGGCGCCGACCGCCTCGTTGCGGGTCACGTCGCTGCCGCGTACCAGCAGGTTCGCCTTCTCGGCGTAGATGCCGGCGCCGAGGCCGTGGGTGGTGTTGCCGTCGACCACGCTGTCGTCGAGCGGCGTCAGGCCCTTCACGGTCGAGATGCCGCCACCGTTGACGGTGGACGTGTTGCCGCGGATGGTCATCTTGCGCATCACCAGCACCGCGTCGGAGTTCGCGGCACCGCCACCGATCTGCGCGGTGTTGTTCAGCAACTCGGTGTCGACGACCTTCGTCCGGGCCGAGAAGCTGGCCAGCCCGCCGCCCTGACCGGCGCTGTTCTGAGTGAAGGAGACGCTCTCCACGTCGGCCGCACCACGGTAGTTGCCGAGCCCGCCGCCGTACGCGTTGGCGCTGTTGCGTTGGAACTCGGAACGCTTCAGCGTCAGCACACCACCGTTGAGCAGGCCCCCGCCCTTGCCCGCGGCGCCGGCGGCGCTGTTGCCGATGAACGTGGAATCGGTGACCACCATGTTGCCGTCGTTGAAGATGCCCCCACCGCCCCCCTCGGGTGACAGCGAGGTGCTCTGGGTGACGGTGACCCGTTCCACCACGGCGGTGGCACCGTGCACCACGTGCACGCTGCCACCCTCGATGGCCGAGCGGCCGTTGTGCAGTTCCACATCGCGCAGCGTCAACTCGCCGCCGTCGCGGACGGTGAAGAAACGGAACGCGGCGGCCTGGGCGTCCCGGGCGATGGTGGCGCCCGCGCCGTCGATCGTGATGGCCTGATAGATCACCGGCAGGCCTGCGGTGTCGTCGGCCGGGTTGTGCGGCGGCGCGTCGGCGTCACCCGGGGTCTCCGCGGCGTCGGCGGCTTCCCGCGCGTCCCGGATCCCCCCGTCGTACTGGTCGGTCTCGTGGAACGCCTCGGTGAGGACGTAGCGGCACTTGGGGGCGAGCCGTAGCTCCCCGCCGCCCTCGGCGTTGGCCGTCACCAGGGCCGCCACGAGCTTCGCCGCGTCGCAGGGCACCGACACCACGCCACGTTTGCCGGTGCCCGGGGTGCCCGTGGCCGGGTCGGCCCCGTCCCGGTCGCGTTCCGCCTCACCCTGCTCGCCGGCACGGCGGTCGTCGTCACTTCCGGCCGTCGCGGACAAGTGGCCCAGACCTGGGAGGGAGAGGGCACGGTCGGCGGCAGCGGCCACGCCGGCCGCTCCGGCCGCTCCCACGACCAGGCTCCCCGCCAGGAAGCCGCTGGCTATGAACCACCGGGGCCGCCGCCTGGGTCGGATCTCGCGGTCTCCTTTTCGGTACGAGGACATCAAAGGTGCCTGCCTTCCTGCCTGCCTGACGTGACCGCGCGCCGATCCGGGCGCGGGGGGCTCGACGTGCCGCCGGCCACCAAACGTCACGATAGGTCCGCAATACGGACAGGAAGGCGTGAACGTGAATAGTGCCCCTATTCATCTTTTCTGTCGGTCAGGCGGGGCACCAGGTCACCCGCCGACGTGAATGCCGGGACGACGCAACGGGTCCGGCTCGGTCCGACGGATGATCTCGCGTACCACCGGCGGGGTGTCACCGCGACCGAGGATCAGATAGCGCGCCAGGTGCGCGATCGGGCTCCCCTCCGACCACTCGAAGTGCGCGTGCGGCCGAACCCCGGTGGCGTCACGCAGGGCCAGCAGGATCGCGGCGATCGCGTTGGGCGCGGCCGGGCTGCTGGCCCGCAACACCCGGAAGCCACCCACCTCGATCCCGTGCACACGCAGCACCTGACTGAACTCCGACGGGTCAACCACGTCGATCTCCAGGAACAGCACGTCCGCGGCCCCGGGCACCGGATTCATCCCCCGCTGCGCCCGTTCCTTGACCGTGTACTCCTTCACCGACCCGCTCTGCCTCTTGTTCGCGATCAGGTGCAGTTGCCCGTCGTGGGCCAGCGACTCGGTGATGAAGTGCCGGGCCCGCTCGTCGAACTCGATCCGCTCCGCGCGCAGCTCGGTGGTCCGGGTGACCCGGGAGATCAACGAGACCACGATGATGCCGAGGATGAACAGCGCGGAGATGGTGATCCCGTCCGGCTGCTCGATGACGTTCTCCAGCAGCGCGTACAGCAGCACCAGGGTGAGCACGGTGAACCCGATCGCAAAGGCGCGGTGGCGGCGGCGGGCCGAGGAGATCGTCACCGCCACCGCCCCGGAGACCATCATCGCCAGGATGCCTGTCGCATACGCTCCGGCCTGCGCGTTGACGTCGGCCCGGAAGGCGATCGTGATGGCGACGCTGACGACGGTGTAGACGATCACCACCGGACGCACCGCCCGGGCCCACTCCGGTGCCATGCCGTACGAGGGCAGGTAGCGCGGCACGATGTTGATCAGCCCGGCCATCGCCGAGGCGCCGGCGAACCAGAGGATGAGCACGCTGCTCACGTCGTAGACGCTGCCGAACACCTCCCCCAGGTAGGTGTGTGCCAAAAACGCCAGCGCCCGCCCGTTCGCGCCGCCGCCCGGCCGGAACTCCTCAGGCGGAATGAGCGCCGTGGTCACGAAGGTCGTCGAGATCAGGTACACCGACATGATCAGCGCGGCGGTGGTGAGCAGGCGGCGCGTGTTGCGGATCCGGGCGGCGAGCCGGGCCTGCTTGTCCGGCCCGTCGGCCTTGACCAGGGGCATCATGCTGACCCCGGTCTCGAAGCCGGAAAGCCCCAGCACCAGCAGCGGGAACGCCAGCACGGCGGTGAGCAGCACCTGGCCCGGTCCGCCGCCGGTCGAGGTCACCGCGGCCGTCCAGCTCGACACGATGCCAGGGTCGTCGACGATGCGGGTCACCGCGACCACGACGATCACCGCGTTGAGCACCAGGAAGACCGCGACGAGCGGGATGGCCACCACCACCGCCTCGCGGAAGCCGAGCAGGAACACCCCGCCGAGGATGAGCAGCAGCACCACGGTGGCCACGACCGGGACCTGAGGGCCGTGCAGGGCGTCCGGCAGGTACGGGTTCTCCATCAGGTGCACGGTGGCGTCGGCCGAGGAGAGGGTGATCGTGATGATCCAGGAGGTGGCCACGAAGCCGAGCAGCACGAGTACGAAGATCTTGCCCCGCCAGAACGGCAGCAGCCGCTCCAGCATCGCCACCGACCCCTGCCCGTGCGGGCTCTCGTGGGCCACCCGCCGGTACATCGGCAACATGCCGAACAGGGTGAGCACGACGATCAACAGGGTTGCCAGTGGGGAGAGCGCACCGGCCGCCACCGCCGCGATGCCCGGCAGGTACGACAGCGTGGAGAAGTAGTCGACGCCGGTCAGGCACATCACCTGCCACCAGGCGTGCCTGCGGTTCTGCCCCTCCGTCGTCTCCGGGCCGGGTGGTTGCACCTGGTGTTGGAAGAGCCACCGGCGCAGTGGGCTGGCTGGTGGCGCAGACCGGGCCGGGGTGGCCACGCGTTCGGGCACCACGACACCCTGCCGGCCGCCCCGGTGCGGGCGGGCCGGATCGCGGGCCGCCCGCAGTGCCGGGTCCGGCCCGGTCGGCGCGTGGCGGCGTCCGCCCCAGCGTCGTGGTTTCGCCCGGTGCTCGTCACCCATCGCCAGTCCCACCCTCACAGGTCCTGATCCGACGGTAGGCGCTAGCTCGGGGCCAGGCCGGCGGAACCGGGCAGGTGGGTGACTCGCTCAGGACCGGTCCTTACGCCGCGAGCAGCCGGGCCAGTGCGGGCGGATCGGCGACGGTCACCGTGGCCGCCGGGTGTCGGGGCCGCCCGCCCGGCACCAGGGCCGGCACCGGCACGCCGAAGCGCAGGCAGATCCCGCCCGCCGTGCTGCTGCCGAAACTCGCACCGCCGTCGGCCATTGACAGGTGCGGCCCGATCACCCGCCACCAGCGGTACGGGCCGCTCAGCTCAACGCCAGTCACGTTCGCCCGGTCGGTCCGCAGCCGCCACGGCCCGTACCGGATCAACAGGTCCCGGTCGCTGACGGCGACCCAGGCCGTCGCCGGGCGGACCCCCAGCAGCGCCAACGCGGGGCGGAACGCCGGATCGAAGCGGAACGGGAACCGCGTCGCGACGCCGGTCACCGCGCACCGGGCCGGGCGGGGGGTCGCGGCACCGGGCCACCCGGCCGCAGGGGGCCGGGTCGCGCGGGCCGGGGACGGGCGGCGGGCCGGCGCCGGGCCAGGACGGTCATGGCGCGGGCGTACCCGGTACGAGCCCGCCGACACCCCCGGGATCCGCCACCGCTGGCAGGAACCCGACGCCGCTCCCCCACCGCCGGCCGGCACCCCCCGCGCCGGCCGACGGTGGCAGACGGTCGACACCCCCCGGAGCCGACCGGCTGTACCCCCTGGGCCGGCCGGGTCTTCGGCGGCCCACGCGGGGTGGGCGGAACTGGTGGGACGCGCCCCCGCGCTCCGCCGCCCCCCACGGGGCGGAGCGCGGGGACCCCCCGTCCCGGCTACTGCAGGAACGCCCCCAGGGGCGAAAGCAGCAGCCGGCCGAGCGCAGCGGCGTTGTCGTCCAACCGCGTGCGCTCACACTCGCGGGCGTCCGGATCGTGCCGGCACCGCCAGATCTTCTGCGCGTTACGCCAAGCGACATCGCGGCTGTACTCGACCAGTTCCCCCTGGTACCAGTCGTCGATGTCACCGTTGAGCATGTCGATGAGTAGCTGCCACCGCTCCAGATAGCCGCGGCGCAGGCCAGGGATCTTGTCCGCGAAGATCGCGTTGATCTCGAGGTAGTCGTGGTGCTGGTCGCTGCCGTCGACCGGCTCCGACTCCAGGTGGTCGAACGTCGTCACCAACGCGAACGGCAGGTCGAAGTTGATGTGCGCGTTGACCCCGGCCGCCGCCGAGGGCAGCGGGCGGGCGTCCGGCCCACTTATCCGCTCGAAAAGGCACGACCATGCCTTCGGAGTGCCCGGGCTGGAGTCGGTCCACAGACGCATCGCGTCGAAATACCGCGCGGCGAACTCCACGTCGAGCCGAGAGAGAAAGGCCGGGTCGACGAAACGGTCGTCGTACAACCCGTCCAGCACACAGGTGGTGATGGTCAGGTAGAGCCTGTTGAAGTCGGCCAGCGGACAACTGTCCTCCAACGGAGGCAGCCGCACCAGCATGTCCTGGAGCTTGGTGAGGTGATCGACCACGGCAGGCACGTCCGCGGGATGGTCGGCGAGCAGGTCGACGATGTCCCGGTGCACGGGCCCCCAGACCGGTTCGGTCATCTCTCCTCCACGATGGTCGGCGGCATCCCCCGTGCCGTCGTCGACGCGGCTCAGCCTTTCAGCCGACACCCGGTCGCCGGATCAGTAGAACGACGTATCCCGGCGCGCACACGCGTACGTGGACGGAGCGGTCGGTCAGCCCCGGACGTTGCGCAACTGGATCGCGCTGGCCTGAACACGGGTACGGACCTGGAGTTTGTCGAAGATGTGCGACACGTGCACCCCGATGGTCCGCTCGCTGATGAACAGCCGCTGCCCGATCTCCTTGTTGGTCAGCCCTTCCGCGACGAGCACGAGCACTTCCCGCTCCCGTGCGGTCAGCGCCGCCAACTCGTCGTCGGACGCCTCGGCCGGCGCGCTCCGCGTGCCGCTGGTCGTCTCGCGCTCCTCCAGCGACACCCGGGCCCGCCCGGCCAGCTCGCGGATCTCCGAGGTCAACGGCACCGCGCCCAACCCCTGCGCCACCCGGTACGCCTCACGCAACAGCTTGCCGGCGGTGGCCACCCGGCTGCGGCGAGCCAGCAGCGCCTCGGCCTGCCGCATCCGCGAGTACGCCGCCGGATAGGGGTGATGACGTCGATCCCACTCGGTGACCGAGGCGGCCCACAGCTCCGGGTCGCTGCGGTCGAGTCGGCTCACCTCGGCGGCGCAGAGTGCCAGGAATGCCTCCACCACCGAGCGCACCGGACGGGCCGCGCCGGCGCTCTTGCGGGCCACCCGGTCAGCCACGTCCCGCAGCCGGCGTACCGCCGTCGGGTCCACGGCCACGGTGCGGCTGGCGTGCGCCTCAGCCTCGGCGCGCAGGCCGTGCCAGACCAGCGCGGACAGGATCGTCACGTCGTCGGAACGGCTCTCGGTGAGGCCGCGTTGCACCGCCAACCGCGCCACATCGTGGCGGCCCTCCCACATGGCCAGCCCGGAGCGCAGGGTGAGCAGCGGAATGACGTGCCGCGCCCCGCCGCCGGCGAGCAGGGTCGCCACCGCGTCGAGGTCCCGATCGGCGGCCTCGATGTCGCCGTAGCCCACCGAGAGCCGGCACCGGGCGAGCAGCAGCTCGACGGCGTCCGCACCGGACGGTCGGTGCCGCAGGGCGGTGGCGACCACCTTCTCCGCCTCGGCCCACTGGCCCACCCGGAACAGCCCGTTGATGGCGATGGCAAGCAGCCGCGTCCCCCAGGTGCGGCCCAGCCCGAGCTCGGCCACCCGTTCGGCGCCACGTCGGGCGACCACCACGCCCTCTTCGAGGATGTTCAGTGGACCGGTCAGCAGCTCCGCCAGGTGCAGGTACGCGCAGGCCACGTCCTCGGGCTGACCGGCGCGCTCGGCGGTGTCGAGGGCGTCGCGCATGACCGCCAGGCCGGCGTCCGGGTCCTCCAGGTAGGCGTCGCTGAAGCCGAGCGCCGAGCTGGCCAGCACCACCTCGGTGGCGGAACCCTCCACGTTGGCGGCCAGCGCCAGCGCCTCTCGTGCCCGCTGGCCGGCGTCGGCGTACCGACCCAGGTGCAGCAGCAGCTCGGCCAGGCGCGCGGCGGCGGCAGCCCGGTCACGCGGGGAGCAGTCCGCCGCCTCCAGCGCCCGCTGGTATTCCTCCTCGGCAAGCGCCGAGCGACCGGCGGCGGCCAGGTAGCGAGCCCGGCGGATGTGCAGCGCACAGCTCGGCTCGCCGCCGCGCAGCGCGGCCACCTCTTCCAGCAGTGCCAGCGCGCGGGCGTGCTCCCCACAGTGGTGGGCCGCCTCGGCTGCGTTCTCGAGCAGTTCGACGCGGTCCACCGCCAGCGGGCCCGGGTCGGCGGCCAGTTGCAGCGCCGCCGACCAGTGCCGGTGTGCCTCGGCGTAACCGTGCAGCCGCTCGGCTTCCTGTGCGGCGGCCACCGCCGACGGCAACGCCCGCGCCGGCTCACCGGCCAACCGCCAGTGGTGTGCCAGCCGGGCCTGGTGCAGCTCACCCGGCACCGCGGTCAGCGCCTCGGCGTAGCGGCGATGCAGCCCGGAACGCTCGGCCGGCAGCAGCTCGTGCGCCAGCACCTCCGCCACCAGCCGGTGCCGCAGCCGGTAGCCGTCGTCGGCACCGACCAGCAGCCGGTGTGCCACCGCGGCGCGGGCCGCGTCGATCAGCTCGTCCTCCGGCAACCGCAGCACCTGCGCCAGCAGCCAGTGCTGCACCGGCTCGACGCCGGTAGCCACCGCGTGCACCACCGCGTGCGCGTGTTGAGGCAGCGCGTCGACCCGGTCGAGGAAGATCTCCCGCAGCGTCTCGGACAGACCGTCGCGGCCGTCGCGCAGATCGCGGGCCAGCTCCTCGATGACGAACGGGTTGCCGCCGCTGCGCTGCCACACCTGCTCGGCCGCGTCGGCGGACAGGGTCCGGCCGACCACGGCGGCGGCGAGCTTCTCGGTGTCGGCCCGGCCCAGCGGCGCCAGGTCGAGCACCCGCACCGTCCGCAGGCGACGCAGCTCGGTGAGCACCCGGCGCAGCGGGTGCGCGCCCTGCAACGACTCGGCGCGCACGGCCGCCAGCACGGAGAGCTGAAGGTCGCCGAGCCCAGCCAACAGGTACAGCAGCAGCTGCCGGGTGCTCCGGTCGACCCATTGCAGGTCATCGAGGATCAACACCAGTGGTCTGCCCTCGGCGATCAGGTGCAGCCCACGGCTGACCCGCTCCAGCAACGCGCCCGCGCCGTCCGGGCCGGCGGTCTCGTCGGCGAACATCTGCAACAGCCCACGCACCGCCGAGGAGGTGCGTACGTGCGAGGTGGACATTTCGGCGTCAAAGCGGCGCAGTGCCTGCAGCAGCGGGTGCAACGGGGACGCGTCGCCGATGTCCAGGCAGCTGCCGGTGAGCACCACGGCACCCTGCTCACGCAGCCGGTCGCCGATCTCGCCCAACAGCCGGGTCTTGCCCACACCGCTCTCACCGGTCAGGAAGACGGCGGCGGTCTGCCCGTGTGCGGCGTCACCGAGCAGCGCGGTCCGAACCGTCTGCACCAGCTCGGCCCGGCCCACGAGCGGTGCGGTGTCCACATCGCTGGCCATGGCACGCAGCCTAATCACAAGCCCCCGAACCGTTCTACGGCCATTCGTCGCTTGTGGTACTCCTCGCGTCGACTTTGCGACTAAAGGTTGCGAGTGGCCGACATACGTCGTTCTGCAGATCCCCCGTCGGCCCAGGAATGCCAATCTCCGGAGGTCAGCAGACATGAGCGGGCAGAAGGGTCGGTGCGACACCCATGACCACGAGCATCATCGTCGGCGACACGCAGCGGACCACGACACCGCAGTGGCCGGTGCCGGAGGAGCGACGCACCGTCACCGTGCTCTTCGCCGACATCGTCGGCTCCACGGCGTTGGTGGACCGGCTCGACCCGGAGGACGTCCGAGCATTGCAGCGGGTCTACTTCGACACCGTCGCCGGCGTGCTGCACCGCTGGCAGGGGGTGGTCGAGAAGTACGTCGGCGACGCGGTCATGGCGCTCTTCGGCGCCCGGCACTCCGACGGCTTCGACGCGTACCGGGCGGTGCGCGCCGGACTTGAGATCCAGGCCGCTCTGGACCGCCGGTCCATCGTTGGGGACATCAACCTGCGGGTTCGCGTCGGCGTCGCCACCGGCGAGGTCGTCGTCGACCTGGGCGGTGCGGTCAGCGGCGGGCACGGCGTGGCCAGCGGCGCGGTGATCACCACCGCGGCGCGCCTGCAGGAGTACGCGCCACCCGGCGCGGTCGCACTCTGCGCGGCCACCGCCCGAGCCACCGCCGGCCTCATCACCCAGCGTCAGCTGACACCGGTACCGGTCGCAGGTCGGGTGCCGCCGATGCCGGTCTGGCACGCCGTCGGTCCGGTACGCCCTGGCGCCGACCAGCACGACGGCCCGCTGATCGGTCGCCGCCGCGAGCTGGCCGCCATCGGCGACCAACTGAGCTGGGCCATCCGCGAGCGAGACCCGCGCTGGGTCTCCCTGGTCGGCCCCACCGGCAGTGGCCGCAGCCGCCTGCTGCACGAGTTGACCCATGGGCTGACCACGGTGGACGGGGTGCCGGTGCGCTGGTGTGTGGCGACCTGCCAGCCGTACCCCGATCAGGTCTTGGCACCGGTCGCCGAGCTGCTCCGCGACGTCGCCGGGGTGCGGCACGGCGACGGCGCGGCGGTGGTCCACGACCGGTTGGTCGCCGCCCTGACGCCGCTGTTTCCGCCGACCCGGGTCGCGACGGCGGTCCCGGCGCTACAGCGTTTGCTGAGCATCCCGGACGGCTCGGCCGCGGCGCTGGCAGGCGCGGCGATCTGCCGGGAGGTCCTGCTGCGCCTGGCCGCGCACCGGCCGCTGATCATCGCGGTGGACGACGTGGACCGGGCGGGGCCGGCGGTGAGTCGGTTCCTGCATGCGCTGTTCAACGCGGCGACGGCGCGCGGACTGCCGCTGGCCATCCTCACCCTGCACCAACCGCAGTGGACCGACACCCGCCCCGGCCCGGCCCGACGGGTGACGATCGGCCCGCTGGCCACCGTGCAGTCCGGGCGGCTGCTGCGCTACCTGCTGACCCGGGCCGGTCAACCGGTGGCCCTGGTCGACCGGCTGCTGCCGCTGGTGGGTGGCCGGCCCGGGCACGCGGCAATGTACGTGGCGTCGATCATGGATGGCGCCGACCTGGTGGCGCTCCCGCTGCCCGAGGCGGTCCGCCGGGCTGTCGGCGCCGAGTTGGACCACCTCGACGGTGAGCGACGAGCGGTCCTGATGGTCGCCGGCATCCTCGGCGGCGTGATCTCCGGCGCGACAGTCGACCGGGCACTCGGCTGGGCTCCCGGCCGCTCCGCACCGGCACTACGCGGGTTGGTCACCGCCGGGCTGCTGCTCTCCCACCGCATCGACGGGTACGCGTTCGCCGCGCCCGCGCTGCGCCAGGTCGCCGCCGATCGACTGCCCCGCGCGTTGCGGGGCCTTTTCGCCCGCCGGGCCGCCGAACCCCCGCGCCTCGACACCGTTCAGCCGGACACCGTCCAGCCGGACGCCGTCCTGCCGGACCGTGCTGCCGTCGACCCCGTCGGTGCGGTCGTCAGTGCCTCGACCGCGCGGTCCACCGACGTCGTACGCCTCGATGCCGTTCGCTCCCAGGCCGGCCGCCTCGACGGCGTCTTCGTGGCGCTGGCTCCAACGCCGCGATCCGGCCCGCCGCGCCGACGCGTCCCCACCCCGACGACGGCGACTCCGCCAGCCGCGCTGACTCAAGGAACCAACCGTCCGCCGGGATCCAGCCGGCTCCGAGCTGTCGCGTCGGCCGGTGACGTGCCGCCGACCCCGGTCGCAGTGGTGACCCAGGCCGCAGTGGTGTCCACGGCGCGGGCCAATGCAGGCGGTCACTGGCCCTCGGACGTCGACCGGTCCCCGGTGGCGATCCGTGCAGTGCCTGCCGTGCCAGGGGCAGCCGGACCGGGCGCGCGTGCCGGTGTCGGCGCTCCGCCCGGACCGGTGCGCGCCGCACCTCGCCCGCCGTCGACCCGTCGGCCGCAGAACCTGGCCGCCTCTGCCTGAGGGTCCGCCCCTTGATCGTTGGCAGCTGAGCAATCCGACACGCCGAGCGCCGCCCTGCTGAGCTGCCACCGATCGCCGCGACCTCTACGGCACCGACGCCGACGCCAGCAGCGCCGCGGTCGGCAAGGCGAGCAGGCCGTCCGCGCCACGATAGGCGGCGGTCAGCTCGTCGTACGCGGCACGGATGCGGGCGATCATGTCCGGCGGCTGGGCCTCCATCAGCAGACCTGGCTTGCTGATGCCGTTGGCAGGGCCGCTCCACCACGCCTCGGGGTCGGTGCGATGCACCCAGGTGATCGTGTCGCAGCGCACGTCGGTGAGCCCGGCGACGTCGAGCAAACCCGCAAACCCCTCGGGAGTACGCGGGAAGTCCCTGTCCGCGTCCACGCTCGGCGTAGCGGTGGGACGTTCGACCCCTGCGGCATCGAGGATGTCACCCCAGAGCCGCTGGGCCTCGGGCGGTGGGTAGGGCCAGATCGTCACCGCGATCCGACCTGCCGGCCGAACGACCCGTCGGAGTTCGCTGATCGCGGCCAGCGGATCGCCCACATGATTGATCACGAAGTTCGCGACGGCCGCGTCGAAGCGCCCAGAGGGGAACGGCAGATGTGGCAGCGCAGCGAGGCGGACCTCTTCGGCGGACGGGAGCCGGCTGCGCGCCAGCTCGACCATGGTGGGCTCGGCGTCGACGGCGACCACGGTGGCGCCGCGAGCGCACGCCAACCTGGCGACGGTCCCGGAACCAGTGCCGGCATCGAGTACTCGCCTGCCGGCGCCGACCCGAGCGGCGTCCAACAACGATGGTGCGGGATGGGCGCAGAGCGCGGCGAAGCTGCGGTCGTACGACGCCGCCCGCCCGGCCCAGCGCGACCGTTCATGATCATCGAAGGCTGTCGTCGTCATCGCCACCACCCAGTCGAAGATCTTGAGTAACGCGCCACGATATCGGACGAGAGGTGTCGTACGGTCGCGACCTGGCGGGCAGCTAAGCCCCCACCATCGTCCGTGCCTCCGCCGAAAGACCGGCGATGACGAACCCCTCGGACGGGCCGCGCCAGTCCGAGCGGCTGAGGGTCAGGTTGACCTGTTCCAACCGCCTGCCCTCGGCTGCTCGGGTGGTCGTTCCGTTAAGGCGGTAACCGAGCGCGCGGGAGACGCCAAGCGACGCACGGTTGGTCGTCCAGGCAGCGGTGTCCGCGCGCTCGGCGCCCAGGCCGGCGAAGGCGAGATGCAGCACGGCCTCACGCATGGCCGTGCCGTGCCCGGCACCCTGATACTGCCGACCCACCCAGGACCCAGTCGAGACCGTCCGCGTCAGCGCGAAATCCTGGGCACCGATCTCCTGCACACCCACGATGTCGCTGCCGACTTTCGCGGCAAGGAGAATATTCCACCGGTCGGGCCGCCAGTCGGCGAAGGCCGCCCAGTAATAGCGCAGGAACCGGCGTTCGGCCTCCGGAGGGTCGACATCCTCCCAGCCGCCTACCGGTGTACGGGGCAGGTACTGGTTCTGCGGATCGTAGATCCCCTGTGCGGCCAGACGGGCGACGTGGACAAGCGCCTCCCCATCGGGGACGAACAGTTCCACGGCCGGTGTCTGGACCCGCATCCCGAGGACCGGCCACATGGCGACGAGCGACATGGGCTCATCGTTGCGGATGACCCGAGCTTGCGTCGCCCGGTGAGGCCGCCGATCGAAACGCTCAGCGGTCGGTGAGAAAATCGAGGACCCGCTTCCAGGTCGCCGCAGCGGCGTCCGGGGCGTACTCGTCGAGGTCCGGGTCGGTGAACAGGTGGCCCACGCCGGGGTAGCGGAACACCGTCAGGTCGGCACCCGCGTCGGTCAACGCCTGCTGCCACTCGTCGATCTCGTCCGGCGCGTCGTACGGGTCCGGGTCGGCGAGGTGCAGCTGGACCGGCAACCCGGGCCGGACCGCGTCTGGCGCGCCGCCAGTGCCGTGCAGCAGGAGCAGGCCGGCCGAGTCGGGGCGCTCGGCCAGCAGCGCCCCAGCCACCCCCGCGCCCATCGAGAAGCCGGCGAGCACCGTCTCCGGTGGCAGGTCGCGCAGCACCGCCCGGGCCCGGTCGAGCACCACCTCCTGGCCGATCTTGTCGAGCAGCGTAAAGCCCTCCTCGACCGAGTCGGTGGCCGGGACGCCGTACAGGTCGGGGGTGGTGACCCGGTGGCCGGCGGCGCGGAGCCGGTCGGCGGTGGCGCGCACGGCGGGCCGCAGCCCGTACACCGAATGGAACAGCACGACGTGTCGCATCACGTCATCCTGCCGCAGCCGACCGTCCGTCCGGTGTGGCCACGCGGGGGCGAACGTCAGACCAGCGCCGCCAGCCGGGCGACGAGGTCGGCCGGTGGCGGCATCGCGGCCATCTCGCGGCTGACCTGCCCGGCAGCGGTGCGGAGGCGGTCGTCGGTGAGAAGCTGGGTCAGCGCCTGCGCGGTGATGTCCCGGGGGCGCAGCGCCAGACCAGCCCCCCGGCGGGCCACCAGCTCGGCGTTGTGCCGCCGGTCCCCCGGACCCGTCGTGGCCAGCTGGGGAAGCCCGACCGCGAGGGCGCCGAGGGCGCTGCCCGCGCCGCCGTGGTGGACCAGCGCCGCGCTCGCCGGCAACGCCTCGTCGAGTGGGATCCAGTCAACCACCCGCACGTTGGGGGGCAACGAACGAGCCGACCGCTCGTCGGGTCGGACCAGCACGATCTCGGCGTCCACCTGGGCCGCGGCGGCCACCACGGCGGGCATCGGCCCCCGGTCACCGGGGCCGGTCAGGGTGCTGCGGGTGACCAGGATCCGGGGCCGGTCACCCGGCTCACGCAGCCAGCCCGGCAACTCGCCGCCGCCGACGTAGGAGGAGTAGCGCATCGGCCAGCCGTCCTGCGTGGCCACGCTGGGCGGGGCCACGGCCAGGGCGGCGGCCGGCGGCGGCAACTCCGTCAGCCCGTGCCGACGCAGCGCGGGACCGAGTCGGGCGGTGGTGGCGCGCACCAGCTCCCGGCCGTCAAAGAGGGAGTTCTCCTGGCGGGCCGCTGGCACGCCCAGCCGGGCCGCGGCCACCGCCCCGGCGACCGCGAACGGCTCGTGCAGCACCAGATCCGGGCGCCACTCGGTGGCCAGCGCGACCACCGGGTCGGTGAGCTGGTCGTTGAGCGCGCCGAAGAGCAGGCCGGCGCCCCGGGTGCCGGCGGTGCCGGCCATCTCGGCACGGGCGATCAGCGGATGCCGGGCAAGGACCCGCCGCGCGATCCGGCCGAAGTCGAAGCCCGGCGCGATGTCGTGCACCGACAGGCCGGCCTTGGCGGCGGCCAGACCACCACCACCGGTGGCCAGCAGCACGTCGTGGCCGGAGTCGCGCAGCGCGGCCGCGAGCGGCACCAACGGAAAGACGTGCCCGACCAGCGGAGCGGAGACCACCAGCACTCGCATGGACCGAATCCTATGCCGACGGCGACGACATCGGGTGCCCCGATGATCGCTGGCAGGTGAGCGACTCGACACACCGAGCACCGCCCTGCTGAGCTGCCACCGATCCGGGTCGGCCAGCCGTTCAGCCAGCGCGGCGCTGGTCGACGATGCGGCGCATCTTGCCCACCGACCGCTCCACCGCGTCCGGGGCGAGGACGTCGACCGCCACGCTCACGCCGATGGTGTTCTTCACCAGCTCGACAAGTGTCGCGCCGGCCCGCTCGGCGGCGTCCACGGCGACCCCGGCCCGCTGCTCCACCCGGACCGTGAGGCTGTCCAACCGGCCCTGCCGATCGAGGACGCACTGGAAGTGCGGCGACAGTTGCGGGGTCCGCAGGATCAGCTCCTCGATCTGGGTGGGGAAGATGTTCACCCCACGCACGATCATCATGTCGTCGGTCCGGCCGGTGATCTTCTCGATCCGGCGCATCGGACGGGCGGTGCCGGGCAGCAGCCGGGTCAGGTCCCGGGTGCGGTAGCGCACGACCGGCATCGCCTCCTTGGTCAGCGACGTCAACACCAGCTCACCCTGCTCGCCGTCGGGCAGCACCGCCCCGCTGACCGGGTCTATGATCTCCGGGTAGAAGTGGTCCTCCCAGAGGTGCAGCCCGTCCTTGGTCTCGACGCACTCGGTGGCCACGCCGGGGCCCATCACCTCGGAGAGCCCGTAGATGTCCACCGCGTGGATGTCCAGCTGCTGCTCCATCTCCCGGCGCATGTCCTCGGTCCACGGCTCCGCGCCGAAGATGCCCACCCGCAGCGAGGTGTTGCGGGGGTCGACGCCCTGGCGGTGCATCTCATCCACGATTGCCAGCATGTAGCTGGGCGTGACCATGATGACCTCGGGTTCGAAGTCGCGGATCAGCATGACCTGACGCTCGGTCATGCCGCCGGAGACCGGGATGACCGTGCACCCCAGCTCCTCGGCCCCGTAGTGCGCGCCCAGACCGCCGGTGAAGAGCCCATAGCCGTACGCGACGTGCACCCGGTCACCCGGACGGCCGCCGGAGGCGCGGATCGACCGGGCCATCAGTCCCGCCCAGGTGCGTAGGTCGTCGCGGGTGTAGCCGACCACGGTCGGCCGGCCAGTGGTGCCGGAGGAGGCATGCAGCCGGGCAACCTGCTCCCGGGGGACGGCGAACATGCCGAACGGGTAGTTGTCCCTCAGCTCCGCCTTGCCGGTGAACGGGAAGCGGGCCAGGTCGTCGAGGTCCCGACAGTCGTCGGGGTGCACACCGGCGGCGTCAAACGCGCGGCGGTAGTGCGGCACCTTGTCGTACGCGTGCCGCAACGACCAGCGCAGCCGTTCGCGTTGCAGGGCGCGCAGCTCGTCGACGCCGGCGCGCTCGATCGGCTCCAACTCCTCCGGACGAGGGGTGCGGTCCTGCATCGCTTGCCTCCTTGGCACGGCGGTCCCGGTGGGGGCTGCGGGTACCGTACGCCCGCCGTCACCCCTGCTGTCGGGCCGGCCTGCGGGCTGCGCGGCGAGTTGCGCACCCACAGCCCGGAGTGGAACCCGCCGACCTCCTGGCACCTGGCCGCCCTCACCGCTGCCGGCTTCACCCAGGTCGGCACGGTGTGGCAGGGCGGCCCCGACGCCATCGCGGCGGTGCGCTGAAGCCGCCGTCGCCGGCACTACGCTAGGGACCCGTGCCAGAGCCGCTCGAGCCACGTACCGACCCCGACGTCGACCTGCGCGTCCCCGCTGACCGGGGCGAGCTGCCAGCGCGCCCCGCGACGATTCTCGCCACGATCGCCGCCGGCGGGGTGCTCGGCGCGCTGGCCCGGGCCGGCCTGCAACACGCCGCCCCGCACCCGCCAACGGGTTTCCCGTGGGCGACATTCGGCATCAACCTGTCCGGTTGCCTGCTGATCGGCGTGCTGATGGCGGTGCTCGGGCACCTCGGCGGTGGCCACCCACTGGCTCGGCCATTCCTCGGGGTCGGGGTACTGGGTGGCTTCACCACCTTCTCCACCTACGCGGTGGACGTCCAGCAGGCATTTGTCGCGGGCGCCCCGGGCATCGCGCTGGCGTACCTGGCCACGACGGTGCTCGGGGCACTTGTCGCCGTCGGGCTGGGCGACGCCGCCACCGCCGGACTGCTTCGGCGGAGGACAGCCCGATGACCGTCCTGCTCATCGTCCTGGGCTCGGCCGTCGGCGCGCCACTGCGCTATCTCACCGACCGGGCGGTGCAGTCCCGGCACGACTCGGCGTTTCCCTGGGGCACGCTCACCGTCAACGTGGTCGGGTCGCTGCTGCTCGGCGTACTCGTCGGGTTGCCGGCCGGTCCGGCGGTCAGCGCGTTGCTCGGCACCGGGTTCTGTGGGGCGCTGACCACCTACTCCACGTTCAGCTACGAGACGCTGCGGCTGGCCAAGGGCGGTAACCGGCTTCTCGCGCTGGCCAACGTCCTGATCAGCGTCGCCGCCGGGCTCGCCGCGGCCACCGTCGGCTACGCCCTGGCCGGCGTCCTGGCGGGCTGACCGCACACAAGATACTGAAGGTATATACGCGAGGTATACCCTCAGGGTAGTCTCCTGGCATGAGCGTGCCACTGACACTTCTCGGCCTCCTCGAACGGGAGCCCAGCCACGGATACGACCTGAAGCGCGACTACGACGCCTTCTTCGGCCGCGGCAAGCCGCTGCCCTTCGGCCAGGTCTACTCCACCCTCAGCCGACTGGCCCGCGACGGCAAGGTGGTGATCAGCGACGTCGCCCCCGGGTCCGGCCCCGACCGCAAGCGCTACATCATCACCGACCTGGGCGCGACCGAGGTCGAGCAGTGGTTGGTCGATCCGGTCGAGCCGGAGCCGCACCTGCAGACGGTGCTCTTCGCCAAGGTCGTGCTCGCGCTGATGCTGGACCGCCCCGCCGCCGAATACCTCGACACCCAGCGCAGCGCGCACCTGCAACGGATGCGCGACCTCACCGAGATCAAGCGCGCCGGCAGCCTGGTCGACGCGTTGCTCGCCGACCACGGCCTCTACCACCTGGAGGCGGACCTTCGGTGGATTGAGATGACCAGCGCCCGGCTGGACGCCCTGCGGAAGGAGGTGCGGCCATGAGCGTCGTGATCGAAGCACGCGACGTGACGTTCTCCTTCGGCCAGACGCCCGCACTGCGCGGTGCCAGCGTCGCCGTGGACGCGGGCGAGATCCTCGCCATCATGGGCCCCAGCGGCTCGGGCAAGTCCACCCTGCTGCACTGTCTGGCCGGCATCCTCGTGCCCGACTCCGGCGAGATCCTCTTCGACGGGGCCCGGGTCGACACTATGGCCGAGACCCAGCGCAGCAGTCTGCGCCGCGACCGCTTCGGCTTCGTGTTCCAGTTCGGCCAGCTCGTCCCCGAACTCACCGCGGTGGAAAACGTTGCCCTGCCGCTGTTGCTCAGCGGTGTGCGCCGGACGCAGGCGCTGCGCAGGGCGCACGCCTGGTTCGAACGCCTCGGCCTCGACGGCATGGAGCAGCGCCGGTCGGGTGAACTGTCCGGCGGGCAGGCGCAACGTGTCGCCCTCGCCCGCGGCCTGGTCGCCGAGCCGCAGGTCCTCTTCGCCGACGAGCCCACCGGCGCGCTCGACTCACTCACCGGCGAGCAGGTCATGGACCTGCTGGTCGGCGCCGCCCGCGACCAGGGCACCACAGTCATCCTGGTCACCCACGAGCCAAGGATCGCGGCGTACGCCGACCGTGAGGTCATGGTCCGCGACGGGCACGTGAACGCGCCGGACCGGATCGCATCATGATCGGCTTTGGGCTTCGCCTCGCCGTGGCCGGCGGCCGTGAGGCGCTCACCCGCCTGGTCATCATCGCCGCCGCCGTGGCGGTCGGCGCCGGGCTCCTGCTGACCACTCTCGCCGGGGTCAATGCCGTCAACGCGCAACTCACCCGGTACGCGTCGATGTACCCCAACGCATCGGCCGGGGACGCCGACCCCCTGTGGTGGTCGACCCGGCAGGACTACTTCCACGGTAGGCAGATCATCCGGATCGACGTCGCCGCGACCGGTCCGAGCGCGCCCGCCCCGGTCGGTGTCCCGACCATTCCGGGGCCGGGTGAGTACTACGCCTCGCCCGCGATGCGCGATCTGCTGGCCAGCCACCCGGCCGACCAGTTGGGCGACCGCTACCCGGGGCGTGACCTCGGCACCGTCGGGCCGGCCGCGTTGACCTCGCCGGACACCCTGCTCGTCGTCGCGGGCGGCACCCCCGACGAGGTCGCCAAACTGCCGGCCGCGAAGCAGGTCACCAGCGTCGGCGACACCCCCGCCCTCCCTGAGACCACCGTCAACCTCATCCTGGGTGTGATCGCCGGCGGGTTGCTCTTCCCGGTGCTGATCTTCATTGGCACCGCCACCCGGCTCAGCGCCGCCCGCCGGGAGCAGCGCTTCGCCGCGATGCGCCTGGTCGGCGCGACACCCCGGCAGATCGCGATCGTCGCCGCGGTCGAGGCGACCGCCGCCGCCGTCGCCGGCACCGCCGTCGGCTTCGGCCTGTTCTACGCCTTCCGCGATCCGCTCGCGGGCATCCCGTTCACCGGCATGCCGTTCTTCCCCAGTGACATGTCCCTGGGCGTGCTGGACACCCTGCTCGTGGCGCTCGGCGTGCCGGCCGGCGCGGCGCTGGCGGCCCAGGTCTCGCTGCGCCGCGTACGGATCTCGCCGTTGGGCGTCACCCGGCGGGTCACCCCACGCGCGCCGCGCGCGTACCGGCTGATCCCGATGGCGCTCGGCGTCGGCGTGCTGTTCTTCGCCATCGGCTCCAAGCCGGAAACGTCCGACGGCCAGACTGCGGTGTTCCTGCCCGGCCTGCTGCTCATCATGGCCGGGCTGGTCCTCGCCGGCCCGTGGCTGACGATGGTCGGCGCCCGCGTCCTGGCCCGGTACGCCAACCGCCCGGCCACGCTCATCGCCGCGCGCCGGCTCGCCGACAACCCGAAGGCCGGCTTCCGGGCGATCAGCGGCATCATGCTCGCGCTCTTCGTGACCAGCGTGGCCGTCGGCGTGATCACGACGATCGTCGCGAACCGCGGCCCGGCGCCGGTCGGCTCGACCGATGCGGGCACGGTGAACACCGTCTTCGACGAGAAGGTGCCGTCGGTGCCCGACACCCTGTTCGCCGAGCTGGACGCGATCGCCGGCGTACGGTCCACGACCGCCATCCGCGAGAACCCGGTGGTGACCGACTCCAGCGAGGTCGGGGTGATCGCGTGCACCGACCTGCCGAGCACGTACGGCCGGTGCGCCGAGGGCGCGAACGTCATCGAGGTACCGGTGGGCCTCAGCCGCTGGCGAGAATCAGCGTCGCCCGCGACGGTCTGGCCCGCCGCGTCGCTCACCCTCGACGAACTCCAGCGGCTTCCGGTGGTGTCGGTGGTCGTCGGCACGGACGGCTCCACCACCGCCATCGAGCACACCCGCACGGTGCTGGAGGTCGCCTTCCCGACCTTCTGGGTGGGGCCGAACGTGCCCGGCGACTTCGAGTCGGACTTCGCCGACACGCTGCGCGGCTGGGAGCAACTGGCGAACGTCGTCATCATCGCCAGCCTCGCCCTCGGCGGGTGCAGCCTCGCGGTCAGCGTGATCGGCGGTCTCACCGAGCGCAAACGACCGTTCAGCCTGTTGCGCCTGAGCGGGGCGCCGGTGCAGGTCCTGCGCCGGGTGGTCACGCTGGAGAGCGCCGTACCGATGCTCGCCGTCGCCGCGGTCGCCATCGGGATGGGCCTCCTCGCCGCGCACCTGTTCCTTCAGGCGCAGATGGACTACACGCTCATCGCACCGGAGCCACGCTTCTACGTGATCGTCGTCGTCGGATTGGCAGCCTGCCTCGGCATCATCGCCTCCACCCTGCCCCTGCTGGAGCGCATCACCGGCCCGGAGACCGCCCGCAGCGAGTAGTCGTCAGTCCGTAGGCCCGGTGGTAGCAACGGCGACCACCGGGCCGAGGACGAAGACGGCGGGCGGGCGGATGTCCTCCCGGGCGGCGATCGCGCCGATCTCGTCCAGCCGGGCGGGCACCGACCGCTGGTGGGGTTGCCCGGCGTCCTGCACGGCGAGCACGGGAGTCTCCGGGGCGCGGCCATGCTCGATCAGCGCAGCCGCGATCTTGGCGATGGTGTCGACGGCCATCAGTAGCACGACGGTGCCCCGGGCTCGGGCCAGCGCCGCCCAGTCGACAAGCGAGTCGGGGTGCCCGGGCGGCAGGTGCCCGGAGACCACTGTGACGTCGTGCGCCACGCCCCGGTGTGTCACCGGCACACCGGCGAGGGCTGGCGCGGCGAAGGCGCTGCTCACCCCGGGGACCACCGTCACCGGCACACCGGCCGCCAGGCAGGCCTGCACCTCCTCGTGACCGCGTCCGAAGACGTACGGGTCGCCGCCCTTGAGCCGGACCACCCGACGGCCGGCGCGGGCGTGCGACACCAGAGCCTCGTTGATCGCCTCCTGGGCCATCGACAGGCCACGGGGCACCTTCGCGGCGTCGACCACCAACACATCGGGGCGCAGCCCGGCCAGCAACCCCTGCGGGGCGAGCCGGTCGGCCACCACGACGTCCGCGGCGTCGAGCAGCGCCTTTGCCCGTACCGTGATCAGGTCGTCGGGTCCCGGCCCGCCGCCGACCACGGCGACCGAGCCGTGGCCGTGGTGGTCGTGCCCGTGGTGGTCGTGGCCGTGGTGGTCGTGGCCGTGGTGGTGGCCCACCGGGTCGTCGGGGTGGTCGTGCGGGCGTTGCGGGCGGCCCACCTTGTCGGCGAAGCCGGGCATCAGCACCCGGTACGCGCAGGTGTCGCAGTTCATCCGGATGTCCCCGCCCAGCGCCTCGGCGTAGCGCTCCAGCACCAGATCGGCCAGCTCGTCGCAGTCGCCGATCAGGTCGGCCACGCGCACATCCAGCTCAGGGTGGGCGGCGGCGAACTCCGCCGACTGGGCCACGATCCGGTCGGGCAGCACCCCGGCGAACAGGAAGTACGGAGCGACGACGATCCGCCGCGCGCCGAGCCGGCGCAGCCGCTCCAGCACCGCCGGCACGGACGGAGACGCGAGGGAGACGAACCCCGGTTCGACGCCGGCGTAGCCGCGCCCCTCCCACAGCAGGCGGGCAACCTTGGCCACCTCGGCGTTGGCGTCCGGGTCGGTGGACCCCCGACCGATCAGCGCGACCCACGTGTCGGCCCGGTCCGCCGTTGCAGCCCGGTCGGCACCAGACAGCGCCGCGTCGGCCCGGCCCGCACCAGACAGTGCCGTGTCGGCCCGGCCGGCACCAGCCAGCGCCGCGTCGATGCGCTGTTCAAGGACGTCATGCAGCAGCGGGTGCGGGCCGAGCGGGCGGCCGTAGCGGTAGGTCAGCCCGGGGTGACGCTCCTGCTCCCGCGCCATCGCGGCGGGAATGTCGCCCTTGCCGTGCCCGGCGGCGGTGAGCACCAACGGCAACGCCACAAGCGCCCGGTGCCCGCGCGCGACGAGCGCGCCGACCGCGTCGGTGAGCGGTGGGCGGGACAGCTCGATGAAGCCGCCTTCGACGTCACCGACGGCACGGCCGTCACCGACATCACCGACGGCACGGCCGTCACCGACGTCACCGCGACGACGGACCCGCTCCACCAGCGCGGCGAACTGGTCGACCCCGGCCGCGCTGCGCGTACCGTGCCCGACGATGACCAACCCGGTCATGACTTCTCCTCGACGTAGAGCAGGGCGTTGAGGGCGGCTGCGGCGACCGCCGAGCCGCCCTTCTCGCCCACGTTGGACACCCCGGGCAGGCCGCTGGCCCGCAGTGCCGCCTTCGATTCGGCGGCACCCACGAAGCCGACCGGCAGGCCGACGACCAGCGCGGGCGCGGCGTCCAGGGTGAGTAGTTCGACAAGCGCGGTCGGCGCGCAGCCGACCACCCAGACCGCGCCCGGGCCGACCCGGTCGAGCGCGATCCGCACGGCCGCCGCCGAGCGGGTGATCCCGGCCGAGCGGCCCAGCTCGGCGGCGGCCGGCTCGGCGACCGGGCAGACCAGCTCCAGGCCGGCCCGGGTGATGCCGGCGGCGACCATCGCCACGTCGGTGACCACCGGCGCGCCGGCGCGCAACGCGGCCAGCCCCGATTCCAGGGCCGCCTCGTCGCAGACCAACTCCTCGACGTACGCGAGGTCGGCGCTGGCGTGCACCACCCGCTCGGTCACCGCCCGACTCAGCGGCGGCAGGTGCGACAGGTCGACCCGCTCCCGCAGGATGCGGTACGACTCGACCTCGATCGGGTGCACCACCCGGCTCATCGGGTTCCTCCAGAAGGGTCGGGCTCGGCGACGCGGGTCGCGTCAGTGGCATCGTCGACGCGGGTCGCGTCAGGGGCATCGGCGACGCGGATCGCGTCGACCGGGCAGATCTCCAGGCATTCCAGGCATCCGGTGCAGCGGTCGGCGCGGACCGTCAGGCCGCCAGCGACCGGCCGGATCGCGTGCGTGGGGCAGGTGAGCAGGCAGGCGCCGCAGCCCTGACAGGCGCCGATGGTCACGATCGCCACCGGTACCCCCGGGGTGTGACCATCCGACCGGCGACCAACCTCGTGTCGCTGCTGCCGACCACCACGACGCTGTACATGTCGACCACGGCCGGGTCGAGAGTGGACAGGGTCGCCAGGTGCACGCGCTCGCCAGGACGACTGGCGTTGCGCACCACACCGACCGGGGTGTCCGGTGGTCGGTGCGCGGCGAGGATGCCGAGCGCCTTGCCGAGTTGCCAGTCACGCGCCCGGCTACGCGGGTTGTAGAACAGCGTCACGAAGTCACCCTCGGCAGCTGCGGTCACCCGCCGCTCGATGACGTCCCAAGGGGTGTGCAGGTCGGACAGGCTCAGGTAGGCGTGGTCGTGGCCGAGCGGGGCGCCGAGCAGCGCGCCGGCGGCCAGCGCCGCGGTCACTCCGGGCACGCCCACCACGTCGATCCGCTCGTCGGCGTACTCCAGGGCGGGGCTGGCCATCGCGTACACCCCGGCGTCGCCGGATCCGATCAGCGCGACTGCCTGGCCGGCGACGGCCTCGGCGACGGCGGCGCGGGCCCGTGCCTCCTCCGCGCCCAGCCCGCTGGAGAGCACCCGGGTGCCCGGGCGGAGCACGTCACGGACCTGGTCGAGGTACTGGTCGAGGCCGACCACCACGGCGGCGCGCCGCAGCTCGGCGACCGCGCGGGGGGTGCGCAGGTCGGCGGCGCCCGGCCCGAGCCCCACGACGGCCAGCCGGCCGCGCGGCGCGTGCCTGGCGACCGCCACGGTGGCCATCGCCGTCGCGGTCTTTCCCACCAGCAGCGTGGCGTCGCCCGGACGGCCCGCCGGGCCGAGCAGGGCCGCGGCCTCCGACACGCTCGGTGTGCCGACCGCAGCGCGGACCACCTCGCTGGGGTGCGGCACGTCGACCGCTGCCAGCTGCGTCGCCGGCCAGGTCACCAGGGGTACGCCGATCGCGTCGGCGGTGCTCAGGATGCCCGCCTCATCGGCCTTGACGTCGGCGCTGGCCAGGCAGCGCAGGCTCGCCGGGCTGAGGCCGGCCTCGGCCAGCACACGGTGCAGCAGTTCCGCCACCTCGGCGGCGGGTACGCCCCGACTCGCGCCGACGCCGGCGACCAGCGACGGGGGCCGGAGCACGGCGGTCCGCTCGTCCAGCGGCACCACCCGGTCGGTGACCAGCAGCCGGTAACCGACGCCGTGCTCGGCGCCGCTGTCGGCAGCGGGCTCGGCGGCGGGCTCGGCGGCGGGCTGTGGGTGGACGTTCGGGGGCAGGGCGGGCAACGGCCAGGGGGCATCGGTGATCAGCTGGACAGTCTCGCCGTCCAGGATGGCCCGGGACACCGCGGCGACCGCGCCCTCGATGGGCCAGCCGAGGGTGTCCAGCCCCGGCAGGCCGACCGCGTCGGTGGCGGTGGTGATCACCGGTCGGGCGTCCAGCAGTGCGCCGACCTGCTCGGCGAGCTTGTTTCCGCCGCCGGCATGCCCGCCGAGCAGTGCCACAGCATGTTGTGCCGCCTCGTCGACGACCACCACGGCCGGGTCGCTGTGCTTGTCGCCGAGCAGCGGCGCGAGGATCCGCACCACGGCGCCGGTGGCCAGGAACGCGACCACGGCGTCACACTCCGCCCAGGCGGTCCGCAGCGCGTCGGCCACGGTCTCCCCCTCGATCAGCCGGGCATGCGGCCAGGCGGCGGCGACGCTGTGCGCGTGCCGTCGGCCGGCGGCGGTGGCCGCCACCAGACCGATGCGAGTGTGCGGGTTCTGGTCGTTCACGGGCGCTCCCCGGTGAGGACGACCACCGGGTTGGTGGCCGCGAGACGGATCGACCCACCGGGCAGGTCGGCGAGGCGGGCGGCGGAGAGCTGACTGCCCTCGACCGTGTAGCCGGCGGTGCGCAGGAGGCCCACGGCCGGTGCGACCCGGTCCAGCGCGGCCAGGGTGAGCACCACCCGCTCGGGCTGGCGGGCCACCACGGCGGCGAGGACGTCGGCACCGCCACCGCCGACGAACACCGCGTCCGGCTCGGGCAGGCCGACCAGCGCCTGCGGGGCTCGTCCGGTGACGAGCCGGACGGTCACGGCGTGCGCGGTCGCGTTGGCCTGGATGGTCGCGCCGGCTCCGGGGTCCTGTTCGACGGCGAGCACGGCCGCGCCGAGCAGCGCACACTCGATGCCGACCGAGCCGCTGCCCGCACCGACGTCCCACACCAGCCGACCCAGCCGGGGGCGCAGTCGGGCGACGACGAGGGCACGCACCTCCGATTTGGTGATCATGGAGTCGCGGTGGGCGTACCGGGTCTCCGGCAAGGCCCATCCACCGGCCGGCGCGGCAGCCGGCTGATTGTCGGACCGCATCCCGCCGGGCGCGACCCAAGGTGCTGGTGCGGGTTCGGCGGGGTCAGGGGTGGCGAGGCTGAGCAGGACGTGCGGGTCGGACCAGGTTTCGGCGGCGGCCTGCTCGGGGGTCACCTCGCGGATCCGTTCGGCGTCGGTGCCCAGGTGCTCGGCGACCAGCAGGCGGCGGGGCCAGCCGATCAGGCCGGCGCCCAACTCGGCCGCACCCGCGCCGGGTGCGGTGAGCACCGCGACCAACGGCAGCGCCCGGCAGGCGTTCAGGGCCGGTCGAGGGTCACGCCCGTGCGCGGTGACCACGGCGGCGCCGTCCCAGGGCAGCCCCGCACGGGCGAAGGCGGCAGCCACACTGGACACCGCCGGCACCACCCGCAGCGGCAGCCCGGCCGCGCGCAGTCGCCGGACGATGCCGAAGAACCCGGGATCCCCGCTGGCCAGCACCACGGCCGGCACCCCGGCGGCGACGGCCTCGGCCAGCCGGTGCAGGGCGGAGGCGAGCGGCCCGAGGGCGACGGTGTCGGCACCGGCCGGTACGGGCACCGCGGCCAGGTGCCGGGCGGCCCCGACCACCAGTCCGGCGGTGGCCAGCACCGGCGCGAGAGCGGGGTGCGGCGGGGCGCCCGCGGCATCCAGACCGACCACGGTCACCGGGGACGGCACCCGGGTCACCGGGTCCACGCCGGTCATCGCGGCCACCGGCCGGACGAGGCGACGACATGCGCTCCGGCGAAGTCGACCATCGCCACGTCCACGGTGACCGTCGGTCCGGCGAAGCGTCGCAGCACCTGGCGTACCCGCTGGCAGAGCAGGTCGCCGGCCGGGGCGAGCAGTCCGGCGGCCTCCCACAGCTCGTACGCGTGCCGCCCGGTGTTCGCCTCGGTCACGGCGGCGACGAGCGCCGGGTCGCCACCGGCCTCGGCGGTCACCGCGCCGAGCAGGGACAGGTCCACCTTGGAACGGGTGTAGTGGGTCATCAGCACACCGGCGGCGAGTTTGGCCAGTTTGCCGGCCATTCCGACGAAGACCACCCCGGTCATCGCGTCGCCCACGGCGGCTGTCACCGCGGCACCGGTGAAGTCGCCGACCTCGACGAAGCAGACCTCGGGCAGGTCGGGCAGCAGCGCGCGGGCCGCCCGTTCGGTTCGCCCACCGGTGCAGAGCACCACGGTCTGCTCGCCCTGGGCGGCCATCACGTGCACGGCCTGTACGACGCTGGCCCGCCAGGACGCGGTGGAGAAGGGTCGGACGATCCCGGTGGTGCCGAGAATCGAGATCCCGCCCAGGATGCCGAGCCGTCGGTTGGTGGTCTTGCGGGCCATGATCTCGCCTCGGGGCACGCTGATCACCACGCGGACGCCGACTTCGGTGAGGTCGACCACCTCGGCCACCGCCTCGCCGATCATCCGACGCGGGGTGTCGTTGATCGCCGGGCCACCGACCGTGAGCCCGAGGCCGGGCTTGGTGACCGTGCCGACACCGGCACCACCGGCGAGCCGCAGCCCGGGGACGTCGGTCCAGTCCACGGTGGCGGTCAGCTCGGCGCCGTGGGTGACGTCCGGGTCGTCCCCGGCGTCCTTGACCACCACCGCCTCGGCCCGCAGCGGTGGGGTGCCGGTCAGCTCGCACCGTGCCACCGGGAAGCGCACCCGCCGCCCTGCGGGCAGACCGATCTCGACCTCCGGCTGGGTCTCCCCGGTGACCAGGGCGGTGATCGCGGCCTTCGCCGCCGCCGTCGCGCAGGCGCCTGTCGTCCAGCCGGTACGCAGTGCGGTGGGCCGGACCTTCGCGGTACGCGGCAGGTCCGGCTCGCGCAGCGGCGGCTCGGCGTACGTCATGGTGTGTGCCCCGGTGTGGCTGTCCCCCCGCTACGGGCACCAGCCTGGCGGCGCAGCTCGGCACGGGCGGCCGGCTCGGCCCGCCGGAAGGTGTGGAAGTGCCCGGGGTGGTAGAGGTGCGAACGGGTGCCTTCGGCTGCGAGGGCCGGCCCGACCAGGAACAGGGTGTGTTTCCACAGCTTGTGCTGCTTGACCGTCGCCTCCAGGGTGCCGACCGTGCAGCGCACCACAAGCTCGTCCGGCCAGGTCGCCTGGTACGCCACCACGGCCGGGGTGTCCTCCGGGTAGCCGCCGGCCAGCAGCTCGGCCTGCACCTGCCCGGAGCGGGCGGCGGAGAGGAACAGCGCCATGGTGGTGCCGTGCCGGGCGAAGTCGCGGACCCGCTCGCCGGGCGGCATCGGGGTCTTGCCGCCTTCGAGGCGGGTGAGGATCACCGACTGGGCGACCTCGGGCACGGTCAGCTCCCGCCCGACGATTGCCGCGACGGCGGTGAACGAGGAGACCCCGGGGACGATCTCGACGGCCAGGTCGAGCGCCCGGCACAGGTCCAGTTGCTCCTGCACCGCGCCCCACAGAGCGGGGTCACCGGAGTGGATCCGGGCGACGGTCAGGCCCTGCTCGGCGGCCCGCTCGTAGAGCGGCAGCACGCCCTCGATGGGCAGCTGTGACGAGTCGATGATCTCCGCGCCGGGGCGGGCGTGCGTGAGCACGTCGGCGTGCACCAGGCTGGCCGCCCAGATCACGATGTCCGCCTCGGCGATCACCCGGGCGGCCCGCAGGGTCAGCAGGTCCGCGGCACCGGGGCCGGCACCGACGAACCACACCTTGCCGTGGCTGGTCACAGTTTTCCTCCTCGGTGGTCGCGGCGGGCCGGGACCAGCAGCGTCGACAGGTACGGCAGGTCGTGCTCGGCGTCGTCGACCGGGCCGATTCGTTCACCGGGCAGCCCCAGGCTGCTCCCGAGCACCGCGTCGGAGAGCCGCCCCTGTCGGCGCAGCTCGGCGAGCAGCCCCGGGTGCCGCCGCCACCCCTTGTAGACGACCACGGTGCCCGGCCCGGCGAGCGCGTCGGCGAACAGCGTCAGGCCGGCGGTGGCCGGCAGCAGGGTCAGCGGCTCGCGTCCCTCACAGAGCGGGGTGCCGCTGCGCGCCGCCAGCTCCTGCATCGCGGTGACTCCGGGCACGGTCGCCACCCGCACCCCCGGGCGCAGCGCCCGGACGCTCTGCGCCAGGTAGCCGAATGTGGAGTAGACGTTGGGGTCGCCAATGGTCGCGAACGCCAAGGACCGCGCGCCCGCGTCGATCGCCTCGACCACCACCCGGGCCGCGTCGTCCCAGGCCGCCGCGCGGCGGGCAGTCACCCCACCCCGGTCGTCCAGGGCGAACGGCAGCCGGCGCAGCCGGTCCGCCGCGACGTAGGACCGCACGGTCCGCTCGGCCCGCCCGGCGTCCGCGCCCGGCGGGATGGGACCGGCGGTCGCGGTGGGTTCGGCCCGGTCCGCCATCACGGGTACGAAGACCACGTCGGCCTCGCCCAGGACCCGCACCGCCTTGACGGTGAGCAGTTCCGGGTCGCCCGGGCCGACACCCACCCCGGTCAGCGTGACGTCGGTCGACCCGGAGTGCGCTGCGGCGGCCCGCCGATCGTCGGCGCTCATCGGCACGCCTCGACCAGCCGGCGGGCCGCGTCGGGGTGACCGGCCCAGTGGGTGTGCAGGTAGGACGCGTGCACTCGACCGGCGACGAAGCCGTGCTCCGCGTCGTTCCAGCGCCACGCCGGCGCCTCGCCGTGCTGCGGGTCGGTGGTCGTGCGGTGGAACTCGTGGCCGCGTACGCCCTCGCCGGCTCGAGCCACCGGGGAGTCGGTGACGGACACCGCCTCGCGGTAGCCGAGGGTGAGCCGGCCGCTCATCCGGGCGGTGAGGTCCAGCCGGCCGCACATCGGTACGCCGTCCAGGGACCGACCGAGGTAGAGCAGCCCGGCGCACTCGGCCACGATCGGCCCGTCGAAGTCGGCCAGTTCGGCGCGGAGCGCGGCGTTGCCGGCGAGCGCTTCGGCGTACGCCTCGGGGAAGCCGCCGCCGATCACCACCGCGCGGGTGCCGGTGGGCAGTGCCGGGTCGCGCAGCGGGTCGACGGTGACGACGTCCGCGCCGGCTGCGGCGAGCAGTTCGGCGGTCTCCGCGTACGAGAAGGTGAAAGCCGGACCACCGGCGAGCGCGACCAGTGGCCGCCCGGCGTCGGCTGGGCCGCCGACGGCGGTGACCGGGTCCCACGCCGGGGTGGTCAGCGGTGGGGCGGTGCGGGCCAGGTCGAGCACCGCGTCGAGGTCCACGGTGGCCTCGACCAGTTCGGCGAGCGCGGTGACGATGGCGAGGGACTCGGGTGCCCGCTCGGCGACCGGCACCAACCCGAGGTGTCGGGCCGGCGCGGCGACCTCGGCGGCACGGGTGACGGCCCCGAGCACCGGCACCCCCACCTCGGCGAGGGCGTCGCGCAGCAGCGTCTCGTGTCGGGGCGAGCCGACCCGGTTGAGGATCACGCCGCCGATGCGTACGGCCGGGTCGAACGCGGCCATGCCCAGCGTCAACGCGGCCGCCGAGCGACCCTGCGCGGTGGTGTCCAGCACCAGCAGCACGGGTGCCTCGATGAGCCGGGCGACGTGCGCGGTGGAGGCGTAGTCGCGGCGGCCGACCGCGCCGTCGTGCAGCCCCATGACACCCTCCACCACGGCGATGTCGGCGGGCGTCGGGACGCTCGCGCCGTGCCGCAGCAGCGGGGCGATCCGCTCGGCCCCGACGAGGAACGGGTCGAGGTTGCGGCCCGCTCGGCCGGCGGCGAGCGCGTGGTAGCCGGGGTCGATGTAGTCCGGGCCGACCTTGTGCGGGCTGACCGTCAGGCCGCGACGGCGCAGCGCGGCGAGCAGCCCGGTGGCCACTGTCGTTTTGCCGTGGCCACTGGCCGGCGCGGCGACGACCACCCGAGGCAGCGGCCACGGACCGGCGGGGACGTTCACCACTCGATGCCCTTCTGGCCCTTCTGGCCGGCGTCCATCGGGTGCTTGACCTTGGTCAGCTCGGCCACCAGGTCGGCGGCGGCGACCAGGCGCGGGTCGGCGTCCCGGCCGGTGATCACGACGTGCTGGAAGCCGGGCCGGTCGGCCAGTGTGGCGACCACCTCGTCGACGTCCACCCAGCCCCATTTCATCGGGTAGGTGAACTCGTCCAGCACGTACAACCCGTAGCGCTCGGCGGCCAGGTCCCGCTGGATCTGCCGCCAGCCCTCCAGGGCGTCGGCGGCGTGGTCGGCGTCGCCGCCGCGCTGGATCCACGACCAGCCCTCGCCCATCTTGTGCCAGGCGACCGGTGCGCCCTGGCCGGTGCGCTCGTGCACCTCGCCGAGTGCCCGGAAGGCGTTCTCCTCCCCCACTCGCCACTTGGCGCTCTTGACGAACTGGAACACCCCGACCGGCAGCCCGGCCGTCCAGGCCCGCAACGCCAACCCGAAGGCCGCGGTCGACTTCCCCTTCATCTGACCGGTATGGACCATCAGTAGTGGCCGATGCCGCCGCTGTCGGGTGGTCAACCCGTCGGCAGGCACGGTGCTCGGCTGTCCCTGTGGCATCAGCAATCTCCCCTGCTAGTCACGCCCACGCCCGTTCCTCCCGCGATCTTGCAGTTTCGGTCTGCCATAAGTGCGTTACGCCCCTTATGCCGCGACAGAAAGTGCAAGATCGCGGGAGTTGGGGTGGGGGTGGGGGTGGGTTAGGGCTGATAGGGGGTGTAGGGGGGCAGTTAGCTGGGTTGCTAGGCGGCTTGCCAGGTTCAGGCGTACCGGGCCGGATTCGCAGTCGACGACCACGCAGGACGCTCCGGTTGCCGCCAGGACCGCTGCCGCTGCCGCCGAACGATCCAGCGGGCGGGTGCCAGCGGTGGCCCGGCCGTCGGTGACGATGAGGACCAGGGGGCGGCGCAACGGGTCACGCAACCGCTCCACCCGCAGCAGGTCGGCGGCCGCGAGCAACCCCTCGGCCAGCGGCGTACGCCCACCGGTGGGCAACTCGGCCAGCCGCGTCGAGGCGGCCAACACCGACGAGGTGGCCGGCAGCAACGTCCGGGCACCGGCCCCCCGGAAGGCGATCACGGCGACCTTGTCCCGCCGCTGGTACGCGTCGGTGAGCAGAGCGAGCACCGCGTCCTTCACGGCGGTCATCCGCTGCCGGGCGCCCATCGAGCCGCTCGCGTCGACCACGAACAGCACCAGGTTGCCCTCGCGCCCTTCCCGAACCGCCTCGCGCACATCGTCCGGGCGCAACCGCAGGGGGCCGGTCAGCCACCCTCGCGACACCTGGTGCGGCGCGGCGGCGCGGACCGTCGCCGGCAGGTGCAACGCCCCGACCCGGCCGGTCGGCACCCGGGCCCCGGTGGTGCGCCCCCGCCCGGTGCGAGCACGGGAGCGCCGGCCGGGCACCCCGTCGCCCACCCCGGGCGCGGTGAGCACCCGCGCCTTCAACCCACCCCGGGGTACGGCCACCGGCTGAGCTTCCCCGCCGCTGCCCCGTCCACGGGTCGGATCGTCGTCGTCGCCTCGTGCAGTCCCTTCCCGACCACCACGCGCCCCCGCGTGCTGACCGTGCCCGCCCTGGTCGTCCGTCGGCCACCCGCTGTCGGCAGCCCCATTCGGCCCCTCGGTACGCCCAGCGCTGTCATCGGCCGCCGAGTGCCCGGCCGAACCGGGTTCACCCTGGTCGACCCCGTCGCCGCTGCCGTCGAAGCCGCTCCCGTCACCGCCCTGTGAACCACTACCGCCGGCCGGGCCGCTGCCGCCAGCCGGACCACCACCGCCAGCCGGACCGGAGCCGTCGGGGCCACGGTCGTCCGGGCCACCGCCGTTGGGGTCGCCGCCGTCCGGGCCGTGATCGTCCGGGTCGTCGGGGTGGGCGTCCTGGGCGCGCTGCAACGCCTCGTCGAGGCGCTTCTCATCCAGCCCAGGAGTGTCGAACGGGTCGCGGCGTCGCCGGTGCGGCAGGGCCAGCCGGGCGGCTACCCGGACGTCGTCGATGGTGACCCGGTCCCGCCCGTGCCAGGCGGCGTGCGCGAGGGCGGTACGGGCGGTGACGATGTCGGCGCGCATACCGTCCACGTCGAACGCGGCACACACCTCGGCGATCTGCCGCAACGCGGCGTCCGGGAGTCGTACCCCGGGAAGCCGGCGGCGGGCGGCGGCCACCTGGTCGGCGATCTCCGCGTCGGCGTCGGCCCAGCGGGCGGCGAAGCCGGCCGGGTCGGCGTCGGCGGCGAGCCGGCGACGGACCACCTCGACCCGGACCTCCGGGTCACGGCTGGCGCCCACCTCGACGGTGAGCCCGAACCGGTCGAGCAGCTGCGGGCGCAGCTCCCCCTCCTCCGGGTTCATCGTGCCCACCAGCAGGAACCGGGCGGCATGACTTACCGAGACGCCCTCCCGCTCGACGTGGCTACGGCCCATCGCCGCCGCGTCGAGCAGCAGGTCGACGAGGTGGTCGTGCAGCAGGTTGACCTCGTCGACATAGAGGACACCCCGGTGCGCGGCAGCGAGCAGCCCCGGTTCGAAGGCGCGCACCCCCTCGCCGAGGGCCTTCTCCAGGTCCAGTGAGCCGACCACCCGGTCCTCGGCGGCACCGACCGGCAGCTCCACCAGTCGGGCCGGGCGGCTCTCGGCAGCGGCGCCGACGGGGTGCGGGCCATCCGGGCAGGCCCGGTCGGGATCGGCCGGGTCACAGGCGAAGCGGCAGCCGGCGACGCGGCGCACCGGGGGCAGCAACGCGGCGAGGGCTCGCACCGCTGTGGACTTGGCGGTCCCCTTCTCACCACGGACCAACACCCCGCCGATCGCCGGGGAGACCGCGTTGAGCAGCAACGCCAGTCGCATGTCGGCCATGCCGAGCACGGCACTGAACGGATACGTGGTCACCGTGCCTCCTTGGATCGCGACTGCGGGGCTCGCAAACCCGGCTCACTCCTCGCGCTCACGCCCGGTCCTCCAGGTCACCCTCGCTGGCCAGGTACGTGTCGCGGAGCCGGTCGAGGGTGGCGGGCTCCGGTTTGGCCCACAGCCCCCGGTCTGCGGCCTCCAACAGCCGCTCGGTGATGCCGCGCAGCGCCCACGGGTTGGACTGCTCCAGGAACTCCCGGGTGGTGTCGTCGAAGAGGTACGCGGCGGCCAGGTGCTCGTACATCCAGTCGTCGACCACGCCGGCGGTGGCGTCGTAGCCGAACAGGTAGTCCACGGTGGCCGCCAACTCGAACGCGCCCTTGTAGCCGTGCCGGCGCATCGCGGCGATCCACTTCGGGTTGACCACCCGGGCGCGGAACACCCGCCGGGTCTCCTCACCGAGGGTGCGGGTCCGCACGTCGTGCGGCATCGCCGAGTCACCCACGTACGCCTGCGGTGACGTGCCGGTGAGGTGGCGGACCATCGCCACCATCCCGCCGTGGTACTGGAAGTAGTCGTCGGAGTCGACGATGTCGTGCTCGCGGGTGTCCTGGTTCTTCACCGCCACGGCGATCCGGGCGAAGGAGCGTTCCATGTCGGCGCGCGCCTCCCGCCCGTCCAGGCCCTGGCCGTAGGCGTAGCCGCCCCACACCGCGTACACCTCGGCCAGGTCGGCATCGCTGCGCCAGGTCCGGGCGTCGATCAGGGGCAGCAGGCCCGCGCCGTACGCCCCGGGCTTCGACCCGAAGATCCGGGCGGTGGCCCGCCGCTCGTCGCCGTGCTCGGCGAGGTCGGCGGCGACGTGCGCCCGCAGGTAGTTCTCCTCGTCCGGTTCGTCCAGGGCGGCGACCTGTCGGACGGCGTCGTCGAGCAGGGCCACGACATGCGGGAACGCGTCGCGGAAGAACCCGGAGATGCGCACGGTGACGTCGACGCGGGGCCGGCCCAGCTCGGCGGTCGACACCACCTCGATGCCGGTGACCCGCCGGGACCGGTCGTCCCAGACCGGCCGGCAGCCCAGCAACGCGAGCACCTCGGCGATGTCGTCGCCCTGGGTCCGCATGGCGCTGGTGCCCCACACGGTCAACCCCACCGAGCGGGGGTACGCCCCGGTGTCGGCGAGGTGCCGGGCCAGCAGGGAGTCGGCGAGGGCCACCCCGACGTCCCAGGCGTTGCGGCTGGGGATGGCCTTGGGGTCGACGGAGTAGAAGTTACGGCCGGTGGGCAGCACGTTGACCAGGCCACGGGTGGGTGAGCCGGACGGGCCGGGTGGCACGAACCGGCCGTCGAGCGCGCGGAGGGAGTTGGTCAACTCGTCGGTGGTCCGGTCCAGTCGGGGCACCAGCTCGGTGGCGGCGAAGTGCAGCACCGCGGCGACGTCCGGGATCGGCTGGCCGGTCACCTCCTCGACCACCGTGTCGACGGCGTCGGCGTCCCAGCCGAGCGTCTCCATGCCGATGACCAACCGCCGGGCGAGGGCCTCGATCAGGTCGACGGCGTCGGCGGCGGTGACGGCCGGCCCGTCCACCACGTCGGTCAACGCCGTCGGCAGCGCCAGTCGTTGTCCCGGTGACGCGAGCAGCGCCTGCTCATCGAGGGAGTACGCGACGGCGAGGGCCTGCCGCAGACCGGGCAGGGCACGCGCTCCGCCCCAGATCTGGGGGGCGCGCAACACCGCGAGGACCAGGTTGACCCTCGGCTCACCGGTGGGCGCGTCGGCGAGGATGTGCAGCCCGTCGCGGATCTGCACGTCCTTGACCTCGCAGAGGTACCCGTCGAGGTGCAGCACGAAGTCGTCGAAGTCGTCCGCGTCGGGCATCGCCTCGGCGTGCAGGTCGTGGTGCAGTTCGGCGGCGCGCACCAGGTCCCAGATCTGCGCCCGCACGGTGGGCACCTTGGCCGGGTCGAGGGCCTGCACGGTGGCGTACTCGTCGAGTAGTTGCTCCAGCTTGGCCAGGTCGCCGTAGGTTTCGGCGCGGGCCATCGGCGGTACCAGGTGGTCGATCACCACGGCGTGCGCCCGCCGCTTGGCCTGGGTGCCCTCGCCGGGGTCGTTGACGATGAACGGGTAGATCAGCGGCAGGTCACCGAGGACCGCGTCGGGTGCGCAGTCGGCGGCCAGGCCGAGGCCCTTGCCGGGCAGCCATTCCAGGGTGCCGTGCTTACCCAGGTGCACCACGGCGTCCGCGCCGAAGCCGCCGTCCGCGACGGGAGCGGCCAACCAGCGGTACGCGGCCAGATAGTGGTGGCTCGGCGGCAGGTCCGGGTCGTGGTAGATCGCGATCGGGTTCTCCCCGAAGCCGCGCGGCGGCTGGATCAGCAGCACCACGTTGCCGAAGCGCAGCCCGGCGAGCACGATGTCCCCGCTCTCGGTGTAGAGCTCACCGGGTGGCTCACCCCAGTGCTCCCGCATCCGCTCGCGCAGCTCGGCCGGGACCTGGTCGAACCAGCGCCGGTAGGTCTGCCCCGGAATCCGGGCCTCGGCGCCGGCCAACTGTTCCGGGGTGAGCCATTCCACGTCGTGACCACCGGCGGCGATCAACGCGTGGATCAACGCGTCCCCGTCGGTGGGTGGCGGCGCGTCGCCCAGGTCATAGCCGTCCTCGGCCAGCGCGGCAAACATCCGGACCGCCGAGACCGGGGTGTCCAGCCCGACGGCGTTGCCGACCCGGGAGTGCTTGGTGGGGTACGAGCTGAGCACCACGGCGACCCGCTTGTCGGGGTTGGGCAGGTACCGCAGCCGGGCGTGGCGCACCGCGATCCCGGCGACCCGGGCGGCCCGCTCGGGGTCGGCGGCGTAGACCGAGAGACCGTCCGAGTCGATCTGCTTGAACGAGAACGGCACGGTGATGATCCGGCCGTCGAACTCGGGGATGGCCACCTGCATCGCCGCGTCCAACGGGGACAGCCCAGCGTCGCTTCCGGCCCACTGCGCCTGGGTGCTGGTCAGGCAGAGTGCCTGGATGATCGGCACCTCCAGGGAGGCCAGGGCGCCGACGTCCCAGGCGTCCTCGTCGCCGCCTCCGGAGGCGTCCGCGGCGACCGCGCCGCCGGCCGCGAGCACGGTGACCAGCAGCGCGTCGCAGCGGGTGAAGAGTTCGAGCGGACCGGCGTTCGCGGTCAGCCCGCGCAGCGAGCCGCAGAAGATCGGCAGCGGGTTGCCGCCGGCTTTGTGGACCGCGTCGGCGAGCACGTCGACGAAATCGGTGTTGCCAGCGAGGGCGTGCGCCCGGTAGAAGACGATCCCCACGGTCGGCTGCTCCGGAATGGTGGGGTACTCGCGGTGGACGCCGTACGCCGGAGTCGGTGCGGGTGGGGCGAACCCCTCGCCGGTGAGCAGCACCGTGTCGGACAGGAACCGGGCCATCTGCCCAAGGTTGTCCGGCCCGCCCTCGACCAGGTACGCCAGCGCCTGGGTGACGACCCCGGACGGCACGGTGGAGATGGCCATCAGCTCCGCGTCGGGTAGCGCCTCGCCGCCGAGCACGACCGTCGGGACGCCGCTGGCGAGTACCGCGGCGAGGCCGTCCGGCCACGCCTGCCGACCCCCAAGGAGGCGTACGACGACGAGGGCGACCCCGTCGAGCAGGGCGGGCACCTCGTCGGCGGTGACCCGCGCGGGGTTGGCCAGCCGGTAGTCGGCGCCGCTGGCGCGGGCGGCCAGCAGGTCGGTGTCGGCGGTGGAGAGCAACAGGATGCGCACGGCGGGCTCCGGGAGGTGACGCCCTGGCCACCACGGGGGTGACCTGGACGATGCGAGTGGGTGCGGCGTCAGCCGGTACGACAGCCGGGCGGCCGGCTCACCGACGCGGGCGTCGGGGCCGTTCAGCGCCGGGCGCGCAGCTCAGCGGGACCGGTGGCGGACAACCTGGGGCGCGCCGAAGCGACCGGCCCGGAGAACGCGGGCGCGGTCGGTCACGGGCGCGGTGCAGCGCTGACTGTGCGGGCCATGACGGTGTCCGTCGATGAATGAGACGCCGTGCGTCATCGGGTCCTCCTCGGGTGTCCACGCCCTGGGGTACGTCCCGACGGCCGAAGTATCCTGGCTTCCGGATCGACGCTCTCCCCCGGCCTTCCAACCGCAGACACACGGCCGTGACTCACGAGGGGGGATCGCTCCCCGGTGACAGTGGCGGGACCGCGTCGGAATTGCACCGACTTCCTTCACTGCCGTCAGGCCGCGAATGCTGCCACACCGCTGCGCCGCCGGTCAACGCCGACCCCCGCACCACCGAGCAAGACACATTCATCGATGACTGGTGATTGGTTCGCTCGCAAAACCGGCCCGCGTAAGACCCCGGGTCCATGTGGCGCACCCTTTGCTCTGCTTCAGCGGAGGCAACAGTGGCGACACCTTTTCGTTGCCTCCGTGGAAGCAGAGCAAAGGGTGCGTACACGTACCTTGGCCTGCGCCGATCGCCTGACGGGGCGGTGACAGGCGGCCCGGTCACCTAGGATCGACGATCGCCGGGACCAGCGTCCGCGATCAATGTCGGGGGTCGATCACCATCGTCGCCATGCAGTTCCGCCACCTCGCCGGCCGGGTCTGGCTCTGTCCGGGCAATCCCGACCCGGAGGCGGTCCAGGCCGGTGTCGCCGTCGTCGCCGACGAACGCGGCAGTGTGATGATCGACGCCGGGCAGAGCCCTGCGCACGCCCGCGAGATCCAGGCCGCGCTGACTGCCGCCGGGCTACCCCAGCCGCGATGGCTCGTCTACACCCACCACCACTGGGACCATGTCTGGGGCGCCTGCGCCTGGCAAGGGGTCGAGATCGTCGGGCACGAAACGGCCGTGATGCTCCTTCGCGCCGAGGCCGCCCGACCGTGGAGTCACCACTATCTGGACGAGCAGGTACGCGCCAATCCCCGCCTCGGCCCGAGCTTCCGGGCCCGGGCACGCGCGGTGGACTCCTGGGAGGATCTCGTCGTCCTGCCGCCGACCCGGACCTTCACCGACGTGGACGAGTTGCCGGTCGGGGTTCGGCTACGCCACGTCGGCGGCGGGCACGCGCCGGACTCGACAGTCGTGCTGGTGCCCGACTCGGGCGTCATGCTGCTGGGTGACTGCTTCTACCCGCCACCGGCGCACCTGCGCCGACCCGAGGACGGCCTCGACCTGGGCCTGGTCCGGCGACTGCTCGACGACGACTACCACTGGTACGTCTCCAGCCACGCCGAGCCGACGACACTCGAGCAGGCCCGCTCTGCCGTCGACGCGGCCTGAGCAGGCGAGGCTCAGCGGGCGTGGCGTTCCGGGTGTGCTCGGTTCCACACCCGCATCCGCTCCGGGTAACCGGTGCGCGCCGCCTCGTACAGCGGCACCGCGTGCTTGCGGGCGATGGCCCCCGCCGCGCGTGGCGTGCCGGTACGGCGACGGATCCACTCGCCGTCGTGGGCGATCGCCACCACGGTGGTGTCCGTCGCGGTGGTCTCCGGCTCCAGGTAGAACTCGACCCCGCGCCGAGAGGCGACGAACGTCTCCAGCGCGGCGAGATCGTCCCGGGTCGCCTCCCGGTCCAGCTTCGTCGGGGTCGCCTCGGCACCCCGTGACCGGCGGTTGAACCAGCTCATGCCCAGCCCCTCTCCTCGACGCCCCTCCAGTGCAGCACCGGTTCCTGGCAATACGCTGCACGCCGGGTGGGAGACGGCTGACCCGATTTCGTCACCCGAGGCTGGAACCCGCAGAGCGTGAGCGGTGTCATGGGTGTGACCGGAACGGAGGTTCCCCTGGACGACGACGCACTCGTCACCCGCGCTCGGGCAGGTGACCTGGAGGCGTACGACCTCCTGGTCGCCCGACACACCGCGTCCGCGTACCGGACGGCGGTGCTGCTTGGCGCGGGCTCGGACTCCGAGGACGTCACCCAGGAGGCGTTCGTGAAGGCGTACCGCAAGCTGTCCCGTTACCGGGGCGAGTCGTCGTTCCGGTCCTGGCTGCTCGCGATCGTCGCCAACGAGACCCGCAACCTGCACCGGTCCCGTGGGCGGCGCGACGGTCTCGTCCTGCGGGCCGCCGTGGCGAACCCGACGTCGGAGATCGCCGAGGACGGGGCCGTCAGCGCGGTCCTCGCCGGGGAGCGCCGCACCGCGCTGGTCGAGGCCCTGCGTCAACTGCCGGTACGCGATCGCGAGGTGATCGTCTGCCGGTTCTTCCTTGACCTCAGCGAGGAGGAGACGGTGGCGGCGCTGGGCTGGCCCCGAGGCACGGTGAAGTCGCGCACGTCCCGGGCCCTGGCGAAGCTTCGCGGCCTCCTCGACCGGGAGGAGGTCCGGTATGGGTGACCTCGAACGGGAACTGCGCGACCTGTCCGCCTGGTTGGAGACACCCGACCCGCCCGACGTGAGCGCACGCGTGCGCGTACGGCTCAGCAGGCCGGCACGCCCGTGGCGTCGGCTCGCTGCGGCGGCGCTCGTCGCCGTCGTCGTGGCGGTGGTGCCGCCGACCCGTGCGGCCGTCGCGGACGCCGTCACGGAGCTGCTGCGCTTCGCCGGTGTCAGCATCGCCACCACGCCCACCCGGACGTTGCCCGGTGACACTCCCTCGCCGTTGCCCAGTCAGCGGTCCGTTGCCCTGGACGAGGCCCAACGGTCGGTACGGTTCCCGGTCCGCCTGCCGGCGAAGCTGGGTCCGCCCGAGCGCGTGCTGGTCGCCGACCCCGATCCGACGGGCAACTACCGGGTGGCGACGCTGCTCTACGACGGGGGCGCGCTGCGCGTCGACGCGTTCGACGGCCACCTCAATCTGGCCTTCCACAAGAAGGCCAGCCCGCCCGGGGTGGAGTGGGTCCAGGTCAACGGGGACTTCGCCGTGTGGGTCGACCACCCGCACGTGCTGTCGTACGTGGACCGTGCCGGACAGGTCCGCGAAGAGACCGCCAGGCTCGCCGCCTCGACCCTGATCTGGGAGGACGACGACGTGAGCTACCGACTTGAGGGCGCCCTCTCCCAGGCTGAGGCGATCGAGGTCGCCCAGTCGCTGCGTTAGGGAACCGGGCGGGCCCGGTCGGTGTCGTGAAGGTACGACGAGTCGTCGACGCCCGGCCTGCTCCAGTCCGGGGTCGCGGCCCGCGTACCGGGAGGGGCGAGATGGGTGCATGGGGCAGGTTGATGCTGGCGTCGTCGGTGGTCCTGCTGGCGGGGTGCACGACCACGACCAGTGGCGGGTCGTCCGCGCCGGCCGGCGCTACCGCCACCACGGCGAGCGCTGCGTCCGGCTGTAACTCTCGAGTCGAGACGGGGTCGCTACCCGACTGGGCGGACGCCGGTTTCCACGGGGACGCCCGGATACCGCACGTCTTCGGCGCCAAAGGTGACATCGTGGCGGCGCTGTTCGCCCATCCGTTGAGGCTGGACCGGAAGGACGGGTCGAACAACAAGATCCTGTGGGTGGCACAGGCCTCCACGACCTCACCCGACCCGACGGCACCGGCGACCCTGGTGATCACCGCGACGTTGGACGGCACCGACACCCGCGTGACCCGGGAGGTCGCCGGCGGCCCAGGTCCGTCGATCATCGACATGCCCCAGGCCGGTTGCTGGCACCTGGACCTGCGTTGGTCCGGGCACACCGACGCAATGGACCTGGTCTACGCCCCATGAGCTGCTGCGACGCCGCCCGGTCCGAGCCGACGTGCTCGGGTCGTGCGGCACCCGCCTGGTACTCCAGCTGTAGATCGTGATCTTCATCGTGGTTCGACCCGGGCGAACCAGCCTGCGATCCGGCCCATCAGCTCAGCAAGCGCCGCCCGCCAACGCCCCCCGGGCGGGAGACCACGGCGCGGTGCTCCCGCCCAAGGGGAATGACTCACAGCCCGGCGCCCCCGGTCGCGTCGATGACCCGGCCGGTCACCCAGCGCGCGTCATTGGAGGCGAGGAAGGCCACGATGTCGGCCACGTCTGCTGGCTGCCCGACGCGGCCAAGGGCGGCAAGGGATGCCGCATGTGCCTCGGCCTGCGGATTGCCCCGAAGCCAGGCCGCATTGACATCCGTATCGACGATCCCGGGGGCCACCGAGTTGGCCGTGATGCCCCGAGGGCCCAGTTCCTTGGCGAGGTTGAGGGTGAAGGTGTCCAGTGCGCCCTTGGTGGCGCCGTAGGCGATGATCTCCGGCATGGCCAGGCTGGCCGCACCGCTGGAGATGTTGATGATCCGGCCCCCGTCACGCAGACGCGACAGCCCCTGCTGCACGATGAAGAACGGCGCACGCACGTTCACGGCGAAGACCTCGTCGAAGCCGTCCTCGGTCAACGAGGCAAGCGCCGCGCTGCGTCCTATGCCAGCGTTGTTGACGATGATGTCAAGCTTCCCGTCCGGCGTGTGGTCCTTGCCCGCAGCGTCGAAGGCGGCCCACAGGCGCGTCGCGTCGCCGTGCCGTCCCAGCTCCGCGCGCAGCGCGAAGGCCAGCCCTCCGTTCTTCCGGATGCGCTCGACGGTCTCGCTTGCCGCCGTCTCATCGCGGGCGTAGGCGACGCCGACGGCGGCGCCGTCCCGGGCGAGTCGTTCCGCGATGGCCCGGCCGATACCTCGGCTGCCGCCGGTGACCAGCGCAACCTTGCCCTCAAGTGCTCCTGTTGCCATGGCTGTTGTCCGCCTCTACATTTTTTGAGTGATGACTCAAGAATGAACGTAGCACACGTTCTTGAGTGCTCGCTCTATAATTAAGGGCATGAGTGGACCAGGCGTGAAGCGAGGACGGCCGCCGGCGTTCGACCGCACGACAGCCCTGACGGCCGCCACCCGACTGTTCTGGGAGCACGGCTACGAGGCCACCTCCATCGGCGAGCTGACTCGGGCAATGGGCATCAAACCCGGCAGCCTGTATGCGGCGTTCGGGGACAAAAAGTCCCTGTTCAAAGAGGTCGTCCACACCTACGGACGCTCTCCCGTCGGTGCGTTCATCGGTACCGCCCTGGAAGAGGAGCCCACAGCCCACGGCGCGTTCCGCCGCATCCTTTGCGAGGCGGCAGCCGTCTACCCCGACCCCTCCCACCCGGCCGGCTGTCTGACCATCAGCGCCGCCACCAACGTCACCGTCCAAGACGCCGAGGTCGCGGCATTCCTGCGCGACCTGCGCAACACGAACCTGGCCGCCTTCGAAACACGCCTGACGACCGCACAGCAGCAAGGCGAACTGCCGGCCGCAGCCAACCCTCGCGCGCTGGCCGCGTACTTTGCCGCAGTCATCCAGGGCATGTCACAGCGTGCCCGGGATGGCGCAACAACCACGGAGCTCACCGAAACGGCAGAACTGGCACTGGACGCCTGGCCCCAAGCGCAAGACTGAGCGCCTGGCGGCAAGATCACGATCCACAGCTGGAGCACTACGCTGCCGTGCGTGCTGAAGGACATGCGGCCGGCGGCGGCCCGCAACAACGCCGAATGGTGCGACATCGTCTGCGGCAGCCACGGGCTGGCCGGCCGTACCGACGCCGACGCCTGGTCGGTCCCCCGGCGCTCCCCGCCGTGGTACCCGGACGCGGTCACCTTGCGGCCAGGCGTCGACGCCGAGACCCTGCTGGGCCGGATCGACGCGGGTCCCGGCGCGTCGGTGAAGGACAGCTTCGCCGACCTCGACCTGTCCGGGTACGGATTCCGGGTGCTCTTCGACGCCCAGTGGATCCACCGCCCTCCGGCGAGACCACCGGTCGGCGAACCGCTCGACCCGGTCACCACACCCGAGGAGCTGGCGGCCTGGGCGGCGGCACACGGCGGCGGGGAGCTGTTCCGCTCGGCGCTCCTGGCCGACCCACGGGTACGGGTGCTCGCCCGCCACGACGACCAGGGTGCGCTCACCGGCGGCGCGATACTCGGCGGCGAGGACGGCCGGTACGGCGTCTCCAACCTGTTCACCCGCACCAACGACCCGCTGGACATCTGGCAGGGAATCTGCGCCACCGTGCCCGCAGCACAACTGGTCGGCTACGAATCCACCCCCGACCTGCCCCCAGCCCTGCAAGCAGGCTTCATCCCAACAGGCCCCCTCCGAGTCTGGCTAAACACCTAACCTCCACCCGGTTCCCACCCGAGCCCCGTTGATCATGAGGTTATTGCCCCGACACGCCGAACGGGATGGCAATAACCTCATGATCAACGGGGCGGGGGCGGGGGGTGGGTGGGGTCAGGACAGGTTGGTTAGGTCTTCGGGGGTTAGGCGTAGGGCTCCGGCCGCTATGTTCTGCTCCAGGTGTTCCGGGTTCGCGGTGCCGGGGATGGCCAGTACGTGTAGGCCCTGGTGCAGCGTCCAGGCGAGGCGTACCTGCTGCGGGGTGACGCCGTGGGCGCGGGCCACCGCCTCGACGGCCTCGGTCTGCGCGGCGCTCGCGCCCGCCTCCCGACCGGTGCCGGCCACCGCGAAGAACGGCACGTAGGCGATGCCCCGCTCGCCGCAGACCCGGACGAACTCGTCCTGCTCCCGGTAGGCGTCCACCCCGTAGTTGTTCTGCACGCAGACCACCGGCGCGATGCCCGCCACCTCGTCCAACTGTTCGGGACGCGCGTTGGAGAGCCCGAGGTGTCGGATCAGCCCGGCGGCGCGCAGCTCGGCGAGGGCGCCGAACCGGTCGACCAGCGGCACCGCGCCGGGTCCCCGGCCGAGGCGCAGGTTCACCACGTCGAGCTGGTCACGGCCGAGCCGACGGAGGTTCTCCTCCACCTGGGCGCGCAACTGCGCCGGGGTGAGCGCCTCGGTGAAGCCGGCCACCGGGTCGTACCCGAAGCCGACCTTGGTGGCGATCACCAGATCCTCCGGGTACGGGGCGAGCGCCGCGCGGATCAGCTCGGTCGCGTAGCGGGCCGGGCCGGTGCCGACCCGCAGGGTGCCGCCGGGTGAGACGTAGAACGCGGCGGTGTCGATGTGGTTGACGCCCAGCTCCACGGCACGGCGCAGCAGGGCGACGGCCCGGTCGCGGTCGGGGTTCGCGGTGATCCGCATGGAGCCGAAGCCCATCCGGTGCACGGTCCGGTCGCCCAGGGTCCAGCTACCCGCCGCGGCTGCGGTGATCTCGTCGGTTGGCATCGGGCGACCATAGCCAGCACGGGTACGCGGCGCAGTCGGCCGCGCACCCGATACCGCTCGACGGCGGCGTGGGTTAGTTTTTGTGTGCTGACGGAGCCGTCTCGACGGCGTGCGGCGGGCGCAGCACCCGCACCAGCAGCAGGGTCGGCAGCAGCAGCAAAGGCACCACCAGCAGCGCGCGCAGGGTGCCGACCTCGTCGCCGATCAGGCCCAGCAACGGCGGCCCACCCAGGAACGCGGTGTAGCCGATCACCGCGACCACGCTGACCCGCACCGGCGCGTGTGCCTCCTCGTCGGCCGCCGCGCTCATCCCGACCGGGAAGCCCAGCGACGCGCCGAGGCCCCACAGCGCGACGCCGACGATGGCCACCGGTCCCGACCCGGCCAGCACGGCCAGGCCGGCCCCGACGACGGCGAGCCCGATGGTGCCGGTGAGCACCGGCACCCGACCCCATCGGTCCAGCGCGATGGTGCCGGCGGTGCGCCCGACGGTCATGCCCACCACGAAGACACCGAAGACGGCCGCGCCGGCGGCCTCGCTCAGGTCCCGTCCGTCGATGAACGCGACAGCCAGCCAGTCGTTGGCGGCACCCTCGGTGAACGCCGCCACCAGCACGAACAACCCGATCAGCAGGGTGCGCGGCTCCCGCCAGGCGGCGAGCTGCGCCCGGCGACGGGCAGCCGGGGTGGCGTCCGCCGGGTCGCCGCTGTGATCGCTGCCCACGGGCAGGAACGTCCGGGAGGCGAGTACGGTGCCGGTCAACACGACCACCGCCACCGTCACGAGATGTGTGCCGACTGGCACGTCGAAGCGGGCTGCCAAGGCGCCCAACCCCGCGCCGGCCACCGACCCGAGGCTCCACCCCGCGTGGAAACGGGGCATGATCGTGCGACGCAGCCGTCGTTCCACCGCCGCGCCCTCGACGTTCATCGCCACGTCGCAGGCGCCGGAGCCGTAGCCGAACGTGGCCAGTCCCAGCGCGACGACGCCGAACGACCCGGTCATCGTGGCGCCCAGCCCCGCCACGGTCAGACCGACCGCGACCAGCACGGTCGCGAGAGTCACCGTGCGGGCCGCGCCGAGTCGTTGGGCGAGCAGGCCGGAGGTGGGCATGGCGAGCAGCGCGCCGATGCTCATCGCCAGCAGGAGCAGCCCGAGCCGGCCGGCGGAGAGGTCCAACGCCTCACGGACCGCCGGCACCCGGGAGAACCAGCTACCGACGGCCAGCCCGTTGAGAGTGAAGGTGACAGCGACGCCGTTGCGGGCGAGCAGCACGGCCCGGGAAGGCGGCGGTGTGGTGTCCGGGGCAACGGGTCGACTGGTGGGGGCGCTCACGGAGGCAGGTCCTCTTTCTCGGGGTGTTCTCTCGGGACGATCGCACACCTGAGAGCGCTACCACCACAAGCCGATACGCCCCTTACCGACGCTGGGCCGGCCGGGGCATGATGTGAGCAGGCGTTTGTCCGACCGGACGGTCCGCCGCAGGAGGCGACGATGACGACAGCGGCACACCGACCGGCCACCCTGGAGGACGTCGCGCGGGTCGCCGGGGTGTCCCGGTCCACCGCGTCGAGGGTGATCGCCGGCACCGGGTTCGCGTCGCCGGCCGCCCGGCAACAGGTCACCGCCGCCGTCGACCAGCTCGGTTACGTCCCCAACCCGGCAGCCCGGGCGTTGGTCCGCGGCGGCGGCGTGCGGCTGGTCGTGGCCGCCCTGGGGACCAGCGCGGCGGTGCTGGAAGACCCGTACGTTCACCAGGTGGTCGGCTCGGCCGCCCGGGTCTGCACGGCCGCCGGTGTCGGGGTGGCGCTGCACTGGCTGCCCCTGGGCGACCCACGCAGCCTCAACCAGCTCGGCGGGGATCGCTCCGTCTGCGGGGTGATTCTGGTCAACACCACCGAGGACATGCTGGACGCGGTGCCCCGGTCGCTACGCGGCCGGGTGGTCTCGATCGGCATCGGCTCGCCGACGGTGCCGTCGTTCGACGTCGACAACGCCGCCGGCGCCGACGCGGTGCTGCGCCACCTGTACGCCACGGGTCGTCGCCGCTTCGCCATGGTGACCGGTCCCCGGTGGCTGCCCTGCGCGCAACGCCCCGTGGAGACGTACCGTCGGCTCATGCGCCACGCTGGCCTGCCGGAGCGGGAGCTGCCCGGGGACTTCACAGCGGCGCGCGGGCGGGTGACCGCCGGCGAGGCTCTGCGCCGCTGGCCGGACGTCGACGCGATCTACGCGATCAGCGACGACACCGCGCTCGGGGTGATGGCGGGCCTGCGGGACGCCGGCGTGCGCGTACCGGCCGACGTCGCGGTCGCCGGCTTCGACGACATCCCGCTGGCCGGCATGACCGACCCCGCGCTGACCACCGCGAGCCACCCGGTGGGGCGGATCGCCGTCGCCGCGGCCACGGCACTGCTGGACGGGCGTCCCGCCGCGCCGGCGACTCTGTTCCCGTCCGTCCTGGTGGCCCGCGCCAGCGCCTGAGCCCGACGGTCAGCGGGTCGCGGCCGTTCCCACCCCTGGTGCGCGCGTCAAGATCAAGGGGTGGCAGGGTGGAACACACCAGGGAACTGGACACGGTTCCGCCGCCCTAGTGCCAGGCCCGGAAACGGGGACACGAATGATGAGGACCACGGTGCAACTGTCCAAGGTGCTGACCGCGATCACGCTGGCATTGACCGCAACCCTGGTGACCAGCGGCTGCGGGCTCGGGTCGAAGCCGGATCAGGGCCAGGCCGCTGCCGGCGAAAAGGCCACCGGCGGCGGTGCGCCGGGAAAGCCCGACGAGCGGGCACCGGTCGTCGCGACGGTGGAGACGCAGGTCAGCCACGCGGGCCACGTCGTGCCGCTCAAAGTCGAGCTGTTTGGGCCGCGTCGGGACGAAGGGTTCGTGACGGTGAACGTCCGACTGACGAACCTGACGCCGGAAGGCCAGGGCAACTCGTCGGGTTGGCAGATCGACAACACCTTCGCCGGGCAGACCAGAAGCGTCGACAACAAGCAGGCCTTCTCCGGCCTGTACCTGCTGGACCGGAAGAACCACAAGCAGTACCTGGTGGCGCGGAACGCCAATGAGGAGTTTCTCGCCTCGACAAACTTGGAAGCGGTGTTCGTGAAGCCGCAGCAGACGGCCGACCTCTTCGCCACGTTCGGGGCTCCACCGGCGGACGTGACGGCCGTCGACCTGACCATCCCGCAGATCCCGGTGTTCGAGAATGTTCCGCTCGGTTAGCCGTCCACGCGGGCCGGTCGCCGTCACGATCGTCGCCGGTCTGCTGCTCAGTTGCCCCGCGCCGGCGTCGGCGGCACCCGTCGACATGGTCGGCCCACCGGTGCAGGTGGTGGACGGGCCACGGCTGGGAGCCGACGACGGGAAGGTGACAGCTCCGGTGCTCGACGTGGTGGCACCGGCGCTGGACGTCTTCGTCATCACCGGCAGCGTCGAGGGTGACAGCACCGAGGCCGAGAGCTCCAACCGGGTCGAGTTGATCCTCGGCGCCGACGTGCTGTTCGCGTTCGGCAAGGCTGACCTGTCTCCGGCCGCGCAGCAGCGGCTGACACAGGTCGCCGAACGAATCCGGCAGCAGGCCAAGGGCGTGGTCCGGATCGACGGGCATACGGACGGGATCGGCAACCCGACCGACAACCAGGAACTGTCGAGGCGGCGTGCCGAAACCGTCCGGGCCGCGCTCGACGCGATGCTGGCCGGCGTTCCGGTGACCATGCAGGCCGCCGGTCACGGCGAGGACGAGCCGATCGCTGTGGAGACCACCCCGGACGGCAAGGACAACCCGGCCGGCCGGGCGAAGAACCGCCGGGTCGAGATCCGCTTCGACAAATAGCGCGGTACGCCAGCTGAGCCACCGCGCGATTAACCCTCGGCGGGCCGGGTAACCGCGTCGGGCATTCCGTCGACCGCGAGGGGTGATGAGCCGTGTCCGACTCCTCCCCGTCGCACTGGGACCCAGCGCAGGGTCCTCGGCAGGGCCGGCTGGCCACCCGCCGCCACCGGCCGGTGGCGCCGGCGCCCACCGGGCTCGTGCCGATGACCGGCCCCGACGGTGAGCGGCTGGCGATGGCGTACGCCCCGACGCCCGCGACCGACGGCTCGGCGTACCGGTTGGTGTTGCTCCTGCACGGGGCGGGCGGCTCGGCGCGGCACGGGCTGGACCTGCTGCTACCCGTCGCGGACGCGCATCACCTGCTGCTGGTCGCCCCACAGTCGTCGGCGGCCAGCTGGGACCTGATCGCTGGCGGCTTCGGGGCGGACGTGGCGCGAATCGATGGGCTGCTCGCGGCTGCCTTCGACGGCTACCCCGTGCACGACGTGACGCTCGGCGGTTTCTCCGACGGCGCTTCGTACGCGCTGTCGCTGGGCTTGGCCAACGGGGGCCTGATCGACGCGGTGCTGGCCTTCTCCCCCGGTTTCGCCGCGCCACCGGTGACGCACGGCCGTCCACGGATCTTCGTGTCGCACGGCGTGGACGACCGGGTGCTGCCCATCGACATGTGCAGCCGCAGGCTCGTCCCACACCTGCACGGCCTCGGCTACGACGTCACCTACGAGGAGTTCCAAGGCGGCCACGACCTCCCCACGTCAATCCGCGATTCCGCCACCACCTGGCTGACCACCCCACCCCCGCCCTGAGAGACCCACCCCACCCAGCCCTGCCACGCCCAACCCAGCTGGGCACCGCTCCCACCGTGATCATTTGATGAAAAGTAGGTGCCAGGAGCATCTCTGACCTACTTTTCATCAAATGATCACGGCATACCGTGCCGGTGTCGGCGAGGCGTGGCCGCGGCTCGCCGCAGCAGGTGACGGTGACGGTGCAGCCCGTAGTCGTCGCGGTGCGCCGAGGACCACTCAGCAGCACCGGAGCGTGGGAGACGTCAGACTGCGGGTAGGCCCAGTGCTTCGTCGACGCGGGCGAGTACGGCGACATCGTCCTCGGGGTTCACGCCACGGAGCAGGTCGATGGCCGTGGCACGAATCTGGCCGATGATCATGGCCAGTGGGAGGGTCTGCGTGGAGCCGAAGAGCTGCCCGGCGGCGTGCACGGAAGCCAGGGCGGCTTCGTCGGCCCGGGTGGCGTGCCGATCGGCAGCCTCGTCGTGCCCGTCCAGGTCGGCGGCGAGGGCGGCACCGGCCTGCCGGACCGCCTCCGCCAGCGACCGCAAGGCGGCACCCAGCTCGGGCGGCGCAGCTGGACCACGCACCTCGGACGGCGGCACCGGACCACGCACCTCGGACGGCGGCACCGGACCACGCACCTCGGACGGCGGCACCGGGGCACGCACCTCGGACGGCGGCGCCGGAGCACGCACCTCAGACGGCGGCGCCGCGAGGTGTAGCCGGCTGAGTGTCACGCCGGCGCGGGCCAGCACCCGGACGTTGCGGACCGCATAGTCGATCTGTCGGATCGACTCGTCCACCGACCTCAGTCGACCGATGTGCTGGCGCCGTCGGACGTTGAGCCGCAGCGCCTCACCGGCGGCCAGCACCCCGTCGCGCAGCCCGTTGACCCGGGCGTCCATCCCCCGGGCCTGCCTGAGCGCGGCGACAGCTGCGGCCTCGTCGCGATGGTCCAGCGCGTCGGCGATCTCACCCAGCAGCCCAGCCAGTTCGTCGAAGGTCCGTCGTACCTCGGCGACCAGCGGTGCCAGCGGGTGCCGGGCGTCGACCAACAGACTGGCCGCGAGGGCGACCGCGCCGCCGATCAGCGCGTCGACGAAGCGGAACGGCACCAGCGTCCCGTCTGGCGGTGCGACCACCACCAGGTAGAGCGCGGAGACCGCGGCCTGCACCAGCGTCACGCCGGTGGCGCCGAAGGCCACCGCGAGCAGGACGGTGAGCAGAATGACGGTGAAGACCGTCCAGGTGCTGCCGGGGCCGAGCGCCTGCACCACCAGGTCCGCGACGAGCACCCCGGCGGCGACCCCGAGAACGACCTCGACGGCCCGGCGGATGCGCTGACCCCGGGCCTGACCGAGAACGATCAGCGCTGCGGCTGGCGCGAAGAAGGGCTGCGGGTGCCCGAGCAACCGGGTGGCCAGCAGCCAGGCCACGGTCGCGGCCGCGGTCGCCTCCAGCACCGGCCGCCAGCCGTGCCGCAGCCGCCCGCCGGCGGTCCGCAGCCCGCTGAACCACACCATCGCCACCCTCCCTAACACGCGCTGGCCGGTCTACCGCGACCCGGCCCACGGCACCACGCCGCCACGCCGCCACCCGCGACGCCCCTGGGCGATCGTCTCCCATCACACGAAGGACCTGCTCACCGGGGCTACTCAGTGCCCTGGAAAGCCCGCTCCCCCACCGCCACCAGTCGCGCGTGGTCAGCGGCGCTACCGAGCATGCCGCGTAGGCCGGCGGCGTAAGCGGTCGCGGCGTTTACTCCGAGCCGGGCGGCGAGCGCGTACTCGTCGGCCAGGGTGATGTCGAAGATGGCCGGGTCGTCGGTGGACACCGAGCAGGCAACCCCGCCGTCGGTCAGCACGGTCAACGGATGCGGGTGGTCCGGCCGGGCCACCCGGAGGCGCAGGTTGGAGGTGGGCGTCACGTCCAACACGATGCCCCGCTCAGCCAACTCGGCGACCAGCTCGGGATCGTCCACGGCCCGCACACCGTGCCGGATCCGAACCGCGCCCATCGCCAGCACCTCGCGGACCGCCTCCGGCCCGGCCGCCTCACCCGCGTGCGGCACGAACGGCAGACCGCCGTCGCGGGCCAGGTCCACCACCCGGGTGTACGGGATGGTCGGATGCCGCCCCTCGGCACCGGACAGCCCGAAACCGACCACGCCCCGCCCGGCGAAGCGGGTGGCGATGCGGGCCGCCGCCTCGGTGAAGCCGATGTCGTGACCTCGACACACCTGCGGGGTCAACCCGATCGAGACCCCGTACGACTCGCGGGCCTCGGCCGCAGCGTCCACCAGGACGGCGAGCACGTTCGCCCAGCCGGCCAACCCGATCCGTTCATCGGCGTCCACGATCGGTTCCAGGTGGACCGCCCCGTCGCGGGCGGCCTCGGCGGCGTAGGCCAGCAACGCCCGCCGGTAGTCCTGCGGTGTCCGCAGCACCGCCGTCATCGCGTTCCAGGTGGCGATGAAGTCGTACAGGTCGTCGAACGTTCCGGGCGTCTCGGCCGGCACCGGGAGGCGATGGCCGCGGGCCAGTGCGGCGAGCAACGCCGGGCGGACCGTTCCCTCCAGGTGGACATGCAGTTCGATCTTCGGGGTGTGGCGCTGAGCCGGCGTCATCGCGGTCCTTATGGGGATCGCCGAATGGGGCATTCAGCCTGCCCCACCCCGGCCCGGGGCGACTTCCCCCACACGAGGGATCATCGCCGGGGAAACCGTGCTCGGCCCAAAACTCCAGAGTAGTCAATTGCGCCGTGGATGACCCCGGTCAAATACGACAGTACGTCGGTACAATCGGCGACTGCGTTGTGACCGATCGCTGACTGCTCATGGTGAATTGGATCACACACACTGATCCCATGAACAGGAGAGTCAACCGCGGTAAGGCACTCCGCGTCGCGGTGTGTCTCCTTCTCCTCGCCGCACTGAGCAGCTGCATGCAACTCAACATGGGGCTCACCGTCAACGCCGACGACACGGTCGACGGGCAGCTGCTGCTGACAGCCGAGAAATCCCTGCTGAGCTCACGAAACAAGAACATCCAGGTGGCGTTCGCGGAGCTGCGACAGGAGATTCCCGCCCTGCCGCAGGGCGAGGAGACCGGCTACGCCGACGACAAACTCTTCGGCACCCAGATCAGTTATCACAAGGCGCCGCTGGCAGGTTTCGACACGGAGAGCGTGAAACTTGTGCGGGACGGCAATCTGTACCGTTTCACATTGCCGCTCGACCCGTCGAAATATGGCGGGAAGGTTGCGCAGCAGAATCCGCAACAGCAGCAGGCATTCCTCACGCTGATGTCGTTCGAGATCTCGGTGACGTTTCCGGGTCGCGTGATCGACAGCAACGGCGCCGTCAACGGTCGGTCGGTCAGCTGGAAGGTGGACCCCAACCAGACCAAGCCGGCCGAGCTGCGGGCGGTCGCCGAGGCGCCACCTCGACCGTCCGCCTCGCCGGCCGCCGCGGAAAGCGATGAAGGCGGGCTCGGATGGCCGCTGGTCGTCGGCGGCGCGCTCCTCCTGCTGCTGCTCGCCGCGGTGGGCGTACTCCTGTGGTTGCGCCGCCGGCACCCCGCGGCGCCGGCTGCGCCCGGCCCGACCCTGCCCGGCCCACCCGCCGGCAACCCGGGGCCCGGCTGATCCACCTGGTGGCCGGCTCAGCCGGCCACGCCCGGCCCCGGCCGCCCCCGAGACGACGGCGACCGGCCACGGTGCTCCCAGCCGGGAGCGCCGAACCTCACCACACCACCACATCCCGGTCGCACCATCGCAGAAAAGGGGGATCGCCATGAACGATCTCTTCACCTGGGCAGCCCTGGGGACCATCGCCGGCGCGAGCGCCGCCACCCTGCTCGCCACCAACGTCATCGGCGGGCTGATCGGCCCGAGCGGCGACAAGCTCCGCAAGTGGATCGCCATCGTCATCGCGCTCCTGCTGTCCTACCTCACCGCGGCGTTCGCGGACGAGGTAGGCGGCGAGAAGTGGATCATCGCGTTCTTCAACGCGCTCGTCATCTTCTCGGCCGCGCTCGGCGTCAGCCAGTTCCCGCCCGGCAACCGGCAGGCGACGCCGACCCAGCTCGCGAGCGGTCGCGAGCCCAAAATCTTCCGCTCCTGGGTCTGAGGCGGTGACGTCATGGTCTTCGGAATCCTCAGCGCGGCGATCCAGGTCATCCTCGGCGCCCTGTTCGGCTTCCTCGCCGGCGGCCCGATCGGCCTGCTGATCGGTGCCGTCGTGGGCCTGCTGATCGGCGCGGTCTTCGGCTGGGCGGTGACGTCCGCCGGGGTGTACGCACCCGACGCCCGCGGCATCTTCCTCTTCGTCGTCGACCACACCTGGAGCCTGCTCAACACGGTCGTCGGCGCCATCTATCTGGCCGTGCACCTGATCTTCGGACACTCGCTGGACCGGCCCACCTCGTCCGGCAGCGGCCGGGTCAGCGTGCTGGAGGGGGTCTCGCCCCGCTACGCCACCACCATCGGCACCGTCTGCGCCGGCTCCAGCTCCGGCATCCAGCGACACGAGGACGTGCACATCTTCCAGGGTCGCCTGCTCGGCCCGCTCTACATCCCGCTGGTGCTGGCGAACTACGTGCTGTTCACCATCGCCCCGGTGTGGCTGCTCTACCACGACCACACCAACGCGCCGATCAACCGGTTCACCCGGTACTTCGAGATCGGCGTCTACCCGCACGTGTGGAACGAGGCCATCGCGTACCGGATCCAGGGGACGCCGCCGCGATGACCACCGACGGGCGCGGGCCGATCGAGACGGCCACCGCCGAGCTCGCCGCCTGGCTGACCAGCGCGGCGGGGGAACCCGTCCCGATCGGCCCGCCCCGCGCGTCCGGCGACGCCGCCGGGCTCACCCTGTGGCCGCTGGAGCTGCGCCCGGCCCAGCAGACCCGCTCCAGCGGCGCGGTCCGCGAACCGTACCGGTTCACGGTTCGCTATCTACTCTGCGTGACCGGGCCGGCCGGGATCCCCCGGCTGGACCGGGTGCTCACCGCCGCGACGAGCGACGGCAGCTACCCGGTCGTCCTGGAGGCCGGTGACGCACCACTGTGGACGGCGTTCGGCGCGGATCCCCGCCCGGCGCTGCTGATCGACGTACCCGCACAGGTGGACCACCCGACCCCGGCCGCGCCGCCGGTGCTGCAACCGCTGCGGCTGCGGCAACTCGAGGTACGCGCCCTCACCGGCCGGGTGGTCGGTCCGGAGGACCAACCCCTGGCGGCGATGCGTGTCGAACTGCCCGGCACCGGGTCCGCCACCCGCACCGACCCCGAGGGCCGGTTCCTGATCGTCGGCGTCCCGCACGACCCCGAGCACCCGGGCCCGGTCCGGCTTCGGCTGACCGGGCGTGGGCTCGTCCTCACCGCCGACGTCGACCCCGCCGAGCCCGACATCGTCATCGTCTGCGCGCCACCGACCCACTGACGCCCACCCGCACAGGAGGACCGATGCCCAGCTACTTCTCCCCCGGCATCTATGTCGAGGAGGTCCCCAGCGGCGCCCGACCGATCGGCCCGGCGAGCACCAGCATCGCCGCCTTCGTCGGCGTCGCCCCGGACCGCTCCGCCCAACTGGGCAGGGCGGTGCCGGTCAACAACTGGACTGAATTCCTGCGGCTCTTCGCTGGCGGGGAGCGGGTGGAGAGCACCCCGCTGGCCCGGGCGGTCTTCGGCTTCCTCGACAACGGGGGCGCCCGCTGCTGGGTGGTCAACGTCGGCGACGGCGGCGCGATCACCGGCACCGGACAGCGCCGCGGCGGCCTGCAACTGCTGGAGGCCGTCGACGAGATCTCCATCATCGCCGCGCCCGGCTTCCACGACGTGGTGTCCCACGAGGCGCTGCTCAGCATGGCCGAGCGCACCCGCACCATGGTCGCGATCTGCGATCCGGCGCCGGACATCGACGACATCTCCGCGCTCACCCGCGTCGCCACACCATCCTCCGGCAAACCCCCGAAGCCCGCCGAGGGTACGGGCGGCGGCTCGGCCGGTCCCGGCGGCGGCTCGGCCCAGCCGGGTGGCTCGGGCGGGCACGAGGGGGCCGCGTACCGGCCCCGGCAGTCCGAGTTCGGCGCCTTCTACTACCCCTGGCTGAAGGTGCGCGACCCGATCAGCGGCGAGTTGGAACTCACCCCGCCGAGCGGGCACCTGGCCGGCATCTGGGCCCGCACCGACGCCCTGCGCGGGGTGCACAAGGCACCGGCCAACGAACCCGTACGCGGTGCCGTCGACCTGGGCTACCTGGTCACCCGACCGGAACACGACGTGCTCAACCCCAAGGGCGTCAACGTGATCCGCTACTTCGCCGGCGAGGGCATCCGCGTGTGGGGCGCCCGTACGCTCGCCGCCGAGGCCAGCGAGTGGCGCTACCTCAACGTACGGCGACTCAGCATCGCCATCGAGCAGGCCATCGCCAATGGCACCCGGTGGATGGTCTTCGAACCCAACGACTTCACCCTCTGGCGCTCGATCCGGCGCGACATCGGGGCGTTCCTCACCCGGGTGTGGCGCGACGGGGCACTGCTCGGGCGCAGCCCCGAGGAGGCGTTCTTCGTCAAGTGCGACGAGGAGACCAACCCGGTGGACGTCCGCGACGCGGGCATGGTGATCGCCCACATCGGCATCGCCGTCGTCAAGCCCGCCGAATTCGTGGTGTTCAAGCTGAGCCAGTGGGCCGGCGGCACCGAGACCGAGACGATCGGAGGCTGACATGCCCACCACAGCCACCCCACAGCCCGGCGCCCCGGTCGACCCGTACCGGGCGTACAACTTCCGGCTGCTCATCAACGGCGTCACCAACGGCCACTTCACCGAGATGACCGGGTTGGAGGTGAACATCCCCGGGCAGCCGTACCGGGAGCACGGCCTGGGCCGGATGCGGATGGTGCCCGGCCAGGCCGAGTACGAGCCGGTGACGCTGCACTTCGGCCTCACCGCCTCCCGCGAGCTGTGGGACTGGGTGAACGCCACCGCGCAGGGCACCCTCAACCGTCGCAACGTCTCCGTGGTGCTGCTCGACTCGGTGGGGACCGCCGAGGTGCTGCGGTGGAACCTCATCGACGCCTGGCCCACCCGATGGCGTGGCGCGCACCTCAACACGCTCAGCCACGAGATCGCCATCGCCTCGTTGACCCTGCGCTACGAGGGCCTGGAGCTGGAGACCGGCGGTGCCACCGCGCCAGCACCCGCGTAGCTGGCTGGCCGGCCGCCTGCGCTCGGCGGCCGGGGCGGTGCAGCGCCTCGCCGGGCGGGTCGAGCCCGCCGGACAACTTCCGCCGTCGGAGGAGCCCACGGCTGCACCACGGCGCTTCGGGGAACCCCCGCAGCACTGGTTGGACCTGGTCAGCGCACACGCGCCCGGCCTGCTGCACGACCTGGACTTCGACATGTCCCCGGTCGGCTCCGAGGACGCAAGCGCCCGCGACGACCGGCCGGGCGAGACGGCTTCGATCGGTCGGCTGGGAGGTGATGGTGCGGCTCCCGCCCCGGCTGGCGCGTTGGCCAGCAGACCCAGCGCGAGCGGCGGTGCCGCGGCTGTCCGGCGCGGCGGCCCGGGTACGAGCGGGTTCGCGACGCCGGACGGGTCCCGCCCACCGGGCGGGACCGGGCGTTCGGGTCGCACGCCAGCGGCAGGTGACGGACCGCCCAGCACAGCCGGCTCATTCGGCGGCGGCGGGGCACGAGCGTCCGGGCCCGACACACCGGCGGGTCCGTCCGGGTTGGACGCACCGGAGCGACCGGCGGGATCGGTCCGACCGGGTGCTTGGGGCGATACCGCAGGAGTTGGCGGGAACGGTCCGCCCCGGGCCGGCCAACCCGATCAGCCTGTCCACCCGCTGATCCGCCCCGCGATCCCGGGTCCGCTCGCCTCCCCCGGCGACCACCACGAACACCGGACCGACGACCTCGAACCCACGCCACGCGCTCCGCGCTCACCTCTCGATCCGCGACGCCCGCCCGCCACCACCGGTGACGTCCTCGCCGACCGGCTGTCGGCTGCTCACGACGGACTTCGGAGCGACCAGGACGGATCGGCAGACGACCAGACCCGGCGCAGGGCGAGCCACCCCAGGTTCGCGGGCGGCCACCCCAGGTTCGCGGACGGCCAACCCAGGTTCGCGGACGGCCAACCCGGGTTCGCGGACGGCCAACCCGGGTTCGCGGACGGCCAACCCGGGTTCGCGGACGGCCAGGGTGACGCAGTCGGGACACGGCCTTCGGGGCCGGGCAACGCGGCGGCGCGGCGGGCACCGGCCTGGCCGGACCTGGACGCGGTCGATCGAGTGACGACCTGGACCGGTTCGGCCGGTGCGACGGTCGCAGGTGACGCCGAGGGCACGACGAACGACCGGCGTCGCGACCTGGACCACACCGCGGGCGATTGGCCCTGGCTGACCCTCCCCGACGAACCGGCACGCCCCCGGCAACAGCAGTGGCGATCGGCCGGGCAGCGGGTCGACGAGATGGATGCGGTCGGCGGCGGAGCGTGGGCCGGTGCATGGGGTCCCGGCCCAGCCGCAGGCAGACGGTCGGCGAGCACCGGGCCGTGGTCGTCCGCGATCGAGGCGAGAGTCACCGACCCGTGGCCGGCGCTGCCCGACGACGCGACGCTGTGGACCGTGCCGGGTGACGCGTTGAACGATGCCGAGCTGGCCCGGTTGGATCGGGAACAGGCGGGCGACTGATGGAACGCGTCGCCTTCCTCATCGACTCCTCCGGCGAGCGGGTGGACTGTCTGCTCAACCCGGAGACCGTGCAGGTGACCCGACTCGCCGGCGTACGCCCCCGGGGTGCGTCCGGCGGGCAGCTCACCGGGTCCGGGCTGGCCGACGATCCGTTGGTCTTCACCGGCGGCGGCCGGACCGAGCTGGTTCTCGACCTGCTCTTCGACGTCGACTTCGTCCAGGCGCAGGTCCGTCCGGCCGACGTGCGGGTGCTCACACGTCCCCTCTGGATGCTGGCGGAGAACTCGACCGCCGAGCATGGTTGGCTGCGTCCGCCGCTGGTCCGGTTGGTCTGGGGCAAGACCTGGAACGTGCCCGGCGTGATCATCGCAGTGGCGGAGCGGTTCGACGCGTTCACCGGCACCGGCTCACCTCGACGCTCCTGGCTGCGGCTGAAGCTGGTCCGGGCTGCCGAGACGGCCGATCAGGCCGAGGCCGGCTTCGCCGAGGAGTTGGCCGCGGCGAGCACCCCGACCGCCGCTCCGGGCAGCGCGGTCATCGCCGCCGGCGACGGCGCGGCAGAGCCGGGTCGTTCCGGTGTGCGCTTCGACCTGCTGGCCAACGACGCGCTCGGCTCGCCGCTGCGTTGGCGCCTGCTGGCCGAACACAACCGGATCACCGATCCGCTGGCGGTGCCACCCGGCACCACCCTGGCAGTCCCACCATCCGCCGCCACCCGCGCCGGCAGCAGCCCGGGTAGCGCATCGACCTTCGCTGGTGCGGTGGCCGGGATGGCGCGAACAGTGGCCGGCGCGGTGAGCGCAGGAGCGTCGTTCGTGGGCGCCTCGATCGCCGGCAGCACCGGGCCAGGCACCACCGGACCGGTCAACCCAGGCAGCACCGGACCAGGCAACCCCGGGGGTACGCCGTGACCAGCGTCGCGCCCCGGGCGCTGATCGTCCTGCTCGACGGGGCCGAGTTGGCCGGTGCGGCCCGTCAGCGGGTTCGCTCACTGCGGGTGGCAGCGCGACTCGACCAGCCCACGCAGGCAGAGCTGGTGCTCACCACCGCCGCCGGGGCCGGCGCGTTCGACCCGGCGGTGCGCCCCGGCACGGCGCTCGACGTCCGGCTGGCCGACCATGCCGACGCCCTGTTCGGCGGGGAGATCACCGCAGTGGAGGTCGAGTACGCCTCCGATGGGGCGGCGGTGCTGCGGCTGCGGGCGTACGACCCGCTGCATCGGCTGCGTAAGCGACAGGGGTTGCGGGTCTTCACCTCGGTGACCGCCGTCGAGCTGGCCCGGGAGCTGTGCGGCGAGGTGGGGCTAACGGTGACCGCCGAGGTCGACGGCCCACGGCTGGAGCGGCTGTTGCAGCACCGGCACAGCGATCTGGAGCTGCTGCGCGAGGTGGCCGGCCGGGCCGGGCTGCACCTGGCCGCCGACGGCAGTGGCGTCCGGCTGATCACTCTGGCCGGCTACGGAGAACCGGTCGCGCTGACCCTCGGCGCGGGTGTGCACACCCTGCGGCTGTCGACCAACGCCGATCAGGCCAGCGGTGCCAGCGCGGCACTGGGCTGGCACCCGCAGCGGGCCGAGGTGATCAGTCAGCAGGCCGACGAGGCGCGCTGCGGCCGGCCTGCCGGCGACCGCCCGGACCCGGCCGACGTGGGTGCCGACGGGGTACGCACCGCCGTCGACCAGCCCGGCCGCAGCGACGACGAGTTGGCGGCGCTGGCCCAGGCGCGACTGGACACCCGCGCGGCGGCGCTGGTCACCGCCGAGGGGGTGGCCGAGGGCGATCCGGCACTGCGGCCGGGCCGGCGGGTCGACCTGAGTGGTGTGCCGGACCCGGTCGCCGGGGCGTACGTGCTGACCGAGGTGGTGCACACCGTGGACGGCAACGGGCATCTGACGCGCTTCTCCACGGTGCCGCCAGCCACCCCGGCAGCCTCGACCGGCGGCGCGGTGGTCACCCTCGGCACCGTCACCGACGTCGCCGACCCGGATGGGCTGGGCCGGGTCCGTCTGACCCTGCCCGCGTACGGGGACCTGGACGCAGGTTGGCTCGCCGTGCTCTGCCCCGGTGCCGGACGAGGCAAGGGTCTGGTGGCACTCCCCGATCCGGACGACACAGTCCTGGTGGTGCTGCCCGGCGGCGAGCCGGCCTCGGGCATCGTGCTCGGTTCGCTGTTCGGCGCGGTCGAGCCGTACGACGCGGGCATCGACGACGGAAAGGCGCGGCGCTGGACGCTGCGCACCGCCGGCGGGCAGTCGATCGTCGTCGACGACGTGCAGCGCAGCCTGCGGCTCGCCACCGAGGATGGCAGCTTTCTGGAACTGACCCCCGATCTGGCCACTCTGCACGCGGCGTCCGACCTGGTGATCTCCGCACCCGGCCGGGCCATGGTGGTGCGCGCCCGCAGCGTGGACTTCCTGCACGCGGAGTCGACCGAGGATTCGACGACTGCGGCGCGGCAGGCCCGTTCGCTCGCCCGCGCCCACCACGAAGGAGGCGGCTGATGCGCTGGATCCACCGTGACTCCGTGATCACCTGCGATCACGACGGCCGGGTCGAGAACCGACCCTCGCGGCAGTGGGTGACCGTCACCGGTGTGCCCGTGCTGGTGGACGACGACCCGGAGGGCCGCACGATCGTCGCCTGCCCGAACTACGGCCCGACCATCAAGCCGTGCACGACGACACTGACCGTCCGCGTCGGCTACAGCGACTGGGTCCGCGTCGACGGCCACCAGGTGGTGCTGTCGCACCTGGAGGGGTTCACGAACGGCACTCCGCCGGGGCTGGTCAAGCACACGGTGCGTGATCCGCGCCAGCAGTTCCTGGGGTCGGACCGATGAGGGCCTTCCGCTTCGTCGGCGCCGGCTTCGACGCCGGCCGTACCGGCGGCCTGGCGCTCACCGCGGCCGGTGGGCTGGCGATGACCGAGGGCGACGAGAGCGTACGGCAGGCGCTGTTCCTGCTCTTGTCGACAACGCCGGGCGAGCGGCTGATGCGACCCGGGTACGGCTCCCGACTGCACCGGCTCGTCTTCGCACCCAACGACGACACCACGGCTGGCCTGGCCATCCACTACGTCCGGCAGGCCATCGCCCGCTGGGAGCCGCGCGTCGAGGTGATCGACGTGGACGCCGGGCCAGACCCGGACGACGCGTGGCGGCTGGTGATCCGGTTGGACTACCGGGTGCGGGCCAGCCTGACGCCCGGGCAACTGGTCTTTTCCGTGGACCTGCTCCCGGCCGACGAGCCCGCGCAGGGAGGAGCGTCATGACGCTGCCCGTGCCACACCTGGACGATCGCGGGTTCCTCGACCTGGTCACCGAGGCTCGGGATCGGATCCGGCAGTCCTGCCCGGCGTGGACCGACGTGTCGGCGCACGATCCCGGCATGGCGCTGGTGGAGGCGTTCGCGCACCTGACCGAGGTGATGATCTACCGGCTGAACCAGTTGCCGGAGAAGGCGTACGTCTCGTTCCTGAACCTGCTCGGGGTTGCCCGGCACGCGCCCACCGCGGCCTGGGCGGACGTCCGGTTCACCCGCACCGGCACCGACAGCGCCGCGGTGCGGATCCCGGCCGGTCTGCGGGTCGCGGCGGCCCGAGGCGCGGATCCCCGGCCGGTCGTGTTCGTCACCACCGAGCCGGCCCTGTTGCCCGAGGGCGAGGCGTCGGTGACGGTCCGGATGCATCACTGTGAACCGGTCGAGGCGGAGCTGCTCGGCATGGGCACCGGCCAGCCCGGTCAGATGCTGCGGGCCGCCCACGCTCCGCTGGCGCACACGGCCGAGCCGTTGGATCTGCTGCTCGGGGTGGAGGTGCCGGCCGGCACCGTCGAGTTGGGCGCGGCGGCCCGCGAGCACGACGGCCGCACGTTCGAGATCTGGCGGCCGGTGGACAGCTTCGCCGGCCTCGGCCCGCAGGCCAAGGCGTACCTGGTCGATCGCTGCTCCGGCACCGTCACCTTCGCCCCGGCCCTCGACCTGCGACCGCCCGCCGGCGCGGTCCAGGACACGCCCGGCGATGCCGAACCGGCCGCGGCGGGTGCCCTGACGGCGGTGACGGTGGCGGCGGTGCCGCCGGCCGGGCGGCAGGTCCGCCTCTGGTACCGGGCCGGCGGTGGGCCCACCGGCAACGTGGCGGCGGGCACGCTCACCAGCCTGCGTGACCCACTACCCGGGGTACGCGTCGACAACCCCGCGCCGGCGGCCGGCGGCCGGGAGATGGAGGCGCTGGAGTCGGTGCTGCTGCGCGGTCCGTACGAGTTCTTCGCCCAGCAGCGGGCGGTCACCGCCCGCGACTTCGAGGTTCTCGCCACCAGCTCCGGTGCGGTGGCGCGGGCACGGGCGTTCACCCGCGCCGCTGTGTACAGCTTCGCCCGGCCGGGCGAGGTCGAGGTGGTGCTGGTGCCGTACGTGCCACCGACGGCCCGCCCCGGCGGCCAACTGCCGGTGGCGGTGCTGCGCGAGCACGAGGTGCCCGAGGCGCGGCGCCGGGTGGAGGCGGACCTGGAGGAACGCCGGATGGTCGGCATCCGGTCCCGGGCGACCTGGGCACGGTTCAAGGCGGTGTCGGTACGCGCCCGGGTGGTGGTTCGCCGGGAGGAGGATGTGGACGCGGTCCGGCGCCGGATCCACGACCGGCTGCACCAGACGTTGAGCCCGCTGCCGACCGCGCTCAACCCGACCGGCTGGCCGTTCGGCGAACCACTGCGGGCATCCAACGTGTACCGACTGCTGGAGCAGGCGGAGCCGGGTGTGCGCTACGTCGAGTCGGTCCGGTTCGTGGTCGACGAGGCACCCGACGCCGGCGTACGCGCCCTCGCCGTCGACCAGTACCAGCCGCACACCTGGTACGCCGGGCGCGACCCGGTGCTGTTCCGTTCCAGCAACGGCGGTGCGGGTTGGGAGCCGGCCGGCCGCTTCGACGATGAGACGGTGTTGCGGGTTGCGCCCGCGCCCGCTCCGGTGCGGCCGGGCATCGTGGCGCGTCCCGGCTCGGTGGCGGTGGTGACGCTGCGCGCCTCCGGCGGCTCCCGGGTGCACCTGAGCACCGACCTGGGCGAGACGTGGTCGCTGCTGACCGACCTGGATTCGCGGATCTCCGACGTGGCCTGGCTGGACCGCGACGGCGCGGGCGCGCTGCTGGTGGCCACCGACACCGGCCTGTACGAGGTGTCGCTGCTACCCGGGGCGGTCCCGTTGCAGATCCTGGTCGACCCGTCCGACGCCGACCGGGGGTTCTACGCGGTGCGCGCGTTCGTCTCGGAGCGGGGTGCGCCGGGCGTGGCAGTCGCCGCGCAGGCCAGCTTCGGGGTGTACCTGTCGACCGCCGGCGGTCGACCCGGCAGCTTCACCCACGTCGGTCTCTCCAACGTGGACAACCGGGTTCTCGCCGTGCAGTACGACGGCCCGGCCACCCTGCTGTGGAGTGGCGCGGGCGAGCCGGACCCGAGGAAGCCCGGCCAGGGCTGTCACCGCACCAGGCTGTTCGAATCCGACGTGAAGTGGCAGTCGGTGCAGGCCGGCTGGATCGGCGGCACCTGCCGAGATCTCGCATTCGCCGGGTCGCAGGCGGTGGCGGCCACGCAGAGCGGCGGGGTGTTGCGGCTGGACACCCTCGCCGCCCAGCCACAGTGGCAGTCGGTGTCGGTCAACTGCGGTCTGCCGCTACGGGACCGGACCCGCTTCGAACCGGTCGACGCCATCGCCGTGAGCGGGGGCGCCGTCGGCAGCCACACGACCGGTAGCACCGTCGCCGCGGAGCGGCTGATCCTGGCCGGCGGTCAGCGCGGCGTGCACCGCAGCGCCGACGCCGTCGACTGGACGCCCAGCGCCAACCAGGCCACCGCCGACGTGGTGACCGTCCCGGATACCTGGCTGCTCTGCTCCGGCGAGCACGACATCGAGGTGGTGCGCCAGGATGCGACGCTCGGCGATTGAACGGCTGCTGCCCGCCGCCTATCAGCGGGCCTGCGTGCCCGGCAGCGTGCTCTGGGCGCTGCTCGACGTGATGGAAGGGCTGCACGCCCCGGACGAGGCGATCCTCGCCGAGGTGGACGCCCTGTTCGACCCGTACCGGGCACCGGACGGGCTGGTCGTGCAGTTGACCCGCTGGGTGGCGATGGACCATGTGGTGGCCTCGCCCCGGCGGGACGCCCCGCTGCCGCTGCCGGTGGGCCGGCTGCGCGACCTGGTGGCCAACGCCGCGCTGTTGGCCCGCTGGCGTGGCACCCCGTACGGGATGCGAAGAGCTCTCGAGGTGGCTACGGGGTTGAGTGGTTTCGCTCTGGACGAGCCCGACGAGCAGCCATTTCACGTCGTGGTGCGGGTGCCGGCCGCCGCCGCCAGCCAACTCGCCGTGATCACCCGAATCGTCGAGGCGGAGAAACCCGCCTCGACCACCGTCGAGATCGTCCTGGAAGAGGAGTCGTCATGACCACCGAGTGGGCGGTCGTCGCCGCCGCCGAGCAGTTCACCCTCGATCCGCGCAACAGCGGCGAGCTGACCTTCACCGTCTCCAACCCGGGCAACGCACCGGACACGGTGGTGTTCGACGTGGCACCCGGTGACGGGTCCCAGCGGGCGTGGTTCACCGTCGCCGAGCCGCAGCGGGTGGTACCCGGGCAGGGCTCGGTGTCCTTCCTGGTCAAACTCGCCGTGCCGGCGGGCACCCCACCACGGCGCTACGACATGACCGGGTTCGCGTACTCGGCGAACACCGCACCGGAGGAGAGCTCCCGATCCAGCGGTCGAGTCACGTACGAGGTGCGGGCGGTCGCGCCGCCACGGCGTACCCCGTGGTTGTGGATCGCCGCCGCGGCGGCGTTGGTGCTGGTGGTGGTGACCGTGGGGGTGGTGCTGGTGACCCGCGACGGCGAGCCGGCTCCCGGCGAGCCCCGAGTGGTCACCGTCGAGGCGGAGAGCCTGGTGGACGGCGCGGTCGTCACGTCGCCGCAGAAGACCAAGGCGGCCGTGGGCGCACAGCCCAACTGCTGCGGGGTTACCTGGTCCGGGGACAAGCAACTCTTCTTCACCGGCCTGGCCATCGGCGATCAGGTCACCGTGACGGTGCAGATCCCTGCGGACGGCACGTGGCGTTTCGCCGCCGTTCGCACGACCTCGTTCGACTACGCCAACACCGTCTTCACCATCGACGGCAACCAGGTCGGCGGCACGTTCCTCGGCTTCACGCCGAAGGTGCAGAAGACCGAGTTCCTGGACGTCGGTCTCGTCCAGCTCGCCAAGGGCCCGCACCGGATCACCCTGCTGGTGGTGGGCAAGACGCAGGGCACCAACAGCTACTTCGCGGGCGTCGACGAGATCCGGTTCACCGAGATCGTGGCGCAGGCCGTGGCGCGATGAGTGGCCGGCAGAAGGCGCTGCTCGGGCTGCTCGCCGTCGGGCTGGTGGCGCTGTTCGTGGTCGCGGTCGGCGCGGGCCGCGACGACCCGGGTGATCCGGGAGCCCGGCACGGGTTCGTCGACCGGCTGGGGGCGCTGGGCGGCGAGCGTTCGGCGGTGGACCCGGCGACGGTCAGCGCCGACTGCGCCGATCAGACAGGCCGGTTGGTGTTCTCCGGCAGCTGCGTGGTGCGGATCGCCGACCCAGGCGGGCTGCGCACCCTGGTGCTGCGCAGCGCGTCGCGGTTCACGGTCGTCGCGGCGGCGCCCGGCGACGCCGAGCTCACCATCCGCGACGAGGTCGAGCCGGCGTCCGACGGCACCGGCGCGGTGGCGAAGGTCGCCGTGGACCAGGCCGCCGAGGTGGGCCTGACCTGCCCCGGCCTGGGCGGCTGCACGGTTTTCGTGGCCGAGTCCTGAGCTGAGGGGAAGGTGCCGTCGTGGGTGACCTGCGTAAGCCGTTTCTGCTGCTGGCCATGCTCGCCATCGTCCTGGCGATCGGCGTGGAGCTGGGTGCCGGGCTGCTGCTGGGCGGCGCGGACGCCGGCGCGGCGCTGGCCGACAGCGCCGGCGCACTGGATGTCGACCTCGACGACGCGTCCGGGGTCAGCGAGCCGTCCGGCCGGGGCACCGGCTACCTGGCGTTGATCGACGCGGTGGCGGTCTGGAGCACCGGGCTGTTCTGCCTGGGGATGCTGCTACCCGAGCGCGTCCAGGGTCGCGTGCAGGGCGTCGCCAGCCTGATCTTCTCGATCATCCTGATCATCGTTGGGCTGGTCGCGCTGATCGTCGCGTTCGTGGAACTCATGATCATGGTGTCGCTGTTTTTGGCCGTCCCGTTCGGCACGCTGGCGTACCTGGCGCTGTGGGGGTTCTTCCCGGTCGGCGAGGCGGCGGTGCTGCTCGGGCTGGTGCTGCTGCTCAAGCTGGTGTGGGCCGGGCTGCTGGTGGCGGCGCAGCCGCGCTTCCTGCAGAACAAGGGTCTCGTCCTGCTGATCCTCACCACTCTGCTCTGCACGGTCGTGCTGGAGTTCCTGCACAACCTGGTCCCGGTGATCCTGGTCAGCATCGTCGACGACGTGGCGGCGCTGATCTTCGCGGTGATCGCGATCATCTGGGGACTGGTGCTGCTGATCGGGTCGATCCCGGCGATCGTCAAGGCCATCCGGGTAACGGCCGCCCTACCCGCCCGGGCCGGGACGCCCGCACCTCGCTGAACCCCGGTGATCATGAGGTTATTGCCATCCCGGGCGGCGTGTCGGGCAATAACCTCATGATCGACGCGTGGCTTGGCAGGGAGTCAGTCCACCTTGGTTAGGAGGGGTTTGCCTTTTTCTACTACGTAGGTGGCTAGCTCGACTGCTATTCCGTTGCCTACGTTGCGGGCCTGGTGGTGGACGCCGTAGGGCACGGTCAGTGCGTCACCGACATTGCACACCACCGGTGGTTGACCTTCGAGCGTGTATTCCAGAGTGCCCTGCAGCACGCAGATGATCTCTTCGCCGGGGTGGAAGTGCTTGAACGGCGGTGAGTCCGGCGTGAATTCCACACGACTCTGGATGACCTCGCGTCCGGGAATGCTGAGATCGTGTTTCTGCAGATCGACACGCCACAACCCCGGCGCTCCCTCGACCGCTGTCGGACTGATGCCCTTGGGTCGATCTTGCCCGCTCATCACGGCCTCCTATGAGCCGTCGCGCGACGGCACCCGCTCCCTTGATGCATCCGCTCGAGGATATGGGGCCGCAGACCCGTCCGGGGCAGAAGTGGCCGACATGGAGGCACCCGACGCGGCTGCCTGCCCTCGGTCAATGGTGAGCAGATTCCCACCACGCCAGATTGGCGGCTGCGTGGGCGACCGGTTCGATGATTTCCCACACCTCTGCGATGGACCCGTCGGCGATACGCAAAACGTCGACGACCACGATCTCCGGTCCCCCGTCGGGGAGCCGACGCCGCGAGTGCACCACGACATGGTCACTGTCGGCCACCAGATGCAGGATTTCGACCTGCATGCCGGCGGTCGGGCCCAGCGCGGCACGGACAGCGGCGAGCCATTCCGCTTTGCTGGAGGTTGTCGAATCCGGCCGGTGGTGGATGAAATCCTCGCGGAGGCACGAGGCGAGCGTATCGACGTCGCCCGTCTCGACCAGCCCCGCCAGGGCGCGTTGGACGATGCTCTTGTTCTCAGTGGTCATGCCACAAGTGTTTCCCCAGCCCGTGCGGCTGTCGATGAACTCGCACTTCATGGCGTTCGGCGCGACGATGAGTACGCTCATGATCGTGTATACGGTCGGGGAACTCCTGCGGCAATGGCGGCAACGCCGGGGGCTCAGCCAACTCGACCTGGCGATCGCCGCGGACGTTTCGGCTCGGCACGTCAGCCTGGTCGAGACCGGCAAGTCCAGGCCAAGCGCGGACATGATCCTCCGGCTCGCCGATCAGCTCCATGTGCCGCTGCGTGACCGCAATCGGCTGTTGCTCGCCGCCGGCTTCGCACCCCGCTACGCGGAGCGTCCGCTCGACGACCCCGCCCTGTCGGCTGCCCTCGACTCGGTCCGCAGGGTCCTCCAGGCGCACGAACCGTACCCGGCACTGGTCTTCGACCGTCGGTGGAACATCGTGCTGACCAACCGCGCGCTCGACCCGTTCCTCGCGCAGGTCGCGCCCGATCTGTTGCGACCACCGGTGAACCTGGTGCGGCTGGGTCTGGACCCGCGTGGGTTCGCTCCCCTGGTCGTCAACCTGGCGGACGTGCGTGCGGTGTTCCGCAGCCGGATCTCGCGCCAGCTCGCCGCCGCGCCCGACGCGGAGCTCACCGCACCCTACGAGGAACTGCTGCTGCCCGAGGACCCGACGGGCCAACGGGTCGACGCCGACGTGGTGATCCCGATGATCCTCCGGATCGACGGACGAGAGCTGCGGTTGTTCTCCACCATCACCACCTTCGGGACCCCGATGGACATCACGATCGAAGAGATCGCGATCGAGTCCTACTACCCGGCAGATCCGGAGAGCGCCGCCTACTTCACGAAGCAGTAGCACCGTCCGGCCGCCTGGCGTACGCGCTGGCTGCCAGGGCAGCGGCGGCGGCGCGGTCCAGCACACCGTCGGCGACGACCACCGTGTGCCGGCCCCGCCGCGTCGTGCCGGCCGCGATGGTGACCGGCCGCTCGAACGCGAACGCCACCCCCACACCCGGATACATCCCGGCCCGCACGAACCACCGGTCGCCGTCGCCGAGACCACTGAAGACCAGGGTGTACGCCCGACCGTCCGGCCCGGTGCCGGCGAGGGCGACCCACGGCTCGGCGGAGCCGTTGACCGCCTCCTCCTCCGTCGCCGAGGCGGTGAAAGCCGACGCGGGCTCGGCCGAAACCGCCCGCCAGAAGAACCCGCCGTAGCCGGCACGGTCGGGGCGGCCGTTGGTCGTCGGGCTACCCAGCCGCACGTCCTGCCCGGCCGGGGCGCTCAACGTGTAGTCGATCTCCAGCCGCCAGACCGGCACGTCGCCGGTCAGCGGAGCGGCGGTGAGCTGGCGGTGTTCGGTGAGCAGCACCGACCCGTGCGGGTCGCGCCACTCAAGCCGATGGGCCAGCCGGTCGGCGGACCGCTCGACCCAGCCGGTGTGCGCGATCCGCCCGTGGTCGTCACGCCAGGTGTAGCCGACGTCGCGGACGTAGGTGCGCCCTCCCCAGAGGTTGCTGCCGTTGACGTCCTGCACAGCCAGGGAGGCGCCGAGGTGCCAGACATGATCGGCGGGCAACGCGTCGGTGACGACCGTGCCACCCAGGGTGCGTACCGGGTGCAGGTACGGCCGCGGCCCGTGCCGGGCGTCCACCGCCGGGTCGACCACGTACCGGGCCACCTCCGTCCCGTCGACCACCAGCCGCGCCGACTCCTGCTCGGTGCTCATGGCCGCTCCGCGTGGGCAGAGACCGGCCGACGGCCGGCGGGGCCAGCAGGGGCCGGCCGGCGGCCGGCAGGGCTGACAGAGACCGGCCGACGGCCGGCAGGGCTGACAGAGACCGGCCGACGGCCGGCAGGGCTGGCGGGGGCCGGCCGGCGGCCGGCAGGGCTGGCGGGGGCCGGCCGGCGGCCGGCGACGGCGTGCAGGGCGGCCACGGTGTAACCGGCGAGGATCGGCAGCGCGACCGGGGTGACCAGGACGGCGAGCAGCCCGCCCAGCGCGGTGACCCCGGCGAGCGCCGCCCAGCGGGCGGGCGCGTCGAGGCAGGCGCGGGCGGCGGACCGGGCTGCCGCCCTCCACCGCCCGCCCCCGTTGCCACCCACCTCGACGAGGACCAGCCCGGCGTACCCGATCAGGCCGGCCGCGATCAGTGCGGTCACCAGCAGCGCCGGCGGGCCGCCCGGCACCCGACCGGTAGCCAGCGCCGCCAGGTCGGCGGCGAGCAGCCCGGCCACGGCGAGCGCGAGCAGGCTGACCGGCACTCCGGGGAGCACCGAACGGCCGAACCGGCGCAGGGTGGCCCGCGCCGGCGGCCAGGTGCCGGTACGCGTCCAGTCGTGCACCGCCGCGCTGGCCGTGCCGGCCGCCGCCGCCGCGGTCAGCAGGGGTGCTGCCGCCAGCGTCAGCAGGATGCCGAGCAGCGCCAGGTCGGCGGCGTCGCGGGCGACGTCGCGCCAGTCCCGCTGTCCGCCGGTGTCCGCCGGTTCAGCCCTTGATACCACTGGTGTTGATCCCTTCGACGAGCATCCGCTGGAACGCGACGAAGAACAGGAAGACCGGCAGCAGCGACAGCACCGACATGGCGAACATCGGCCCGACGGCGCTCTGGCTGGTCGAGTCGATGAACAGGGTCAACGCGACCGGGACGGTGTAGTCCTCCAGTTGGGACAGGAAGACCAGTTGGCGGAAGAAGTCGTTCCAGGTCCAGATGAACGAGAAGATCGCGGTGGTGACCAGCGCGGGGCGGCTCAGCGGCAGGATGATGTGCCGGAAGATTCCGTACGGGCCGGCGCCGTCGATCCGGGCCGCCTCGTCCAGCTCACGGGGGACGCCCCGCATGAACTGCACCATCAGGAAGACGAAGAACGCCTCGGTGGCCAGGAACTGCGGGATGAGCAGCGGCAGGTACGGCCATTCGCCGCCGACCAGCCCCAACGTCCGGAACAGGATGTACTGCGGCACGATCAGCACGTGTTGGGGCAGCAGCAGGGTGCCGATCATGACAACGAACCACACCCCGCGCATCCGGAACCGCAGCCGGGCGAAGGCGTACGCGGCCAGCAGGCAGGAGAGGCCGTTGCCGACCACGGCGAGCAGGCTGACCATGGCGCTGTTGAGGAAGAACCTGCCGAAGCTGACGTCGAAGTTGGACCACCCGGCGGTGTAGTTGCCCGGGGTGAACCGCTCGGGCAGCAACCCGACGTTGTTGACGATCTCCTCCTGGGATTTCACCGAGGTGCCGATCATCCAGATCAGCGGGTAGAGCACGACGGCGACGATCGCCACCAGGATCAGCAGCCGCAGCACTGGCCGGCCACCGGGTCGGCGGCGGGTGGTCGGCGCTGCTGCGGTCGGCGCGTCGGCCGTCGGGGTCACCGTCACCATTACCGGTCCTCCCCGTCGGAGTAGTGCACCCAGAACCGCCCGGTGCTGAAGAAGATCGCGGTGATCACCGCGATGGCGAGCAGGAACACCCAGGCCATCGCCGACGCGTAGCCCATCTCAAGGTCGGTGAAGCCGGTGATGTAGAGGTTCAGCGTGTACATCAGGGTGGAGTCGACCGGGCCTCCGGTGCCGTTGCTGAGCACGAACGCGGCGGTGAAGCCCTGGAACCCGTTGATCGTCTCCAGCACCAGGTTGAAGAAGATGACCGGGGAGAGCATCGGCAGGGTGACGTTGCGGAACTGGCGGATCCTGCCGGCCCCGTCGACCGACGCCGCCTCGTACAGCTCGGTGGGCACCTGCTTCAGCCCGGCCAGGAAGATCACCATCGGGGCGCCGAACTGCCAGATGGCCAGCACCATCAGCGTTTCGAGGGCCCAGTCCGGGTCGTTGACCCACGGTTTGCCCTGGATGCCGACGAGGCTGAGCAGCGAGTTGAACGCGCCGTCGCGGTTGAACATGTTGACCCAGACGATGGCCAGCGCGACGCTGCCGCCGAGCAGCGACGGCAGGTAGAACAGCCCGCGGAACAGCCCGACCCCGCGCCAGGCACGGTTGAGCAGCAGCGCCACGCCGAGCGCCGCCGCCAACTTCAGGGGTACGGCGATCAGCGCGAAGGTCAGGGTGACTCGCACCGCGTGCCAGTACGACGGGTCGGCGGTGAACATCCGTTCGTAGTTGGCCAGCCCCACCCACTCCACCTCGGAGAAGGGGGTGAGGATGTCGTAGTTGGTGAAGCTCAGGTAGAGCGACAGCAACATGGGCACCGCCGTGACGCCCATCAGGCCGATGAGCCACGGCGACAGGAAGACGTACCCCGCCAGACCTTCGATGTGCCGCAAGCGCGCGGGCCAACGCCTCTCGGTGTGGACCCGTTCGGTTCCGGGGCCAGGTCGGGTCGGGTCGGGCGCCGTGGTCAACGCCACGAACGGCTCCTCTCCTCGCGTTGGGTCTGTGTCGAAGTCCCTGGCCGGCCGGGGACTTCGACACAGACCGGGGGCGGTCAAGCGATGGCGGACCTGCACGCCTCGACGAACTGGGCGGCGGCCTCGGCGGGGGTGGCCCGGCCGTACTGCGCGTTCTCGGCTGCCTTGATCAACTCGGATCGCACCTTGCTGTGCCCCTTGATCGGCACCTGCGGCGACGTGCCGAACTTCTGGGTCAGCTCCGCCTCGACGGCGATCGACTGCTTCATGGCCGGGTCGGTGGTGTCGTCGCTGACCACCCGGCGCAGGTCCTGGTTGGACGGCAGGCCACGGTCGGTGCCGAGCAGCTTGACCGCCTCCAGGTCGTTGTTCAGGAAGTTGATCACGTCGACCGCGACGTCCTTGTTCTTGCTGCCCTTGAACACCGACCAGTACATCGAGGCCCGGGCCCACTGCGCGCTGGGATCACCGGGGTAGGCGATCACGCCCAGCTCGTCCTTGGTGTTCTTCTTCAGGTCCGGCATCTGGTTGGCCCAGACCCAGGAGGTCGCCGACTTACCGGTGACCACCAACTGCTTGGTGATGTCGCTGGAGTTGCCCTCGTGGATGACGTCGGCGGTCGGGGTGGCCTTACGGTCCCGGGCGCCCTTCCACAGGTCGAACCACTTGGTCACGTCCTCGGCGGTGAAGCCCAACTCCTTGCCCTGGTAGAGGTCCTTGCCCTGTTGGCGCAGCCAGACCCAGAACGCCTTGTAGTCGGCGCTCGGGTCCTGTGTGCCGGGCACCTTCGTCTTGGCGGTGACCTGCTCGGCCCAGGCGATGTGCTGCTCCCAGGTCATCCCGGTGGTCGGCTCGGGCAGGTTGTGCTTGGTCAGCAGCGTCTTGTTGTAGACCAGACCCTGGGTGTTCTCCCCGGAGGCCAGGCCGGCGAGCTTGCCGTCGACCACGCCGTACTGCCAGAGGCTCTCGGGAAACTTGGAGGTGTCCAGCTTGCCGGACTTCTGGTAGGAGGTCAGGTCGAGCGTGGTGCTGCGGGCCGCGTACTCGGCCAGGTAGTTGTCGTCGATCTGGAACAGGTCCGGTGGGTTGCCGCCGGCGGTGAGCGTGGCCAGCTTGTCGAAGTAGCCCTGATTGGCCTGCCAGGTCTTCTCGAAGGTCACGTTCGGGTGCTTCTTGGTGTAAAGAGCCAGCGCGTCCTCGGTCAGTTTGGCGCGGGCGTCACCGCCCCACCAGTAGATGGAGAGCTTGACCGGCGCGTTCGGGTCGGCGGCACCGCCGTCGTCGTCTCCGCAGGCAGCGGCCCCGAACATCAGCGGCGCGGCGACCGTCACGGCGAGCAGGCCGCGCAGCAGGCGCCGCCGAGGCAGCGCGGTACGGTGATTGCGCCCGACAGGCGCGTTGGTGGTGGGGTGCGTTGCGGGGTGCATGTGCGCTCACTCCTCGGTATTAGGAGGCGACGGCGTCACTGGTGGCCGCGGTCGGGATGCCCGGGCCCGCAGGGCAATGCGGGTCCGGGCCAGGCGGTGCGGCCAGGGGACGTGCCGGTCGGGCGTGCGGGCCCGGGCCGGTCGAGTCGCGGATGACCAGGTCGGTCTGGAGCATTACCTGTGCGGTGGTACGACGGATGCCGAGCGCCGCGCCAGCTCCGGGCCCTCGCGCGCCGCGCGGTGACTCGGTGTCCTGTTGCAGCAGCATGTCGACGGCCGTCCGGCCGGCGGCCCCGGTGGGCGTGGCCACCGTCGTCAGTTTGGGGCGGGTGAGCCGGCTCAGCGCGATGTCGTCGACGCCGACGACGCTCACCTCCTGCGGCACCCGGACCCCGAGCGCGTCCAGCCCCTCGATGAGGCCGATCGCCATCAGGTCGTTGTAGGCGAGCACGGCCGACACGCCGCTGCGCCGCACCTGCTCGGCGATGGCGGAGCCGCCGGTCTCGGTGGGCGCGTTCGGGCCGAGCAGGGTAAGCTCCGCGCCGCCGGTTCGGGCAGCCGTGCTGGCGGCTCGGCGCATCTCCCGGTTGGTCCACGAGCTGCGCGGACCGCCGAGCAGCGCGATGCTGCGGTGGCCCAAGCCGATCAGGTGCTCGATCGCCACCCGGGCCCCCTGCCCGACGTCCATCAGCACGCAGGGCAGGCCGGTCACCTGGCGGTTCACCACCACCAGAGGCACTTCACGGCTGAGCTGCTCGATCAGGCTGTTGCTCATCCGAGGGCTGCACAACAACACCCCGTCCACCTGCTTGGCCAGCGCGTGGACCAACTCCTCCTCGGTGGTGGGGTCCTCATTGGTGTCGGCCACGAAGACGTGGTAATCGCGGTGCCGGGCCTGACTCTCGGCCGCCTTGATCAGCGGAGGGAAGAACGGGTTCGCGATGTCCGCGATGATCAGCCCGATGTTGTGCGTACGCCCGGTGATCAGTGCCCGGGCGGCCCGGTTCGGCCGGTAGCCCAGATCTTCCGCGCACGCGAGCACACGGACCCGGGTCTCCGGGTTGACCAGGTGCGGAGCGGAGAAGGTGCGGGACACGGTGGAGATGTGCACACCGGACGCCCGGGCGACGTCCCGGATGGTGACTGGCACGGCGACCCCTTCGTCCGATGTGGCGGCGGTCACGTGGGTGTGGCTCATTAATGCAAACGGTTGCTCCAGTGTCAACGGTCAATGGTTGCGGCTTTATCACCCTTGGTGATCTGCCGCTTCGAAAACACTGACATTTACCGTTGATTGCGTCACCGTCGTTGACGCGATCGGATCGATCGTGATTACTTCACTGCAAACCTTTGCAGGATCACCGGGGAGGCGACCGAATGTCATCGAGAGCCGACGGCCGAATCCGGTACGCCGTCGTGGGCACCGGCGCGCGGGCGGAGATGTTCGTCCGGGCCCTGGTGCTCGACCACGCCGACACCACCGAGCTGGTCGCCTTCGCCGACGTCAACCAGGCACGGATGGACGCGCACAACCGTTGGCTGTCCGAGCTGGGCCACCGTCCGGTGCCCACGTACCCGGCCGCTGACTTCGCGGCCATGCTGGACTCCGAACGCGTCGACGTCGTCCTGGTCACCAGCGTGGACGTCACCCACGACGAGTACGTGGTGGCCGCGCTTCGTGCCGGCCGGGAGGTCGTCACCGAGAAGCCGATGACCGTGGACGCGGCGCGCTGCCGGCGGATCCTGGACACGGTGTCCGAGACCGGCGGCCGGGTGACTGTCGCGTTCAACTACCGCTACAACCCGTTGCACGAACAGGTCCACCGCCTGCTCGCCGAGGGCGCGGTCGGTGAGATCGGCTCGGTGCACTTCGAGTGGCTGCTCGACGTCCGCCACGGCGCCGACTACTTCCGCCGCTGGCACCGTGACAAGGCCACCTCCGGTGGGCTGATGGTGCACAAGGCCAGCCACCACTTCGACCTGGTCAACTGGTGGTTGGCCGCCACCCCCGTCGAGGTGTACGCGGCCGGCCGGCTCTTCTTCTACGGCGAGGAGGGTCGCCGGCACGGCTACGCCCGCGACTACGACCGGGCACACGGCTCCCCCGCCGCGATCGACGACCCGTTCGCGCTGCGACTCGACGCGCACCCCCGACTGCGCGAGCTGTACCTTGACGCCGAGGCCGAGGACGGCTACCAGCGCGACCGCAACGTCTTCGCCCCAGGGGCGAGCATCGAGGACGACATGGCGGTGCTGGCCCGCTACTCCAGCGGCGCCACGATGACGTACCACCTCACCGCCTACGCACCCTGGGAGGGTTACCGGGTGATGGTCAACGGCAGCCGGGGCCGGCTGGAGTTGGAGGTCACCGAGAACGACTTCGTCGACCGGGGCACCGCCGGCGCGGTCAAGGGCGCCGCCCTGCACGGCACCGAGGCGCCGGCCGAGGGCGGCGGTGCGACGCTCACCCTGCGCCCGTTCTGGGCCCCACCCCAGCAGATCCCGGTCGCGGATCGGACCCGACACGGGCACGGGGGCGCGGACGCCCGGATGACCGCTGTGCTCTTCGGTGGCCAACCCGACCCGCTGGACCGCGCCGCGACCGCCGACGACGGCGCGTTGGCCCTGCTCACCGGCCTGGCCGCCAACCGGTCCTTCGAGACCGGCCAACCGGTCCGGGTCGCCGACCTGCTCACCCCCCGCTGACCCAGGAGACGAGGAGCCTTTCCCCGTGCCGACGTTCGACCACACCGACCTGCTCCTGCCGCCCGAACCCGGCCAACGCGCGCTGGCCCGGGAGCTGTACGCGCTGGCCGCGGAGCAACCCATCATCTCGCCGCACGGGCACGTCGACCCGGCCCTGCTCGCCGAGGACCGACCGTTCCCCGACCCGGCGCAGCTGCTCATCGTGCCCGACCACTACCTGACGAGGATGCTGCTCAGTCAGGGCGTACCCCCGGCGGACCTGGGCGTGCCCACCCGCGACGGCAGCCCGGTGGAGACCGACGGCCGGGTGATCTGGCGGCGCTTCGCCGCGCACTGGTACCTGTTCCGGGGCACCCCGTCGCGGCTCTGGTTGGAGCAGACCTTCCGCACCGTGTTCGGGGTGCACACCCCGTTCGGCCCGGCCACCGCCGACAGCCTCTACGACGAGATCGCGGCCCGGCTCGCCGAGCCGGACTTCCGGCCCCGGGCGCTGTTCGAGCGGTTCGGCATCGAGGTGCTCGCGACCACCGAGTCGCCACTGAACGACCTGGGCCAGCACGCCAAGCTGGCCGCCGACGGCTGGGGCGGGCCGGGCGGTCGGGTCGTCACCACGTTCCGTCCGGACGACGTGGTGGACATGGAGTTCGAGGGCTGGTCGACAAACGTGGATCGGCTCGGCGAGTTGGCCGGCGAGGACACCGGCACGTACGCCGGCTACCTGGCCGCGCTGCGGGCCCGGCGCGCCGCGTTCATCGCCGCCGGCGCGACGTCCTCCGACCACGGCCACCCCACCGCGCGCACACTGGACCTGGCACCGGCCGAGGCCGAGCGGCTGTACGACCGGGGCCGGCGAGGCGAGGCCGATGCCGCCGACGCGGAGGCGTTCCGCGCGCACATGCTTGTCGAGTTCGCCCGGATGTCGCTCGACGACGGCCTGGTCATGCAGTTGCACCCCGGCGCGGTGCGCAACCACAACCGTTGGCTGCACGCCCGGCACGGCCGCGACGTCGGCGGCGACATCCCGCAGGCCACCGAGTACGTGCACGCGCTCGCCCCACTGCTGGAGCGCTACGGCAACGATCCGCGCCTGCGCGTGGTGCTCTACACCCTCGACGAGGACACCTTCACCCGTGAGCTGGCGCCCCTGGCCGGCGGGTACGCCGCACTGCTGCTCGGCGCGCCCTGGTGGTTCCTGGACTCCCCCGAGGTGCTGCGCCGGTTCCGGGAGACGGTCACCGAGAGCGCCGGCTTCTACAACACCACCGGGTTCGTCGACGACACCCGGGCGTTCTGCTCGATCCCGGTCCGCCACGACGTGGCCCGCCGGGTGGACGCAGGCTTCCTGGCCCGGCTGGTCGCCGAGCACCGCCTGCCGATGGACGAGGCGGCCGAGACCATCGTCGACCTGGCGTACCGGCTGCCCAAGCGCGTCTTCAACTTCGAGCGGAACGGCCGGTGAGCGCGAGGAGTGCAGCGCAGCGGAGCCCCGCAGTCGCGAACGAAAGGCAGGCTCAGTGAGCGCGAGGAGTGCAGCGCAGCGGAGCCCCGCAGTCGCGAACGAAAGGCAGGCTCAGTGAGCGTCACCATCACCTCCGTCGACGTGCACGACGTGCGGTTTCCGACCGCCGCTCGGGGCGACGGATCCGACGCGATCAACCGGGGCGACTACTCGGCGACGTACGTGCAGCTGGGCACCGACGCCGGGCCGGTCGGCGCGGGGTTCACCTTCACCAACGGTCGGGGCAACGAGATCACCTGCGCGGCGGTCCGCGCGCTGGCCCACCACGTACGAGGGCGCACGGTCGAGGAGATCACCGCCGAGCCGGTGGCGTTCTGGCGCTCGCTCAGCGCCGACGTGCAACTGCGCTGGCTGGGCCCTGAGAAGGGCGTCATCCACATGGCGACCGGCGCACTCGTCAACGCGGTCTGGGACCTGCGGGCCACCCTGGCCGGCAAGCCGATGTGGCGGTTCCTCGCCGAGCTGCCCACCGACGACCTCGTCGCCAGCATCGACTTCCGGCACATCACCGACGCGCTCACGCCGGACGAGGCAGCGGCCATCCTCGACAAGGGACGCGACGGCCTGGCCGACCGGTTGACCACGCTGGTTCGGGACGGCTTCCCGTCGTACACCACCTCAGTCGGCTGGCTCGGCTACCCCGACGACAAGGTGCGGGCGTTGACCCGGGCGGCGTACGACGACGGCTGGCGCGCGATGAAGATGAAGGTCGGCGGCCCGCTCGCCGACGACCTGCGTCGGGCCCGGATCATCCGGGAGGAGATCGGCCCGGACGCGCTGCTGATGATGGACGCCAACCAGGTCTGGGACGTCGACGAAGCGATCACCGCGATGGCCACGCTGGCCGAGGTGGATCCGTACTGGATCGAGGAGCCGACCCACGCCGACGACATTCTCGGGCACGCGCGGATCGCCCGCGCGGTGACCGAGCTGACCGACGGCCGGTGCCGGGTGGCGACCGGTGAGGTGGCGGCCAACCGGGTGATCTTCAAGCAGCTCCTGCAGGCCGAGGCGATCGGTGTGATGCAGATCGACGCGTGCCGTGTCGGTGGTGTCAACGAGGTGCTCGCCGAGCTGCTGCTGGCGGCGAAGTTCGGGGTGCCGGTCTGCCCGCACGCCGGTGGAGTCGGCCTCTGCGAGTACGTCCAACACCTGGCCATCTTCGACTACCTGCGGGTGGGCACCGGCCTGGACGGTCGGATGATCGAGTACGTCGACCACCTGCACGAGCACTTCGTCGACCCGGTGCGCACCCGCGGCGGCCGCTACCTGCTGCCCGACCGGCCCGGCTACAGCGCCACCATGAAACCGGCGTCGATCGCCGAGTTCCGCTTCCCGGACGGCCCGGCATGGCGGTGACCGTCAACGCCTCCCGGCTCGGCCTGGGCATGCTGCGCCGGTTGCCCGCCGAGGCCCGTCCGCTGGTCCGGCCGGGCACCGTGCCGACCGGCATCGTGCACCTGGGGCTGGGCGCGTTCCACCGAGCGCACCAGGCCGTCTACACCGAGGCGGCGATCGGCGCGGCCGGCGGCGACTGGGGCATCCTCGCCGTCGCCCCCCGCAGCACCGCCATGGTCGAGGCGCTCACCGCCCAGGACAACCTGTTCAGCGTCAGCACCCTCTCCGCCGCCGGCAACTCCACCCGCGTGGTGGGCGCCCTGAGCGGCGTACGGCACGCGCCCAGCGACCCGGACGCCGTGGTGGCGCTGCTCGCTGACCCGGCGGTACGCGTCGTGACGCTGACCGTCACCGAGAAGGCGTACCAACTCGACCCGGTGACCGGCCAGTTGTCGCCCGACGCGGCGCTCGCCGCGGACCTGGCCGGCGGTCGCCCGCCGAGCACGGTGCCGGGGCTGCTGCTACGCGGGCTGGCCGCCCGGGCCGCCGCGGACGCCGGGCCGGTGGCCCTGGTCAGCTGCGACAACCTGCCGGCCAACGGCCGACGACTGCGCGGCATGCTCGACCAGACGGTGAGCTGTGCCGTCGGGGTGCCCGGTCTGGTCGAGTGGGTCACCGGCAACGTCACCTGCCCGGGCACCATGGTGGATCGGATCGTGCCGGCCAGCACCGCGGAGACGATCGAAACGGCTCGCCGGGCGCTCGGCGTGACCGACCTGGCCGCCGTGGCCGCGGAGCCGTACGCGCAGTGGGTCATCGAGGACGACTTTCCCGGCGGCCGGCCGGGCTGGGAGCACGCCGGGGCGGTGCTCACCGGCGACGCCGGCCCGTGGGAACGGTTGAAGCTGCGCACCCTCAACGGCGTGCACTCGGCCGTCGCGTACCTCGGCGCGCTGGCCGGTCGGGAGACGATCGCCGACGCGTTGGAGATCCCGCACCTGGCCGACGTGCTGCGCAGGCTGATCACCGAGGACGTCGCGGCCAGCTTCACCCCGCCGGACGGCGTTCGGGTGGTCGACTACGGCGAGCAGGTCCTCGCCCGGTTCAGCAACCCGGCGATCCGGCACCGCACCCTGCAGGTAGCGATGGACGGCTCACAGAAGCTGCCGCAGCGCGTCCTGCACACCATCGTCGACCTACGTGCGGCCGGCCGGTCCGCGCGCTGGGGCGCGCTGGTCGTGGCGTCCTGGTTGCGCTTCGCGCTGGGGTACGCCGACGACGGCCGGCAGTTGCCGTTCCAGGACCCACTGGCCGGGCCGATCCGCGCCGCGCTTGTCGCCGGCGCGCAGAGCCCGGAGGGCGCAGTCGACGCCGTCTTCGCGCTGCGGGAGGTCATCCCGGTCGAGGTGGCCGAGGACGACGATGTCCGCGCCGACGTGATCGCCTGGCTGACCGCGCTGCAACGGCACGGCGTCGAGGCCACATTGGCCGGTGCCCGATGACCGGGCTGAGATTGGCCGGTGCCCGATGACCGGGCTGAGGTTGGCTGGTGCCCGATGACCGGGCTGAGGTTGGCTGGTGCCCGATGACCGGGCTGAGGTTGGCTGGTGTGGGGTGGGTGGGGTGACGCTGCCCCGGGTGGCGGTGATCGGGGCGAACGGGCACGGCCGGTGGCACCGGCGCGTGATCGCGCCGCTGCACGCCGCCGGTCGGTTACGGCTGGTCGCCCTGGTCGACGTCCGGCCGGTGGAGGACGATCCGGCGGCGCCGGTGCCGCCCGGCGTCGGGGTCTTCACCGACCATCGGGCGATGCTCGCCGCCACCCGGCCGGAGGTGGTGGTGATCTGCACCCCGCCGCACACCCACCTGGCGATCGCCCGCGACGCTCTGGCCACCGGTGCGGACCTGCTGGTGGAGAAGCCGCCGGTGCTGTCGCTGGCCGAGCACGAGGAGCTGACCTGGGCCCTCACCGCCGCCGGCCGGGTGGCCCAGGTCGGCTTCCAGTCGCTCGGCTCGGCGGCCCTCACCGCGCTGACCGACGCGCTTGCCGCAGGCCGGCTCGGCACGGTCACCGGCATCTCCACAGTCGCCGCGTGGCAACGGCCGGACGACTACTACGCCCGCTCCCCCTGGGCGGGTCGCCGGAGTCTGGACGGCCGGCCGATGCTCGACGGCGCTCTGGCCAACCCGTTCGCGCACGCGGTGATGCAGTGCCTGGCGGTCGCTGAGGCGCTCGGCGGGGCGACGCCCTGGCCGGTCGTGATCGAGGTGGAACGCTACCGGGTCCGGCCGATCGAGGTGGAGGACACCGCCGTCCTGCGGGTCCTGTTCCGCGCCGGCCCGCCGGTGTTGGCGGCGGTGACCCTGGCTGCGGAGGAGTTCGTGGCGGGCGAGGTGGTGGTGACCGGTACGGCGGGACGGGCGGTGCTGGAGTATCCGACCGACCGGCTGCGGCTGCCCGGGGACGTGGTCACGCGCCGGGTCCCGGGGCGACAAGGGCTGCTGGAGAACCTGCTCGCGCACCGGGTCGACCCGTCGGGGGTGCCGCTTATCGCCCCGCTGGCCCGTACCGCGCCGTTCACCGCACTGCTGGACGCGTTGCGGGCCGCGCCGGAGCCTCGGCTGCTCGACGGCGACCTGGTGACCGCGGTGGGTGACGGTGGGCAGCGGGTCCGCCACCTGCGGGGCGTGGTCGACGTGCTGCGTCGGGCGGCCGAGCGGGGGGCGCTCCCCAGCGAGCTGGCGGTGCCGTGGGCGGCCGCCGCGTACCGCGCCGAGGTGGCGGGCTAGGGGGCGACGGCAACCGGAGCCTGGACTTCTGCGGGCCGCTCGGTGGGGACGACTTCCAGTACGCGCTCGTCAGGGTTGGCGGATCAGATCCAGCGACACCGCCCACAACGTCGTTGCGGTGTCCGGGTCGAGGGCCCACTGCTTGACGCCGTGACTGTGCTCGAACAACTCCGCGTCGTCGGCGACGGTGTACGCCTCGCGTCCGTCGTCGAGATAGTGACCGCCGCTGTGGGCGAACTCGGGGGCGACCGCCGCGATGAGTGTGGTGGCGGCACCCTGCTGGACGGTCTTGTAGGCGAAGGCTCCGGCAGCCTCGGCCGCCGCCAGGTAGTCCTTCTGCTCGGGTGTGAAATCTCGTTGCAGTCCGGTGGAGACGCCACCGGGATTGACGGTGTTCGCGACGATGCCGTCGGCGGCCCAGCGGCGGGTGGCTTCGACCGCGAAGAGTGAGCTGGCGGTCTTGGACTGTGCGTAGGAGGCCTGCGGGTCGTAGGCGCGTCGCTCGAAGTGGATGTCGTCGAAGACGACCGGCGAGTTCATGTGTGCCGTTGAACTGACCACGACGATGCGGGCCTCGCCGCGCTCGCGCGCGCCGGCGGCGAGGGCTTCGTGCAGGCCCAGGCTCAGGGCGAAGTGGCCGAGGTGGTTGACCACGAACTGGTGTTCCCAGCCTTCGGGGGTGCGGTGCAGCTTGCTGAGGAAGACGCCGGCGTTGTTGATCAGCAGGTGCAGCGGCCCGGTCCAGTGGTCGACGAATTCAGCGATGGAGGACCGGTCGAGGAGGTCGAGCGCCTGCACGTGGACGGTGTGGTTACCGGTGGTCTCGGTGATGTCCTGGGCGGTTCTCGTGCCGGCGGCGATGTCGCGAACCGCCAGCGTGACCTCGGCACCCGCCCGCGCGAGTGAGCGTGCCGTCTCCACGCCGATCCCCGACGAGGCGCCGGTGACGACGGCGCGGACGCCCGTGAGGTCGACCCCGCTCACGACGTCGTCGGCGGTGCTGTGGGCGTCGAAACGGGTCGTGATCAGTGGACGAGGGGTCGTCATGGCGTCTCCTGAGAAGGTCGAGCGGTCGCAGCCGAGGTCAAGCGTCGTCGGCACTATGGTTACTATACAGACTCTGCATATGTTGTTTAGTAAGTGTAGCTGTTGCTAGAGTGGCGCCATGAGCGTCTCGCGGGCGGCCGAGGTGGCCGGAGAGCAGAGCGAGGGTGGCCGCCGAAAGCACGTCCTGAAGGTCGCTCTGCACACCTTCGCGCGCTACGGATACCGGAAGACGTCGATGGATGATGTCGCCCGCGCCGCGGACATCTCCCGGCCCGGCCTGTATTTTCTGTTCTCTTCCAAGGAAAATTTGTTCCGCGACGCTGTCATCGACGCGCTCGACGGTGACCTTGACATCGCGGGCCGGGTGCTACGGGACACTGAGCGCCCACTGCGGGACCGGCTGATCGAAGCCTTCGACCTGTGGACCGGTCGCTACATCGGCTCCATGGCGACCGAGCTGGCTGTCTTGATCGACACCAGTCCGGCCCTCCTGGGGCCCATCGTCGCGGCCTATCCTCAGCGCTTCGCCGAGATGCTGACGCACGCTCTCGAAGATGCCCTGCCCCCCAGGCGCAGAGGATTGGCCGAGGACATGGCCCGGACCCTGCGCAGCACCGCCGCCGGCATCAAGTACGAGGCGACCACCCGGGCTGAGTTCGGCGAGCGCATGACGATCGCCATCGACCTCTTCCTGCCCGCACTGCGGACAGACAAGCGCTGATCAACTCGACCACTCAGCCATTGCCCGTGGCGTTCGCCGCCGAATCTCGTGGTCGGGTCGGCGACGAACGGGCTCATCGATGTGGAGAAGATCCGCTATAAGTGACGCATGGACTTCCCGCCGCACCTGGGCAGCATGCCGATGCACGCGATCACCGAGATCCACGGCGAACCGGGCCTGCTGGAGCGCTTCCGGTTGGAGGTCCTACGGTTCGACGACACCGCCCGGGAGCGGCTGACCGCCGCCCTCGACCTCGCCGCCGAGCTGCACCGCGACGACCGACGCGTCCGCGAGCCGTACCTCAATCACCTGCTGCGGGTGGCGATCCGGTTGATGCACCACTACCAGATCCGGGACGTGGACGTGATCGTCGCCGGCCTGCTGCACGACGCGGTCGAGGACCACCCCTCCGAGCTGGCCGACGGTGACCCGGGGGCCGACCCGACCGAGGCGGCGCTGGCCGCGCTCGCCGCGCGTTTCGGCCCGCGAGTGGCCACCCTGGTCGCCGCCGTCACCAACCCGGAGTACGACCCCGAGCGGGACCGCAACGCGCAGTACCGGGAGCACCTGGCGGTCAGCCTGGACCGGGAGCCCTGGGCCCGAGTGATCAAGGTGTCGGACTTCACCGACAACGGCGTGGGGGTGATCCACACGGTCGGGCCGAAGGTCGTGTCGTCGGCCCGGAAGTACCGACCGCTGGTGCCGCTCTTTCGGGACCTGATCGGCCGGCCGGACACCCCACTGTCGCCGGCCGTGAAGCGGCACATCTTCGACCAGCTCGCCTTGGCCGAGGAGCGGTTCAGCGCCATCCTGGACCAGCCCGCCCCGAACTGACCCGTCCCCGGATCACCCGACCGGGTTCCGTGACAAGTTCTCAGATCTGCGGGGAAGCCGCGGGCATTACGGTTGGTTTCGCGCCTAATGAGAGGAAATACCCCTCTCGGTTCGTCTTTCAGGCGTGTCACCAATCGAGAGGATTCTGACCATGCGCGACCTTTCCCGTCGTGATCTGCTCAGGGCGACGGCCGTCGGCGCCGGAGCGGTCGCTATCCCGAGCATGATCGCCGGTAGCTCGGCAATCGCGGCCGACGGTCCGGGTTGGCCCTCCGACACGAAGTTCCCGCCGGCACAGCTGACCGGCCGTATCGTCCGCCCGCAGAGCCCCAACTACCCGGAGGCCAGCCTCGGCTGGGACGAGCTGTTCGTGCACTATCCGCTGGTCATCGTCTTCGCACAGGAGACCCAGGACGTGGTCAACGCCCTCACCTGGGCGCGGCAGCACGACGTCGCGCTGCGGGTGCGCAGTGGCCGACACAACCTGGAAGGCTGGTCGAACGTCGACAACGGCATCGTGATCGACGTCAGCGAGCTGAAGGACGTCCACATCGACACCGCAGCCCGCACGGCGAAGGTCGGCGCGGGGCTCACCCAGTCGGAGGCGGTGACCGCCCTCGGGGAGCACGACCTCGCGGCGACGACCGGCACGGAGGGGACCGTGGGCCTCTCCGGCGCGACCCTCGGCGGCGGCTTCGGCTTCCTCACCCGCTACATCGGGATGGCCTGCGACAACCTGATCGGCGCGGAGATCGTCGTCGCGGCGGGCGCTGACGGGGCGAAGGTGCTCGAGGTGGACCCGTGGAACTACCCGGACCTGCTCTGGGCGCTGCGTGGAGCGGGCAACGGCAACTTCGGGATCGTCACCTCGCTGACCTACAAGGTCGCCCCGCTCACCAGCGTCGCCTACCTGCAGGTGACCTGGCCCGGTCTCGGCGACCTGCACGAGGTCTTCGACGCCTGGCAGCGTGTCGGACCGTTCACCGACCCCCGCCTCGGCACCCAGGTCGAGGTCCACCCGGATGAGATCCTGCTGTTCGCGGTGCTCGCGGAGGGGTCGGAGGCAGAGGCCAGGAAGCTGCTGGCGCCGATCCTGTCGATCGGCAACCCCACGGTCACCGTGCAGATCGGCGGCTGGGGCGACGTCTACGCCGACTTCCAGATCCCGAACGAGGACGAGCCGGCGAAATGGAAGTTCTTCTCCCAGTTCACCCGCGAGCCGTTCCCGGAGAAGGCGGTCAGTATCGTCCGTGAGTTCATGGAGAAGTCGCCGTCACCGGACAGCAACTTCTTCACCCAGGCCTTCGGCAGGGGGGCGCAACGACAGGAGCCGTTCGGTGGCGCGGCCTTCCCGCACCGCGACGCGCTCTTCTACTCCGAGCCCGGCGTCGGCTGGGGCACCCGCGGCGAACCCGACAGTGACGACGCCGTCACCCCGATCGCCCAGACCTGGATCGCCGAGTTCAGCCAGGCCCTGCGGCCCTACGTGGACGGCGCCTACGTCAACGTGCCGAACATCGGCATGGCCGAGTGGGAGAAGGCCTACTGGGGACGCAACTTCCCCCGGCTGCGCAAGATCAAGGCGAAGTACGACCCGCACAACGTCTTCCAGTACGAGCAGAGCATCCCACCCGCGACGCACTGACCCGGGATGCCCGGCGGTGCGGGTGACACCAACCCGCACCGTCGGGCCGCCAACTCGAGATTGCGATATACCTCCGAGTCGTATTCATACCTCTGAGGTATATCGCTCATCGAAGGAACTACCTCCGGCGACCGTCACCCACGGTGAGATGCCGCCCCCACCGCCGCCGACGACGGGCTCGAATCACCGATCAGGAGGGCACCGCCTCGTCGAGGATGACGCGCAACGGGTGCGGGGCGCTGGTGGCGAGGTCGCCGAGCACGGCGAGCAGCAGACCGTACTGATCGGACGGCTCGTCGACGAGCAGCTGACCGGCATCGGTGATCAGCAGGGTGAGCGGACCGGCGTCGAGCCGGTCCCGGAGCACGTCGAAGAGGGCGTCCCAGGTCTCCCCCAGGTACGCCGGCAGGGTCAGCACGGCGTCGAGCGCGGCGAACAACCCGGCCCTGGTCCGCGTCATCGCTCCGGCCAACACCACCGCGCCGGGTACGTAGACGCCGCCGTCGTGGCGGACGATCAGCCAATCGGGCACCCGACCCGCGTGCTCGTCGACCATCACGCTCAGAGCCGATAGAAGTCGGTGTAGTGGTTGGGCGAGAACCAGGTGACCCCGGTGCTGCGGTTCACCACGATCCGGTACGCGTCCCGGGCGGCGCCCTGGGTGCGCGGGTAGACGTCGTACTCGTAGTAGGTGGCGTTGGTGGGCAGTTGACCCTCGTAGTTGTAGAACTGGCCGCCGGCGAAGTTGGACTTCCCGCCGCTCCAGGAGTACCAGCCGCGGCTGGTCGGGAACCCCTTGGCGGACCAGCCCGAACGGGCCGTGCGGGCGTCCGCGCAGCGGCTCATGGTGCAGGAGCTGTAGACCGCCGCCGAGGCCGGGTCGGTCAACCGAGGGGAGACCACGGACGGGCCGACCAGCGCGGCGGCGACCATGGCGAGGAGTAGGGCGAGGGTCGTGGTACGCCGGCGGATCGCGCCGAGCGTGGCCAGCGGGGACACGAGGGTGGACACAGGCTGCCTCCAGAACATCCGATCCATCGATCCGCGTGATTGTCGGACCGGACCCAGTCTCACCGCTGCCGGTCGGCGACAACACCCCTCGACACCCCAACTGCTCCACAATGCTGGGTTAACCCAGAATGATCATCTGTCTCGGCGCGCCCGATCGGGCGGCAGCAGGCGACGGCGCGGTGTCGGTGTCGGGTGCGCAGGTGACGGCGTGGCGACGGGCAAATCGGTCACCGGTTGTTAGCGTGAAACGCGGATCCGTGACTGTGGAGGGGTGCCATGACGGACGCCCCCGATGGGAGGCCGAGGCCTGCGGACCAGTGGCGGCACCGGGGCATTCGCGGGCTGACCATCGCCCGCGACGCGGGTGTCCACGGTTGGCGGTGGTGGGCGCGTACCTGGGATCGGCTGGTCGCCGCCCTACAGGACGAGGCGCCCGTCGGGCCCGGCGCCGCACCGTCGCCGTCCGGCCCCCTCGTCGAACAACGCGACGCGCCCCGGCTGATCGCGGTGCCCGCACGCGGTTACGTGTACTCGTTCTACATCCGCGCCACCTTCGCCTGGTCGTCACCGGCGACCCTGCGGGCCGAGGTGCTGAGCTGGTACGTGCACTACTTCCAGCCCAACGCGATACAGCGGCTGACGCGGATCGCCGCGGACGCCGCCCGAGACCTACCGCCGCACCGGGCCGGAGACCTGGAGGTGGCGTTGCAGCAGGCGCTCGCCGAGGACCCCGTGTGGCACTACGAGCGGGGTGACATCGCCATCACCTGCCGCCCCGACGCCGCCGTCCGCCTCGACGAGCGGATCTTGCCGGCGCTCCAGCCGCACGTGGACCGGCTTGTCGAGCTCGAATATCAGTTCGACGAGCAGCTTCGCAGAGCCCGGTACGCCGAGGAGCTGAGCCGCCAGTGGATGACGCTTCTCGGTGCCCATGCCGAAGACCAGGACGTCTCCGACGCCCGCGACGAGATGCTCACCGCGCACAAGGAAGCGACCCGCTGGATCACCGAACTCCTACGCCGCCACGCCGAACACCCGACCGACCCGGTAACCGCGCCGCCGATCCCGCCGCAGCCAACCCGCGAAACCCCAGCACCGCCGCAGTGAAACGTCAGCGGCGCAATGGAGAACGCAACTGTCAGCACCACCCGCCCCGACAAAAGCAGAGGTCGGCGGCTGTAGCGGCACGTTATGGTAGCAACGCCGCCAGTCTGAATAGCTCAGGCATGGAGCAGGTATTAGGCAGCCTTGTAGACAGTGTCGAGGTGCCATTCTAAGAATTCGGCGTGCGGCCGATCACTGCGTCGCTCGGGAAGGGCTATCTGCTCGCCTACCTTTGCATAGAACTGGTCGCCGTTGCCGAACTCGGTCCGAAGCCGCGGACTAACCAGAAGCCGATGCCTCGGGTCGACGCCCAGGTAACCCCGGTCGAAGAGTATGTGCACGTCGGACTTGAGTAGCAGGCCGTTGTCCAGCCGATGCTCCCCGCCCATCGGAAGCGGACGGATATGCGCAGCTTGCAGCACAGGCCGGACCTTGTTGCCGGTAATAGCGCAACGCCGGCCATAGGCCCCTAGGACCACCGCCTTGAATGACTGCTGCCCGAGCCGCTGCGGCACGAGTCGCGGATCACCATAGACGGGACCGGGGCGGTGCCACGGTCCGGTGAGGTCCACCTCCGCAGTGGTCCCGATCAATCGATGCATCAGTAGGTCGAAGTACGCAGCCGAATCAGCATCCGCCAGGTTGTAGGTCTTTCCCTGCACAACGTTCGACGCGAACGACGGCGGTGGGTCTGCAGTCGACTGCTCATGGAAGAAGGTGACGTCACGGACGAAGATGCAGCCGATGACGGGGTCTTCCCCGGGGCCGATCGCCTGCTTTCGATACCGCCCGACGCTCTGCCGCATCTCGTCGATGCTGGCAGCGCCATTGGCCTCCCCGAAGAGCTCCCACGCCTCCGAGATTCGGAGCTGCGTGAAACCGCTGAAGAAGCCGCCGCCAACCACCCGGTTGAGCGGAAAATGCGCCTTGAACAGAAATGGCTCTCCCGGGGTGAGAGCGCGGAAGGTACCGCCTGAAGGCCTCCAGAAGTTGACCTCACTCAGCTCGGGACGCTCCGCAAGGAAGCGATACCACCTCTCGTCCGTCACACCTACGAAGGCCTTCACACCGAACAGGGTGCGTGAAAGTTGATCTGCACGCCACTATCCGAACGGTCAACTGCACTCGCAACATGACACTGCTGCTCTCGATCTACGGGCCCGTCCAACGTCGCGGCGGACGGGCCGGCAGGGCCTGCCGCAGACTGCTCCACCCTCGACGCCGAGGCTCCCCCGGGCCACCCGGCAGAAGCCGCCGCACGCCTCATTGACCCGGCCAGCCTCGGTGATGGCCGGCGGCGCCTCCCAACCGATCGTGCACAAAGCGTCCGCCTCGGCCGGCCGGGCCAGCCCAGGCCAACACTGCGGTCGATCGCGTGGCTGTGCGACCCCGGCCGATGGTTTGGGTCGCCAGGCAGCTTCCTATGGCTCTCGCATCCAGGTCTTCGGGTCGGTCACGAAGACACCCTTGCCCTGCTGCCGTCGAATCACCCGCAGCGCTTCCAAGCGGGCGTATGCCATCTGCACCGTCCCGTGGCTGACGTCGTAGCGAGCACGCAGCTCAACGATCGAGGGCAGCTTGTCCCCGGGCTTCAACCTCTTCGACCTGACGTCGGCGATCACATCATCGGCGATGCGCCAGTAATCCGGCACTTCTCGCATGGCACTCCTCGCGTGGCAATCCGATTTGATCACACCGCGACGCGCCTAACAAGCAGCGTTGACTCATCTGACATGTCTAGCTATGTTGATTCCGGGCCGATCCTCGCGTGGCAACGAGTTCGGCTCATCCCCTGGTCGGGGCGGGTGAGTGTACCCGTCCCGACCCGCCGGACTGCTCTGCTGTCGTACCGCTGAATTGGGCTGCGCCGGCAGAGCGGGCGGGTCGTCCGCCGCCCCGAGCGGACGGATCGCCCTTCCAGACCCACCGCAAGGACCTTCCGCGCTCCCGCCTGCCCTCAGAGAGGATCGTCGTGGCTCAGGTGTATCGAGGTGGCCAGCCCTACCCCGCCGGCTACCCGGCCCGGTTGACGCCGCACGAGGTGCGGGCCCGCGAGTTCGCCACACGCCGGCGCGGCGTCGACCCCGATGAGGTACGCGAGTTTCAGGCCCGGGTGGCCGACGAGGTGGCCATGCTCAACGAGGCGGTACGGCTGCTCAGCCAGGAGAACGATCGGATCAAGCGGGCACTGCGCGACTGGCAGATCATGCACGCGCAGGAGTGCCGGCCGCCGCAGGAACACCATCGCAACTCCGGCCACTGGTGACCGCGCGCCCCTCCCCTGGCGACCTGCTCGTCATCGACGGCCGAGCCTCGGTGCAGTTCGCTGGTGACCGCGCCCTGACCTTCCGCCTCGTCTCAGTGTCCGACCAGCCGACATACCAAGGTTGGATCTGGCTGACCGGCTATGTCATCAACCGCCGAGGCGACGCGACCGCCAAAACGCGAGGTCTTCGTTCAACTCGCCGGCCTCCGACCCACAACCGCGCACGCCTCGCCGACCCGGCTCGGCCGAAGGCTTCGGCCCCGGGCCGCTCACCGAGCCATACGATCCCGACTGCTCGGCAGACGCCGCCGACTGGTGTCACAGGGCAGGTTCTGGGCCCGTGTGCTGCCACCACGCCGTGAAGAGGGTGACGAACACGGCCAGCATCCGGAGGACGCGCACGGTGTCGGCACCCATGAGGGGAAGTGAGCTTTCAGCAGCCGCGTCAGGGCCGCCCACACCTTGTCGACGACGATGTCGACGACAGCGTCCTTCACCACCCATCAACCGTCTCAGCCTCCTGGCCAGAACTCAGTCGTCGAATTCCTCGTCTTCCGGGACCATCAGCCACTCGCCAGGCAGCCGCTTCCGAACAGCTTGCACCGCTTCCGGGGTCCGGCCATGGACCCACAGCCACGTCTCACCGTCATTTCGCAGCAGCACATCAGGACCGGCGAACCAGCGGACTCCCGGCCCGCCCATCCCTGCCCAGAAGGGGAAAATCGGCAGCGGCAGGCGCTCGAACGCGGCAATCACCATCTCGACAAGCGCTACCGAGAGCCGATCCGAGTAGGGCGCCCAGCCGTCTCCGACGTTCACCACGACCGGCGGATCGTCCTGGCCGATCGCCCAGGCAGGAACGCCCCACGATGCGCAGCTCTGCGCCTCCACCCGAAACACCAGGACGCCATCAGGGTCGACGTCAAGACTCTGTGGCCATACCAAGTTGTCCTGAGTGGCGGTCAGGTCCCTTCGGCGACCGAACAATAGATAAGCCTCACGCAGTGCGGCCGGCAGCGCGAAGCCGATCCGGTCCTCGCCCACCTGCACCAGGGCCGGGTCGACACCATCGCCCTCGACGACTGGACGGCCAAACGCCACGGTTAGCGCTCGAACGAAGTCCTACCCTCGGTGGCGGCTGCCTGCGGCCAGTTCGTCGAGCCCCTCGAGCATGTCGATCACCATACAGACGCCCAGCTCACTCACCCAGAAGAGTCAATCTTCGGGGAGCGGGCAGGCCAATTCCACCTAACCTGCCCCTTCCAGCCATGCACCGAGCCACCACAGCCGGAGCATTTGCAGCCCGGCTTGTGGGCGTTGGCGCAGTTCAATCCAGCTCCTGCGGCGGCCGCCCTAGCAGCGAGGTGGATGCCGTGCAGGTGGCGCTCGGACAGCTCCACCCGCAGGCCGGGCTTGGACAGGAACACCGCCGCCTGCACGTGTGACATATTGCCCACGCCGAGAGGTCACCGGATCCGACTGCCGCTACCTACAGTCGGGCCATGAGCACTGACGAAGGCGTGCGGGTCTGGCTCCGCGATCATGGAGCTGAGCGGATCGCGCATCCCGGGGGCAACCTGTACGGCCACCTGTGTCGAGTCAGCGAACGGCTCGCCGTGCTCGGCTGCGGCAGTGAGGTGCAAGCCGCTGGCCTTACCCACGCCGTCTACGGCACCGACGGGTTCGACCTCGCCCTGCTTGATCGGGCCGATCGTGCTGTTCTGCGGGATCTCGTCGGTGCCGACGCCGAGGAGCTTGTCTATTTGTATGGCGCCTGCGACCGTGGACGCACCTGGCGGGAGCTGGCAGAGACCGGCCAGGTGTTCGACCGCTTCGAATGTCACGTGAGAACGCCAGATGCGGCTCAGCTTCGGTCGCTCATCGACCTGAGCATCGTCAACGAACTGGACGTCGTCGAGCACGATCCTGCGGTGGCTGGCCGGCACGGCGCGTACTTCCGGGAACTGTTCGCCTCCTGGGCCGCACTGGCCTCCGAGCAGGTCATCCGCGATGCGCGGCGGGTCCTGCGGCCGTGACACCCGCACCATCGGCAGGGCCACGTCCGACAGCACGCACCTCGGGTCGCGTACGCATGCGAGCCGTCTACCCCGGCAGCTTCGATCCCTTCACTCCCGGGCATTTCAATCTGGTGGAGCGGGCACGCGTCCTCTTCGACGAAGTGGTCGTGCTCGTCGCGGTCAACAGCGCCAAGCATCCGGGCACCGACGGAGAGGATCGAGCGGCCGCCGTTCGAGCCGTTCTGCCCGTCGAGTGGACCTCCGTCACCGTCGCGGCCTGGAGCGGTTTGACCTCCACCTACTGCCGTCGCCACGATGTGGCAGTGATCGTCCGCGGCCTGCGTAACACCACCGATCTTCAGGCCGAGTACCAACTCGCCGCGATGAACCAGTCGCTGGGTGTCCCCACGGTATTTCTGCCTGCGCAGCCCGAACTGGCCGCGGTGTCGTCGACCGCGGTGCGCACGCTGGCGCCGGAGCGCTGATGGCCGCTCTATCAGACCGCTGGGACACCGCCTGGGACCTGCGGGCAGAGGCGGACGGGGCCAGCCGGCGGACCGGCCCCGCCAGCGGCTTGCAGAGGTGGACATCCGCTCTACATATTCGGCGTCGCTCGAACACGCGGTGACTTTCGGCGGGGTTGTCCAGTGTGTCCGCGCACTGCGTCCGAGCGGCTGAGCAACGTGGAGCGGCAGCTTCGTCGCCCGCACCAGGGTCGCCTGACCAGGCCGACTCAAGCCGTCGTTGGTCAGATTCGGGGATGTGCGTCCTCGATGCGCTCCGCCCCCACATACGCGAGGAAGTGCGTCTGCTCGGTGCGATTCAGTGCCTCGAAAGCGGCGTAGGCCCTCGCCCGTGCCTGCGCGGTCTCGGCTGCCAATAGACCGATGATCGCCGCCCAGGCGAGGGAGACCAGGTGGAAGGCACGGTCTTCGCGCAAGGCCGGGAGCCGGCTCAGCTGATCAAGCTGACTGGCAGCGTCGTCGTCCGCTCGCGCCCGGTCGACCAACTCGAACACCGCCTTGCCTCGGTAGGGTCCTCCGCTGTTGGCCAGCTCTGCCAACTCCTGATTGGTCATCTGCCGCACGGGCGGGACCGGGAGGTTAGGCGGGGGCGGCGCGGTCATGGATCAACTCCGAAGATTCTCGAATATTCTTCGCGGATAGCCTGGTTCAGGCGCTCGACGGACTCGTGGTCACCAATCGACTTGGCGTAGTCAATCTCTTTCTGGTACGCCCGTACCTCGTTCTCGTACCGTACGACCGGGTCCTCGAACCAGCCTCTCATGCCCGCCCAGCCAGCAGCCTGGTCGTCGCGTAGGTGCTGCATCTCGTGCAACAGCGCCCCGTACGACGCCTCCGGGTCGAGGACGAGTTGACCCGGACGACCCGGCCCGGGAGCCGGGCCATAAGCCAGGGCATCCGAGCGGAAGGAGATGTCGACACCCAGGCCTTGTGCCTCCTGGATGGCTGCCTCCCACGCCTCGGGATGTGTCTGTCGCGCCGGACCCCACTTACGGAGCGGATCAGCGTCGGCGTGAAACAGATGAGTGCCGCGATCGAGCGCACTTGGCGATGCCGGCCCTCCGGGCGTGGTGCCGCGGACAAGAGCCTTCAGATCTCTGATGAGCTGTTCGAGGCGGCACAGGATGGGGGCCAGCCGGCGCAGGCTCTCAATCAGTCCGTGCATCAGGCGGGTGATCCGAGCTACCCACTTGCCAGCGAGAGCAGTTACCTGGGTGATCACCCATGGGGTCGCCAGGCCCAGTGTCACCCCTGCCTCGGCAAGCCACTCCCAGAGGCGCACCGCCAGCACCGACACGAACTCCGCGATGAGGTCACGGACCAGGCCACGAACCATCGCGACGAGCAGCCCAGCGCCAGTGGTGATCTCGGCCATGGCGTCGGCAGCCTTTGTGACTGCGTTCAGCGCGGCCACCTGTCGGTCGCTGTTCCGACGGTACGCATCGGCGGCTGCGCCGCTCCAACCTGCCACCTGCGTACCGACCATTCCACCGAAAGCGGTGCCTGCCTCGGCGGTGGCCTTGGCGACATTGCGCCAGGTCTGCGCGTACGCGGTGATCTGATCGGGATCGCCGGCCAACTCGTCCAGCGCATCGGACAAGGGCTTGACGTGCTCGATCAGCCAGCCCACTCCCCACGCGACCAGTTGACCGAGCGGGTCGGTAACGAAGGCGAGGGCGTCCATGGAGGCTGCGAAGCCGCCTATCGAGACATCGATCCAGCTACCGGAGGCGTAACCCGCCATCAGGGCGTCGATGTCCTCCGCGAGGAAGATGCCACTGAACGAGGTCGTGCTGTCCTGGCGGGTGGCAATCAAAGGGGACGGCTGGCTCACTGGGTGGCTCCATCGAACCGGGTCGCCACGTCCTGGTCACCCCGCTCGTACCGGTCAGAGACTGACCGCAACCCATCGGCCGCCTCCTGCAATGCGCGAGCCGTCTCACCGAAGCTGTCGACGGTGGCGTCTTGAAGCGAATGAAGGAGGTTGGGCATCAGCTGACACAACCGACCGTACGCATCACGACCCAGCGCGACCGAAGCCGCTGCGCGACGACACTCGTCGACCGTGTCGGCGGTGTCGTCGACGGCGCTAGCGTGGATTCGCAGCGTCTGGGGGTCCACCTCGAAGCCGCCGGTCACCAGCCGCCCTCCCCGCCACCCGTTGAATGCCCGGATCTGCCAACGTGCCGGCAGAGCGCCGCCCGTGGCCGTTGCGGCCAATCCAATGAGCGACGGCCTGGCGTGTCCGGGACGCACCGGACGCACCTGGGAAAGATGGTGTGCACGGCCAAGTCGACGCCGCAGGTCGTGCCCATGTCCGCCTTATTCGTCGAACAGCGGTGCAAGCTGTTTGAGCAGGAGCTTGGTGCTCACATTGCGCGGAAGATCGAGCTTGATATCGATGCCCGGTCCCTTGACCGTCAACAGGACAGATGGGCGCTGGTCGCGAAGTCGCCAGTTTCTGATCGCGGTAACCAAGGCACCTACCTGTGGTTGCAGCGTCGCCAGGGTGGCGAGATTCGCCATCACACCGATGCCTTCGATGGCGAGCGTGACGCTGGAGACATCTCGAACTCCCTCGTACGGCAAGGCCAGTTCGTCGAGCACATCCGCCGGAAGCAGCAACTTCACGCTTGTCATTTCTCGCCTCTCGTCGACGATGCGATCCGCTCCTGGACGGCTCGATCCAGGGGCCGCAAGGTTGTGGAGGCGACCGCGCCGCAGAAATAACCCTGCACGTGGTGGATGCCGAGATCATAGATCTGGCGCAAGCTCACCGGTGCCTCGTCGTCGTAGCCCTCAACGATGACCGCGCGTGGGTGCGGGGCGTGCCCCTGGTCGCTGGCATATCGCGCCACCCGCGCCACCAGTGCCAACTCGTCCACCGCCAGGGGATGGTGCAGCACGGCGCGATCCACCTTGATCTGGGTGAGCCGTAGCTCCGCCATGCGGGCCAGCGACGCGTGCCCTACCCCGAAGTCGTCCACCGCGAAGTTGATGCGCAGCTCTCGGGACAGCTCAGTCAGACGGCGGTGGAAGTACACCAAGGGCTCCTGCGGCCACAGTTCGCCCGGCCCAGGCGTGATCGGGTCTTGTTCGGAGATCTCCAACGTCAGTGTCCGTGGGTTGACCTCCGCGTCGACGAGCGCTTTGTGCACTTGGCTCAGGTATGCGTCGCTGAGCAGCGAACGGACGGCGACGTTGACCGATAACGGCTTGATGCCCTGCCACTCGGCCGCGGCATCGGCTTTGGCATACGAGTGGATCGCCTTGGACACGAGCAGCGCGTCACGTTCGATGATGAAACGGTCGCCCCAGTCGTACGCCATCCGCAGCGCCGCCAGCGGCGCGCGGGACTCCCGCTCGGTGCGGCGGGCCAGGGCCTCGAAGCTCTGGATACTCACCCCCGAGGCACGCAGGTCCAGTTCCACCACGGGTTGGAAGACCATGGTCATCGACTCGACGAGGTTCTGATAGACGCTGAAGGCGTACTCGTAAAGCTTCAACGGCAATCGTCCGAAAGCGATCCGCAGCGCGGTGAGCACGGCCATCTCCGCCTGGACCGGGTCATCGAACGGATCAGACTCCCAGACCGCCCGCAACATGACCGCCAACGGCTCCCCCATGTCGAGTTGAGCTAGGGCGGGGTCGACCACCGCGAGGGCGAGAGTCCGCTCGTCGGCGTACGAGAGGGGGACGCAGAGCATCCGGCGCCGGGCGCCGTGGGAAATCACATGCCCGGGCATGGACGTGCGGTGCTGCAGCGCCTCGACAGCGGCCGCTTCGAGCATCGGCCGGAGGGCCTCCTTGTCGAATCTGCTCGTCGGGCTCACCACGGCAAACTCCGTGCCGGCGAACTCCACGAGCGCGACGGAGTCCGCGTCGACGGCGTAGCGGACGAGATCGACCCGGTCGGCCTGGCCACCCTGCTGGCCGTGGTGCTGCGGCCGACTCTCCGCCCGGAAGATCCGGCCGAGCAACTGCGTGATCGAGTTGCTCTGATCCTCAAGCGGGTTCTTGCAGGGGCTGGTGGCGCCGGGGTTGGCCGGCGCGTTGAGCGCCTGTCGGTCGTGACGGGATGGCGGCGGCTGTGTCAGCACCGTACTGGGCCCGTACGTCCGCACCCACTGCACCGGTGGCGGATCGATGCCCTGGTTGGCCACGAACGCGGCCATCTGCGCGAACGACACCCGGCGGGCCTCGTCTGCCGCCTCACCCTGCAGCGCCCTGAGTACGTAATGGGTCAACACCCCGTGCCGGTGCTCGGCACTCTCTCGCGCCACGGCACCCCTGGGGCAGGCCAGCAGGGCGCTGTGCCGGTCGACCTGGGTGCGGTAGGTCTGCATCACTGCGGCATGCCGTCGGTCGGCGTCGGCGTAGATGCCCGCCTGGCAGCAGTCGAGCACCAGGAACGAGGTGCCCGCGAACGCCTCGAAGACGTCCCGCTGGAGGAACGACATCCGCAGCCCATTGTCGGGTTCTCGCGGGAGACGCTCGGGGTCGAGATCGGCGGTGACCAGGTAAGCATCGAGTTGTTCATTCCACTCGGGCACGACGGTGTGGCCGGCGAAGTAGACCAGCAGCACGTCCGAGGGCCCGGAGGTGAGGACGATGTCCCGCAGGAACGCCTTGATGGCGGCCGAGGTGGCGTCGGCACCGGGGAACACTTTGACGTCACCGTCGTCGAAGGTGCCGTAGTCAGGGTCGAGTAGCACGCCCCGGAGCGCCTGCACGTCGCTTTCTGCGTAGCGGAGGGCCGGCAGGTGCAGGTCGTAACCGCAATGGTTGACTCCGATGAGGACGGCCTGTCGCTTGCTCGGCGCCATCGCACCCCCCGAGTCGATCGGTCGCGCCGTCACTGCGCGAACCCACGTCAATGCATTAGGTGACATTACCGACTGACCGAGATCCGTCGATCTGAGCAGCGAGTCAGATATCCGTCACGCCGCCGCGTCTGGGACACGCCGCGCATGGCCCGGTCAGTCGGTCACGAAGACGCGCGATCCACTCGTTGTCGCCCACCCGCACCACCGCACCGTCCAGCTTGGGTAGCAGCGCTTGATCCTCCATGGGGCAGAGCAGCCACACGCCCCCACGCCACCACGGGCAGCGTCGACCAACTCGTCCTCGTACAGCGATTTCGGTGGCGACGACCGCCGCGCAGGGGTATCCGGTGGCCCGATCCCCCTGGCACATCAGCGTGGTCAGTGGTCCACGATGGATCCCAGCCCGAGCCTTCCCGTCCAGGCCCACATCTCCAGTGCGTTCCGGTCGACGAGCGTGATGTTGAGCTGCCGGGCTATCTGGATGCCATCGCCCGCGGTAAAGAAGCTGTTCGTCACGAGCATGCAGATATCGCCACCATGGATGTCCCGGCAGGTGCCGGCGAAGCGTTGGATCGCGGCACTGCCCACCCGGTTGCTGGAACTTTGCCGCTTGCACTGCACCACGACACGTCGGCCGTCGGGAGCGATCGCCGTGACGTCCGCTCCTCGGTCACCGGAGCCGCCGCACACCGTCACATTGCGAAACCCGGAGGCGACCAGGAGCCGCGCGAACCACTGCTCGAACTCGGGGCCGCTCATCGTGTCGGTCACCGCGATCAGCCTGTCCCGCTGGGCCTGGTCGGCCCGCTCGCGGGCACGCTGCCTCGACACCACAAGACCCACCGTGGTCGCACCCAGAACGACGAGGCTCACCAGGAAAGCGGTCCAGTATGGGTGCTGCTGCACGAAACCGATGACCAGGCGGAGGAGCACGAAACCGCCGACGGCACACAGCACCAGAGCCCAGCCGTTGGCCAGTCTGCCGCCACCGGACACGCGGCGAACCGTCGACCTCCGCCGAACACTGCCGGCGCGCCGCCTACGGTAATGCGCCCGAACCCGGGCTCCATTTTTCCTGGTGTGTGACCTGACATGCGGCACGAGGAACCTCCCGGATCGAGGAAGCCTCAGTCTCGCGGCCCGGTCCGACAAGCCGTACGCACAGACGCCTCCATTGTCAGGGAACCGTCACTTCTCGGCGTCAGCCGCCGTGCCACATCGGGGCGCTGCGGGTGACGGTCTGCGCAACGATGGCCGGCTCGGCGAGGACGGCGACCAACCGCCGGGACGCCGCCACCGCGAGCGGGCCCAACGTCTGGTGCTCGATCACCGCGTGGCACACCTGGAGTCCCACCTCGGCCAGCTCACGCCGGCCCAGCTCGATCCGCCGCGGGTGGTCTCGCCGCCCCGCAACCGCAACGCGGATACGACGGCGCAACTCGGCCCGTTCGTCGGTGTTCCGCCGCATCACCTCGACCGACCAGCGCCACGTCTCGGCGAGGAGCAACAGGTCGACCCGGTCGGGCGGTTGATCGGCAAGGAGCAACTCCTGATGGCACACGAGCAGAGCCTCAACCGGCTCACTGTCGTCCATGAGCAGCCCGGCGAGCAGGCCCGCGCCGATGGGTGCCGGCTCCCCGACGTCCTGCCTGGCAGCGCCGAGCAACCGGTCCAACCGGGTACGCGCCGCGATGGTGTCCGCACTGACCTGTTGCAGGACGGCCAGGAACTCCTCGACTCCGGGCGCGGCATGGCCTGCCGTGCTCGCGTCCGGACCCCGCCCCGCCAAACCCACGTCCGTCGCCGCACGGCTCAACTCTTCGGCGGCGGCGATGAGGTGTGTCACCGGCGCACCGTCTGCGATAAGCCGTGCGATCCGCTGCCGCTGCTCTGCCAACGGCGTCGGCTCTGTCGGAGGTGGGATGAGCGCCAGCAGGGTCGCCAGCCGGGTCCACTCCCCCGCAGCCGCCCCGGCCAGCAGCGCCCGGCGAAGCGCCGCCACGGTCAGATCGTCGGCGTGGCCGATGCTCGCAGCTCGCGCCTGCGTGACGTCGGCGAACACACCGAGTGCCTCAGGCCAGTAACCGGCCCGGGCGAGCTCGACACCGAACTCCTCGCGCAGCCGGCTGCCGCGCCGGGCGCTCACCGAACCTCCGGCTAGTCGGCTCTGCAGACGGCCGTGCCGGAACCGGTACGCGCCGGCGCCGTCGCGCAGCAGGCCGACAGTCTCGGCGTACGCCAGGAAGGCGAGCAGCCGATGCGGTGTGCGGCCGCGGAGGGCAAGGGCGGCACGGGTGAGGGCGAAGCGCATCCACGCCCCGCCGCCGCGCCTGTGCAGCCACCAGCCCAGCCCAAGCCCTACTCCGGCGTAGACCAGCGCCGGCAGCGGCGGTACGGCCGGCAACACCCCGATGAGTCGCAGCGCCGCGACGCCGACGAGCAGCCACAGGACGCCGCTAGCGGCGCTGGCCAGCGCTGAGGCCACGCTGGCTGCACGGTCGGCTTCGACTGTCTCGATCACGCTGGTCGCGCCGAGTTCGGCCGCGGGCGCGGCGACGTCCACCCCCAGTCCGGCCCGGGCCGCTCGGTACGCCCATGCCAGCACACCGACCACGACGGCGGCCCGGACCGAGTCGGGCCACGGCGGCAGCGCCGGGACACGGTTCAGCAGCGCCACCAGTTGCGGTGTGGGGGTGACCGCCGAGAAGACGGCGAGCGTGACCAGAGCCCAGAACGCACCGCTGATCAGCCCACTGAGCAACCCGAATCGAAAGGCCCGGACCCCGCCGACGAACGCCACCCGCCGGGGTTGCTCCCGACCGGCCCGGCCCGATCCGCGGACCAGCGCGACGACGGCGGCCAGCAGAAGGACCACCAGCGCCAGGGTGTCCGTCTCGCGGACCAGAACGTCGAGGAGATTCCGGGTCGGTGGGTGGGTCACCAGCTCGGCCGTCGCCGTGAGGGCGTCCGCGGAGAGCGTCAGTGTCAGCCACACCGCCGCGGCGGTACGCGCGCCAGCGACGAGCGCCCAGAACGGGCCGGGCTGCGCGGTCGGCAGCTGCCACCAGCGAAACTCCCGGACGTCAAGGGACTCCAGATGTGCGGCGAGGAAGGCGAGGTAGCGCCGGGCGGTCTCGGGTTCCCACCGCCGTAGGCCCTGGGTGCCACGACGGGACCTCAGCGCAGCGTCCACGGCCCTGGTCAGCAGATCGTCCTCGACGGAGCGCCGGCCCCTCTCGCGGGCCAGCGGCACGAGGTCCCGGGGATCGGTGCCCGGCTGGTCGAAGGCGCTGCGGGCCATCGCCACCATCAGTGGGGTGGAGAGCGCGGCGGTCAGTTGTGGGTCGTCCCCGAGCGTGGCGGCGACCGTGGACCAGTTGTCGACCTGATGCAGCGAGGCGGCGTCGACCAGGTAGTCGGCCACTTCACCGGGTGCCGGGGGTTCGAGCATCACCACGGCGGCGCCACGCAGCTTCTCCCCCTGCGTCAGGTATTGCTCGTAGACCGAGGTTCGGCAGGTGAGGACGAAACGTTGGGTGGGCAGTGCGTTGAGCTCGTCGAGGCAGGCGATCAGCCGATCTTCGGGCACCTCGTCCAGCCCGTCCAGGACGGGCACGACCAGGTTGGTCTCGACGAGGTCGCGCAGCACGGCGTCGCGGCGCGGGTGGCCGGCCGCGAGCTGCGGGTAGCGCCGACCGATCCGGTCGACCAGCCAGTCGTGGAAGGTCTCTCGGTCGGGATCCCAGGAGTCAGCCGGCACCAACGCTGGTACGGGTGCGTCCGGCTCGCGGTGCAGGGGCAGCTCCCGGGCCATCCGCAGCGCGATGATCGATTTGCCGGAGCCGGCCGGCCCCAACACCACCAGGCGCCCGGAAGGTATGTCGTGGTAACAGCTCCACAGTGTTCCGTTGCTGCCGGCGAGGTCCACCGGGACGGCGTCGCTTGATCGGCCGATCGCCCGCCATGAGGGGAGAAACCGGTCGGGAGCGGTGCGCCACCGCACCGGCAGCGGATACGGCTCGTCGACGGTGCGCAGCAGCGCTTCGTCGGTCGGGTCGCGCCGGATCAGCTCCAACAGCTCGTCGGCGGCGGCGCGCCGGTGGGCGGCGGCCTCGGCGAGACCGGTCGCCCCGGTGCGAAAGACCTGGTCCAGCAGCACGTAGACGGCGATGACCCCGGCGACGACGCCCCAGGTCCAGTTGACCTTCTCAAAGTCATAACGCAGCCACACCCACGCCGTGCCGCCCGCAGCCAGCACCGCCACGACGGCCAGCGCTCCCCACTTCCACCCCTGACGTCGCACCGCACGATTGTGATCGACCTGAGCCCTCCAGGACACCCCGCGTGGAGCCGCCGCTCGTCCCAGCGGACGCTCTGAATGCGTCGCCACCGGGAGCGGTCAGCCAGCGACGCCGCGGCTGCCAGCACCGGGCAAACCAACTCGGGGGTGCCCCGCCGAGGGCTATGTGCCGCGGATCAGCGCCATCAGGGCAGAGCAGTGCTGGTCGTACGCCTTCTGCCCGGCCTGAGTCATCCGGTAGGTCGTGCTGCCCCCGCGGCCACGGCCGGCTTTCGTCGAACTGACATAGCCGGCCGCCTCCAGCGCAGACATCTGCTTGGACAGATCCGACTCGCTGATCTGCAGATGGTCTTTCAGGAATCGAAACGAGACCGACGGGGCGTTGGCCATGACGGCCATGGCCGCCAGCCGCTTGGGCACATGGATGATCGGGTCTAATCCCTCGATCATCGAAGGCGCGCCCGAGTCGCGGCGGCAGCCGCGGCATACCGCCGCTCGTAGAAGACGAGGCCAACCGTCACCAGGACGAATGCCGTCCCGGCGGCAGCGGGGACGCCGACCAGCCACCAGACGAGCCCGACGATGAGAGCGACGACCGGCAGGACGGCCGCGTATCCGCGCCACATCCGGGCGATCTCGACGGGGGGTGTCCCCTTGCCGGGCATCGGAAGCGCGCCGTGCCGACGTCGCATCCACACGGCGAAGAGGATCTCGACGACGATCAGCGCGGCGAGCGACACCACGAACAGTCCGGCGTTCTCGCGCCACCAGGTGAACGTGCCGATCGTGGCGGCAGCCCAGGCGCCAACGGATGGCGCGTACCACCAGGGGGTGGGCGGATAGTCGAGGTACGGAGCAGCGGCCCCGCGCTCGGCCGCTGCGAGTTGTTCTGCCAGACCAATACTTTCCATGTCGGAAAGCATAGGAGAAAACTTTCCGGATGTGCAAGTTATCGGTCCATGCTGAGCTCGGCAGACGGCGGAGCAGGGTCGCAGCGTCAGGTTCGGCGGGTCGCCAGGATGGTCAGGGTTTCCCGGCGTACCGCGTCGACCTCGCAAATCAAGAAACCAAGGCTGCCACGCGGCGCCGGTCAGGCGGCCAGCGTCGCGTAGCGGCCGTTGCGGTGCAGCAGGCTGTCGTGGGTGCCGGCCTCGACGATCCGGCCGTGGTCGAGCACTGCGATCTGGTCGGCGTCGCGGACCGTGGAGAGCCGGTGCGCGATGGTGATCGTGGTCCGCCCCTCGGCGAGCACGTCGAACGCCCGTTGCACGGCCCGTTCAGTTTCGGTGTCGAGTGCGCTGGTGGCCTCGTCGAGGACGAGGATGCGCGGGTCGCGCAGCAGCGTACGGGCGATCGCGAGCCGCTGCTTCTCACCGCCGGAGAACCGGTGGCCGCGTGAGCCGACCATGGTGTCGTACCCGTCGGGCAGCGCGGCGATCAGGTCGTGGATCTGGGCCGCGCGGGCGGCGTCCTCGATCTCCGTGTCGGTGGCGCCCGGCCGCGCGTAGCGCAGGTTCTCCCGGACTGTGGTGTGCAGCAGGTACGTCTCCTGGCTGACCACGCCGACGATGGCGGCCAGGTCGGCCAGTCGCAGGTCACGCAGGTCGACGCCGTCGATGGTGACTCGACCGCCGTTCGGGTCGTGCAGTCGGCTGACCAGCCCGGCGAGGGTGCTCTTGCCGGAGCCGGTCTCACCGACCAGGGCGAGGCTGGTGCCGGCGGGCACGTCCAGGGTGATCCCGGCGAGTGCCGCGGTGTCGCTGCCCGGGTAGCCGAAGGTGACGTCCTCCAGGCGCAGGTGGCCACGGACCCGGGTGGGGTCGACGCGGACCGGGTCGGTGGGGTCGGCCACGTCGACCGGCAGGTCCAGGTATTCGAAGATCCGGGCGAACAGCGCCAGCGACGCGGTGAGCGAGACGCCCACGTTGAGCAGCCCCATCAGCGGCCGGAACAGGCCACCTTGCAGGGCGGTGAAGGCGACCAGGGTGCCGATGCTCAGCGTGCCGGCGGTGCCGGGCAGCCCTGCGGCGAGGTAGATGACCGCCGGCACGGCGGCGAAGATGATGCTCATCGAGGCCATGCGCCAGCGGCCGGCCAATTCGCTGCGCAACTCCAGGTCGACCAGGCGGGCCGACGAGGCGGTGAACCGGTCGATCAGCGCGGGCCCGGTGCCGAGGGTCTTGGCCAGCTGCACGCCGCTGATCGACAGCCCTTCCTCGACGGTGACGTTGAGGTCGGCGAGTTCACGCTGGCGCTGGTCGGTGATCTCGCGGCGCATTCGGGCGACCCGGCGGGTCAGCCAGATGGCCGGCGGCAGCACCACGACCGAGACCAGGGAGAGTTGCCAGGACAGCGCGACCATGGCGACCGCCGTGGCGACCACGGTGGTGAGGTTGGCTGCGACGGCGGTGGCGGTGGAGGTGACCACCGACTGCATGCCGCCGATGTCGTTGGTGATGCGGGACTGCACCTCGCCGGTGCGGGTGCGGGTGAAGAAGCCCAGCGACTGGCGCTGCAGGTGGCTGAAGACGTCGGTGCGCAGTCGGTGCATGACCTGCTGCCCGACCTGGGTGGAGATCCAGGTCTGGACGACGCCGAGGGCGGAGGTCACGGCGGCCACGGCGACCATGCCGAGGACCAACCAGACCAGCAGGGTCACGTCGCCCTGCGGCAGAGCCCGGTCGATCACGGTACGCAGCAGGAACGGGCTGGCCATCGCGATGATCGAGGAGATCACGATGATCGCGGTGACGGCGGCAAGCGCGGGCCGGTGGGGGCTGAACAGGCGGCCGATGCGGCGCAGCGACACCTGGCTGGCTTGCGCCTTCTCTTCGGCGCTGACGGTGCGGTGGCCGCGGTCGCGGCCCATGGGGGTGGGTTCCAAGAGGCACTACCTTTCACTCGGATATGCTGAGGTTACCTCAACATGAGGGAACAACCGCATCGGCTGCTACGGTATTCCGGTGACCGAGGGCACCCCCGAAACCGGCGACGACGAGAGCCTGGCCGAGACGTTCTGGGCAGTGGCGTCCCGTTTGCGCCGGCAGACACGGGAGTCGTTGGCACCCTGGGACATCACTCCCAGCCAGTCCCGGGCACTCGGAGTGCTGAGCCGGCACGGCGAAGTCCGCCCCGGCACGCTCGCCGAGCACCTGCGCATCGCGGCCCGTTCGGCAACCGAGGTCGTCGACGACCTCCAGACCCGTGGCCTCGTCGAACGCCGACCCGACCCGGTCGACCGGCGGGCGACCCTGGTCGCGCTCACCGAGGAGGGCAACCGGGTCAGCGCCGCCATCCGAACCGCCCGCCGGGCCGAGGCCGACCGTTTCTTCGGCCACCTCAACGACGCCGACCGAGCCGAGCTGGCCCGCATCCTGCGCACCCTGCGCGCATAACGACCGCACACCCGGGTAGCCAGCGGCCCCCGTTCGGTCGGCGGGACCGGCCAGCACGGGCCGGGGTGAGGCGACAGGAGGCCCGGCTGATGTGTGGGATCAGCGGGGAGGCGCGCTTCGACGGCCGGTCACCCGACGCGGCGGCGGTCACTCGAATGACCGAGGAGATGCGCTCGCGCGGCCCGGACGACGAGGGCCTGTTCGCCGACGACTGGGTGACCCTCGGGCACCGCCGGCTGACCATCATCGACCTGTCTGACGCGGGCGGCCAGCCGATGGTGCGCGACGACCTCGGCCTGGCCCTGGTCTTCAACGGCTGCATCTACAACTATCCGGAGCTGCGCGAGGAGCTGCGCCGCGCCGGGTACACCTTCCACTCCACCGGCGACACCGAGGTGATCCTGGTGGCGTACGCGCACTGGGGTGAGCGTTTCGTCGACCACCTGGTCGGCATGTTCGCGATCGGGCTGGTCGACCGGGTGCGACGGCGGCTGATCCTCGCCCGCGACCGACTCGGCATCAAACCGCTCTACCTCGCCGAGACACCTGGGCGGCTCCGGTTCGCCTCCACCCTGCCCGCGCTGTTGCGGGCCGGCGACGTCGACACCGGCATCGACCCGGTGGCGCTGCACCACTACCTGTCCTGGCACTCCATCGTGCCCGCGCCGCGCACCGTGCTTCGCGGTGTCCGCAAGCTGCCGCCCGCCACCCTGCGGGTGATCGAGGCGGACGGGCGCAGCCGCGAGGAGGTGTACTGGCGACCCGACTACGTGCGGGAGCCCGCCGACGGGGGGATGGACGCCGCCGACTGGCGGGCCGCCATCTCCGACGCGCTGCGCACGGCGGTACGCCGACGGCTGGTCGCCGACGTGCCGGTCGGCGTGCTGCTCTCCGGGGGACTGGACTCCAGCCTCATCGTGGCGCTTCTCGCCGAGGCCGGCCAGCAGCACCTGCGGACGTTCAGCATCGGCTTCGACAGCCGCGACGGCGAGTCCGGCGACGAGTTCCACTACTCCGACCTGGTGGCCCGCGCGTACGACACCGACCACCACCGGATCCGGCTGGCCGACGACGACCTGGTGCCCGCCGTACGGCGTGCCGTGCTGGCGATGACCGAGCCGATGGGCAGCCATGACGTGGTCGCCTTCCATCTACTCTCCGAGCAGGTGGCGCGGCATGTGAAGGTGGCACAGTCCGGGCAGGGCGCCGACGAGGTGTTCGCCGGCTACGGCTACCACCAGCCGTTGGTCGAGGCGCCCCGGCACAGCGCCGCCGAGACGTTCGCCGCCGCGTTCTTCGACCGCGACCACGACGAGCTGCGTGGCATCGTCGGCCCGGCGTACGCCCTGGAGCACGACGCCAGCCGGGACCTGCTCGCCGGGCACCTCGCCGCGCCCGGTGCCCAGACCGCGCTGGACGCCGTGCTGCGCCTGGACACCCACCTGATGCTCCCCGACGACCCGGTGAAGCGGGTGGACAGCATGAGCATGGCGTGGGGCCTGGAGGTGCGCACTCCCTTCCTCGACCAGGACCTGGTCACCCTGGCCGCGCACTGCCCGCCGGAGCACAAGGTCGCCCAGCGCGGCAAGGGCGTCCTCAAGGAGGTCGCCCGCGAGGTGCTGCCCGCCGAGGTGATCGACCGGCCCAAGGGCTACTTCCCGGTGCCGGCGCTGCGCAACGTGGACGGCCCGGTGCGCGAGCTGGTCGCCGAGGCGTTGCAGGCGCCGGCCGCGCGCGAGCGGGGGCTGTTCCGCCCGGAGTACGTGGCACGACTGCTCGCCGAGCCAGACCGGGCCGAGGCAGCAGCCGGTAGCAACAAACTGTGGCAGCTCGGGCTCCTGGAGCTGTGGCTGCAGACGCACGACATCCGCTGATCCCCCGGTCCGCCGCGACGGGGTGTCAGCCGGCGGCCGTGCGGGCGATCAGTTCGTCGAGGACCGCGCTCAGGTCACCGGTACGCTCCAGCACCCGCCGCTGCCGGGTGGCGCCGGTGCCGTCACGGCGCAGCCGGCCCAGTTGTGCCAGCACGTATCCGAGGTCGCCGTGGCGCAGCAGGGCGGGCGCGATCACCGCCATCAGGTCGTCGACGAGCGCCCAGGCGGGCCGGGTGCCACCGCCCCGCAGGTCGATCAGCTCGCCGTCGAGGCCGTCGTGAGCGGCCCGCCAGTGCGCCGCGGCGACCAGGCAGTCACGGACGTTCGGGGCGGTCACCCCGGCGCGTACGTCGTCGGCGAGGGTGGCGACGAGGGACCGGACCAGCGCGGCGACCAGCACCGCGTCGTCCACCTCGGTGCAGACGTCGCCGACCCGCACTTCCACCGTCGGGTAGGCCGAGGACGGGCGGGCGTACCAGTAGACCATCGCGGCGTCGAGCATGATGCCGGCGGCGATCAGCTCGTCGACAGTGCGGTCGTAGTCGGCGGCGGAGTCGAAGTACGGCGTCGGGCCGATGCTGGGCCAGCGTTCCAGCTGCATCGACCGCCAGCTGGCGTGGCCGGTGTCGTACCCGTCGTGCAGCGGCGAGTTGGTGGTGATCGCCTGTATCACCGGCAGCCACACCCGCAGGTGGTTGCAGACCTGCACGGCCAGCTCCCGGTCGGGCAGCCCGACGTGCACGTGACAGCCACACACGGCCGGGTCGTGCGCCACCGGCCCGTACCGACGGGACATGGCGTGGTAGCGCGGTTCGTCGGGAACCGTGCGGTGCGGCTCGGCCACCGGCGTGGCGCCGACCGCGACGAGCCGGGCCCCGGCTGCCGTGGCGGCGGCGGCTGCGGAGCGGCGCAGCGTCACCAGGTGCGCGCGCAGCTCGGTGAGGTCGGCGCAGACCGGGGTCACCATCTCCACCATGCTGTGCCGGAACTCCTGGCGGCTCTGGTCCCGGGCAGGGCCGCGCAGCGCGCCGAGCACCTGGTCGGCCACCGGCAGGTTCCGCCCGCTGTCCGGGTCGAGCAGCAGGAACTCCTCCTCCACGCCGAGCGTGAGGGTGGACAGGCCGGGCACGATGTCGGCGACGATCGGACGGTACGCCATCGTCCCTCCCCATCCATTGCTGCGGCCGGCGGGCTCGGTTTCCCGGCCGACGCCGGCGGCAAACGCGCACCCAGGAGGTCGGACGGGCGCCGTGCGGGAGGTGAGGAAGACCCATTCGGCGGCGTTGTCCGTCAAGGCGACGGGTGTCCGGTACGCCTCGACCGGCGGCGGCGGAGGCGCCGATCGCCGGCCGCCGGTCGCTGACCCACAAGGTCCGGAGCCTTTGCTCTGCTTCCACCCAGGCAACGAAAAGGGCGCTCAAGTGTTGCCTGGGTTGAAGCAGAGCAAAGGCGGCGCGACAGGTGGGCGCCGGCCGCTCCGCAGTTGCGCAGCCAGCCCTGGTCAGCGCGGGAGTCATGCACAGCGCGCTTTCGGGGTAGGCGGCGCCCATGACCGACGGCGTTCGGGTGGTCGTGGTCGGCGCCGGCTTCTCCGGCCTCGCCGCCGCGCTGGCGCTCACCCGTGCCGGAGCCCAGGTGCGGGTGCTGGAGGCCCGCGACCGGGTGGGCGGTCGTGTGCTGACCCGCTGGCTGCCCGAACTCACCCAACTCGACCTGGGCGCGCAGTGGATCGGCCCGACCCAGGACCGGATGTACGCGCTGGTCGCCGAGCACGGGCTGGCGACCTTCGCGTCGACGGCGGTCGGCGCGCCCACCCTGCTCTGGGCCGGCCAGCGCCGGGCCGAGACGCCCGCACAGGCCGGCCGGGTGCTCGCCCTGCTCGACGAGTACGCCGCACGACTGGACCCGGCCGCGCCCTGGCAGGCGCCGGAGGCCGAGCAGTGGGACCGGACGATCCTCGACGGCTGGCTGCGCGCGACGGCCGGGGACGGCGACACCGCCGACTACCTGGGGCGGCTGCTCGCCGGAGGGCTGCTGGCCACCGGCGCGGACGAGGTGTCTCTGTTGCACCTGCTGTTCTACCTGCGCAGCGCCGGCGGGACAGGGCCGTTGCTGGGGATGGCCGGGGGCGCACAGCAGGACCGGATCGTGGGCGGGCCGTCGGCGCTGGCCGAGCGGATGGCCCTGGCCCTTCCGCCGGGGACGCTGACGCTGGCCACACCGGTGCGGGCGATCGAGCAGACCATCGACGGGGTGACGGCGTGGACCGACACCGGTCGCGTCGACGGCGACGCGGTGGTGGTCGCGCTGGCGCCGGCCCTGGCCGGTCGGATCCGGTACGACCCGCCGCTGCCCCCGCTGCGCGACGGGCTGACCCAGCGGATGCCGATGGGTTCGGCGCTGAAGGTGCACGCCGTCTACCGGGAGCCGTTCTGGCGTGCCGACGGCCTGTCCGGGGTGTCCACCAGCAACGCCGGTCCGCTCACCGAGACGGTCGACAACTCCACCCCGACCTCGCCGCTCGGGGTGCTGACCGGGTTCAGCTACTCGGCGGATGCCGCCGCGCTGCGGGAAATGTCGCCCGAGCAGCGTCGGCGGTGCCTGCTGGACGCGTTCGCCACCGTTGTCGGGCCGGCAGCCACAGACCCGGTGGACCTGGTCGAGTACGACTGGTCGGCCGAGGAGTGGACGCGGGGCTGTTTCTGCGGCGCGCTCACCCCGGGGACCTGGCGCACCTACGGTCCCCGGCTGCGGGCGCCGGTGGGCCGGGTGCACTGGGCGGGCACCGAGACGGCGACCCGCTGGACCGGCTACCTGGAGGGCGCGGTGCGGGCAGGTGAGCGTGCGGCGGCCGAGGTGCTGGCGAGGTGAGACGGCACGACCAGGGCCGGCCCGGTCTCGGCGGGACCGGGCCGGCCTGGCCCACGGTGCGCCCCGACCAGCCCGGTCGGTCAGTCGACCGGGCCGGCGCGGGTGCCCCGGTCAGGGGTAGGTGGTCAGGTACACCGTCTGGGTGGCCGCGTTCGCGGTGCCGCCGGCGTTGTTGATCACCCGGTTGATGGTGCCGACGCCGCCGAGCGAAACGGTCACCATGTTGGTGAACCGCACGTTCGGGTTGTTGGGCACCTCGAAGGATCGCTCCTCGACCACCGCGGGGTTGACGTTGAAGTAGCTGTAGCTGCCCAGCCCGAACGCCTGGTGGCTGGTCACCGAATCGGCGACCTTGTACGCGGCGTAGCCCCGGGTCGACCCGTTCATCCAGGCCGCCTGGTTCGGCGGGTCGTACGGCAGCTCGTTCTGGTAGAAGTACGTCCGCCCGCCGTTGCCGTTCCAGATGGTCTGGTACTTCTGGTAGTGCTCGACGAAGAGGCCGTACATGGTGACGTTGTCGCCGTTGACCGTGAGCCCGGTGTCGGCGGTGTTCAGCGTCCACCCGGTGGGTACGCCGCTGGCGGCGTGGTCGGCCCGCCACAGCCACATGTGATCGCCGATCACGTTGTCGCTGTTGACGGTCAGCGTGTTGGTGGCCTTGCCGACGTGCGGCCCGCCGATGCGGAAGAACACGTCGTGCAGCGAGGTCGGGTTCGTGGCGTGGCTCGCGGACGAGCCGGACGGGCCGACCTCCATCAGCACCGGCGAATTGGTCGTGCCGGCCTCGAACATGATGCCGGCGACCTTCACGCCATCCACATCGGCCACCCGCATACCCACCGCGCCGTTGTCGGCCTGGATGGTGGCCAGGCCGAGACCGAGGACGACCGTGTCGGCCCGGTTGACCTGGATCGGCTCGGTGACGTGGTGCACGCCCGGGGTGAAGAGCAGGTGCTTGCCCTGAGCGAGGGCCGCGTTGATGGTGGCGGCGCTGGTGCCGGGCTGGACGACGAAGAACTGCGACAGTGAGATGGACGAGCCGGCCGGGGTCTTGTTGTACCAGCTGGTGCCGGTGGAGTTGGTGCGCAGCGCCGGCACGAAGACCCGGTACTCACCGCTGCCGTCGACGTAGAGGAACGGCTTCTCCCGGACCTGCGGGGTCTGGGCGATGACGGTGTGCGACGGGTTGGGGAAGCTCGGGGCGGGCGCGCCGACGACGCCTTGGAAGACCATGTTCCACACCGAGCCCGTCCAGCCGTTGCCGAACTCGCTGTTGCGGGAGTACCACTGCTGCTGGGAGCCGGAGACGACCAGCCCGTCGACGCGGGTGTCGGCCAGCAGGCCGCCACTGGACCAGCCGTCGCCGCCGTTCCAGAGCTGGATCTGGTTCTGCGCGCCGCGCAGGTGCATCCGTCGGTACGGCGCGGCCTGGGACACTGCCCAGCGCTCCACGGTCTGCCCGGCGGGCAGGGTGACCGAGAGGTTCTCCGCGGCCCGCCAGAAGTTCTGGGTGGCGTTGCCGCCCATCCAGAACGCCTCGGTACGGACGTGGCCGTTGAGGTTGACGTCGTCGGGGCTCATGCCGAGGCCGGCGACCTGGGTGAAGAAGCCGAGGTTGACGTCGGCGGTGTAGGTGCCGGGCTTGAACAGCACCGCGTAGCGCTGCGGGCCGAACTGGTTGGTCTCCTGCTGGGTGAAGAGGGTGTTGAGTCGACTCTGGATGGTGGCGGTGGGGGTGCTCGGGTCGAAGACGAACGTGTTCGAGCCGAGGTTCGGGTTGTACGGGTCGGTGGGCGTCACGGGGGGCTCGCTGGTGCCGCCGGTCGCGTTGACCGCCAGCTCCCACAGCGAGTAGCCGTAGGCGGTGCCCCGGGCGGTGCCGTACATCCGCAGGTAGCGGCCACTGCCGGCGACGTCGAGGGTCTGCGTGCCGCCGGTGCCGGTGGTGGTCGAGTAGATGGTGGTCCAGGTGGACCCGTCGGCCGAGGTCTGGAGCTGGAAGGCCCGGGCGTACGCGGCCTCCCAGGTGAGCACCACCCGGCAGATCGTGCGGGTGCTGCCGAGGTCGACGCGCAGCCACTGCGGGTCGCTGGCGGCGCTGGCCCACCGGGTGCCCGGGTTGCCGTCGACCGCGGCGGACGCCGCGAGACCGGCACTCTGAGTGGATGAAGCGGTCGCCGGGCTGCCCTGCGCGACGTTGCTGCCGCCGCACGTCGGCGTGCTGCCGCCGGTCTCGCCGTAGACCTGGAACTCCCAGAGCGAGTAGCCGTAGCCGGTGCCCCGGGCGGTGCCGTTCATCCGTACGTAGCGGCCGGCGCCGGTGACGGTGAGGTTCTGGGTGCCGCCGGTGCCGGTGGTGGTCGAGTAGATCGTGGTCCAGGTGGCGCCGTCGTCGGAGGTCTGGAGTTGGAAGGCCCGACCGTAGGCGCCTTCCCAGAGCAGGTTCACCTGGCTGATGGTGGCCCGGGCGCCCAGGTCGACCTGGAGCCACTGTGGGTCGCTGAACGCGCTGGCCCAGCGGGTGCCGGCGTTGCCGTCGACGGCGGCGGCGGCTGGGGTGCCGGCGTTCTCAGTGGACGAGGCGGTGGCGGGGCGGCCCTGGGAGAGCAGGGTGGGCGCGGCCTGCGCGGGTGTGGTGGCGCCGGTCGGTGTGAGCGCCGCGACCAGGGCCACGGTGAGCCCGACGAGCAGGTGCCGGACAGCCCGTCGGGGTCGCGGACGTACGGATGTTGCATGAGATGTCATGACATCGCCTGTCGATAGGGGGTTACGGATGCCGCGCGGGTGGGATCGGGATCGGGCTCGCCCCGTGGTGCCGTCGGTAGGTGCCGCCGGTGCGGCACCACGGTTCTGGATGCCGCCGATGCGGCACCGCGGACCGGAGAGCGCTCTCGTAGGAGTGTTGCGGCGAGATTGCGGCGACGTCAAGACATCGATCTATAAGACTGTTATTTATCCCGAGGATTCTTTTTGTGTAATTTCCCGTCGGCGATGCCGTCGTTCCCGCTCAGCGGCGGACGCCGCCTTCGGTGAGGAAGCGGGCTATCGGGAGGGTGGCAGCGCCGAGGGCCACCGCGTCCACCCCGAGTCGACACAGCTCGATCGACGCCTGCTCGAACGGCTGGCGCAGCGCCTGGCGTCCGGCCGCCTCCCGAACGGCCGGCAGCAGGTCGCCCAGCGCCATCGCCGCCCAGCCACCGAGCACCACCCGCTCCGGGTTGAACAGGTTGATCAGGTTGGCCACCCCGGCGCCGAGGTAACCGGCGGTGTCGTCCAGCACCCGCCGGGCGGTGGCCGAGGTCTCGGCGGCGGCGACCAGCGCGGCGATCTGGGACTCCTCGTCCTCGCCCGGCACCGGTCGACCTCGGCGCGCCTCCCGGTACCGGTCGATGATCGCCTCCGCGCCGACGTACGCCTCCAGACACCCGCGCGCGCCGCACCGGCAGGCCCGACCGCCATACACGAGGGTGGTGTGTCCCCACTCCCCCGCGCTGCTGGACGCGCCCCGGTAGGTGGCGCCGTTGGTCACCACCGAAGCGCCCACACCGGAGCCGACCAGCGCGAAGACGGCGTGTCGGGCGCCCCGGCCGGCACCGAACCACATCTCGGCCTGACCGAGGGTCTTCGCGCCGTTGTCGATGTGCAGCGGCAACTCGGTGCCCGCGCCGATCAGACGCTCCAGCGGCACCCGGTCCCAGCCGAGGGCCTGGGCGTGCACGACGGCTTCGGTGCCCTGCTCGACCACTCCCGAGACGCCGATGCCGACGCCGAGCACGTCGCCGGGGGCCACCCCGGCCTGACCGGTCACCGCGTCGATACCGGCCAGCACGTGCCCGGCCACCAGGTCGGGCTCCGTACGGGCCGGGTCGAGCGGGTATTCGATGCTGGCCAGCAGGGTCATCGCGAAGTCGAACAGCTCCACGCGGACCCGGGTCTCGCCGACGTCCACGCCGACCAGGAAGGCGAAGCGGGGCGCGATCCGCAGCAGCATGCTGGGCCGACCACCGTCGGACTCGGCGGCCCCGGCCTCGGCGACCAGCCCTTCGTCGATCAGGTCGGCGACCACGTTGCTGACCGCCGGCTGGCTCAACCCGGTGCTTCGCACCAGGTCCTGCCGGGTGAGCGGGCCGTCGAGGAAGAGCTTGGTCAGCAGGGCGGACCGGTTGCGCAGCCGCACGCTGCGGTTGGTGGCACGCGCCAGCTCCACTCGTCACCTCGTTCCTGTCGGGGAGTTCGAGGCGACTGTAACCGCCTCGTGCTTGACGACCCACCGGCCAGCCACTTTAATGACGACATAATTTAAGCCGTGATGTAACTCCCGGGAAACCGCCGACGGACCCCGACGGCGCACCCCCGAACCCTGTCCGCAGCCGGCCGCCCGTCGTCCCGACCCCTATCGGCGACGAAGGCCGGCGGACCCCCACCACGCACCGGAAGGGCTGACCGTGTCGAGACGACACCTCGGGATATTCACCGCCGCCGTACTGGCTGCCGCCTCGCTGACCGCCTGCGGCGGCTCCGGCGACGACTCCGCCGCAGCACCCAAGACGCTCACCTACTGGGCCAGCAACCAGGGCGCCAGCCTGGAGGCCGACAAGACGATCCTCCAGCCGGAGCTGGACAAGTTCGAGAAGCAGACCGGGATCAAGGTCACCGTCGAGGTGGTCCCCTGGTCGGACCTGCTCAACCGCCTGCTCGCCGCCGCTGCCTCCGGCAAGGGCCCGGACGTGGTCAACATCGGCAACACCTGGTCGGCGTCGTTGCAGGCCACCGGCGCGCTTGTCGAGTTCGACGACGCCACCCTGCAGGCCGTCGGCGGCAAGGACCGGATCGTGCCCGCCGCGCTCGCCGCCGCCGGCGCCCCCGGCAAGCCGCCGGCCGCCGTGCCGCTCTACAGCATGGCGTACAGCCTGTACTACAACAAGAAGGCGTTCGCCGACGCCGGCATCACCGCACCGCCGACCACCTGGGAGCAGCTCGCCGAGTACGGCAAGAAGCTGAGCACCGGCGGCAAGTGGGGCCTGGCGATCGAGGGGGCCAACCCGTCGGAGAACTCCCACCACGCCTTCACCTTCAGCCAGCAGTACGGCGGTGAGTGGTTCGACTCGGCCGGCAAGCCGACCTTCGACACCCCGCAGAACGTCTCGGCGATCAAGCGCTACATCGACTTCATGGCCGCCGACAAGATCACCAACCCGAGCAACGCCGAGTACGCGCAGAACCAGTCGGTCTCCGACTTCGCCAACGGCAAGGCCGCCATGTTGCTGTGGCAGTCCGCCGGCTCGAACCTCAAGACGCAGAACATGCCCGCCGACGCGTACGGGGTGGCCCCGGTGCCGTTCCTCGCCAGCCCGCCGGCCGGGGGCAAGAAGGTCAACAGCATGGTCGCCGGGATCAACATGGCGGTCTTCAAGCACACCAAGAACAAGGACGGCGCGCTGAGCTTCGTCAAGTTCATGACCAGCGACGAGGAGCAGACGCTCCTCAACAAGACGTACGGCTCGCTGCCTGCGGTGAAGACCGCGGGCTCCGACCCGGCGTTCAGCGCGACGGAGCAGAAGAACATCCAGGAGACCCTGGTCACCACCGCGGCCCCGCTGCCGCAGGTGCCCGAGGAGAGCACCTTCGAGACCCTGGTCGGCACCGCGATGAAGGAGCTGTTCGCGGATGCGGCAAGCGGCAAGCCGGTCACCGAGGCGTCGGTGAAGACGAAGCTGACCGACGCGCAGCAGAAGATGCGCTGACCCAGGCGTCACCGGTGGCCGTGGTCGGGCGCTGAGCCCGGCCACGGCCAACGCCTCCGAGAGGACCCCGATGGCAACCAGCACCACCGCGCCGGACGCCGACCGGCGCGAACCCCCGGCTGGGTCACCCGCCCGGAAGCCGGCCCGCCGGCCCCGCGGCCCCCGCCGCTCGTTCCTGCCGTATCTGCTGCTCGTACCGGCCATCGTGCTGGAACTCGCCATCCATGTGATCCCGATGGTGGTCGGGGTCTGGATGAGCCTGCTGGAGCTGACCCAGTTCCACATCCGTGACTGGTCCACCGCGCCATTCATCGGGTGGGAGAACTACCGGGCGACGCTGAACGTGAACAGCGCAGCCGGCAAGGAACTGCTGCACTCGTTCTGGGTCACCCTGGCCTACAGCGTGCTCTCGGTCGGGTTCGCCTGGCTGCTCGGCATCTCCGCGGCGGTCGTCCTGCAACGGCCGTTCCGAGGGCGAGCGATCCTGCGGGCGCTCTTCCTCACCCCGTACGCCCTGCCGGTCTACGCCGCGGTGATCACCTGGGGCTTCCTGCTGCAACGTGACACCGGCCTGGTCAACCACGTCCTCGTCGACCAGCTCGGGCTGCTGAACGAGCGGCCGTTCTGGCTGATCGGCGACAACAGCTTCTGGTCGTTGCTTGTGGTGTCGGTGTGGCGCAACTGGCCGTTCGCGTTCCTCTGCCTGATGGCCGGCCTGCAGAACGTGCCCGGCGAGCTGTACGAGGCCGCCGCGATCGACGGCGCCGGGTTCTGGCGCCGGCTGCACTCGGTGACCCTGCCGATGCTGCGGCCGGTGAACCTGGTGCTGCTGCTGGTGCTGTTCCTGTGGACCTTCAACGACTTCAACACCCCGTACGTGCTCTTCGGTGGCTCCGCGCCGGAACAGGCCGACCTCATCTCCATCCACATCTACCGCAGTTCCTTCAAGACCTGGGACTTCGGCTCCGGCTCGGCGATGTCGGTGGCGCTGCTGCTGTTCCTGCTGATCGTCTCTGCCGCGTACCTGCTGATCACCAACCGCCGGAGGGACGACCATGCGTGAGACCGCCGGTGAGCGCTGGGGTCGGCGCATCGTGCTGACCCTGCTCACACTCTTCGTCCTCATCCCGCTCTACGTGATGGTCACCTCCGCGGCGAAACCGTTGCAGGACGTGCAGAACGGCTTCACCTGGTGGCCCAGCCGGCCCACCCTGCAACCGTTCGTGGACATGTGGAGCACCGTGCCGCTGGCCCGGTATCTGGTGAACAGCCTGGTGGTGTCGAGCATCGCGGCGGTCTGCTCGGTGGCGGTGGCCATCTTCGCCGCCTTCGCGGTCAGCCGGTACCGATTCCGCGGTCGGGGCGTCTTCTCGGTGACGGTGCTGTCCACCCAGATGTTCCCCGGCATCCTGTTCCTGCTGCCGCTGTTCCTCATCTACGTCAACCTGGGCAACGCCACCGGCATCGAGCTGTACGCCAGCCGTACCGGCCTGGTGATCACGTACCTGACCTTCTCGCTGCCGTTCTCGATCTGGATGCTCGTCGGCTACTTCGACTCGATCCCCCGGGGGTTGGACGAGGCGGCACAGGTCGACGGGGCCGGGCCCCTGCGCATCCTGTTCCGGGTCATCCTGCCGGCCGCCGTGCCCGGCGTCGTCGCGGTCACCGTGTACGCGTTCATGACCGCCTGGGGTGAGGTGCTCTTCGCCTCGGTGATGACCGACGAGGGCAGTCGCACCCTGGCCGTCGGTCTGCAGGGTTACTCCACCCAGTTCAACGTCTACTGGAACCAGATCATGGCCGCTTCGCTGGTGGTCAGCATCCCGGTCGTCGTCGGGTTCCTGGCCCTGCAGCGGTATTTCGTCGCCGGCCTCACCGCTGGCGCGGTCAAGTGAGTCATTCAACCCCAGAGGAGAACCTTCCCGTGCCCGACCTGTCCAAGCTGCCACCGGACTTCCTCTGGGGCGTCGCCACGGCGGCGTACCAGATCGAGGGGGCCGTCGACGTCGACGGCCGGGCGCCGTCGATCTGGGACACCTTCTCGGCGACCCCCGGCAACGTCGACAACGGCGACACCGGCGCGGTGGCCTGCGACCACTACCACCGGTGGCCGGAGGACCTGGCGTTGCTGCGCCGGCTCGGCGTGGACGCGTACCGTTTCTCGGTGGCCTGGCCCCGGGTGATGCCCGACGGCGTCGGGCGGGTCAACCCCGCCGGGCTGGACTTCTACGACCGGCTCGTCGACACGCTGCTCGCCGACGGGATCCGGCCGTTCGTCACGCTCTACCACTGGGATCTGCCGCAGGCTCTGCAGGACTCCGGCGGCTGGCCGGAGCGCGCCACCGCCGAGGCGTTCGCCGAGTACGCAGCGGTGGTCGCCGCCCGCCTCGGTGACCGGGTGGCCGACTGGAGCACCGTCAACGAGCCACTCTGCGTGTCCTGGATCGGGCACCTGGAGGGGAAGATGGCCCCCGGCGAGCGGGACCTGACCCGGGCGGTGCACACCTCGCACCATGTGCTGCTCGGGCACGGCCTGGCCACTCAGGCGATCCGCGCCAACGCCGCCCGACCGGCCGCGGTGGGGCTGGTCCTCAACCTCAGCCCGATCGAGGCGGCGACCGACCGACCCGAGGACGTCGCCGCGGCGCGACGGGCGGACGGGCACGTCAACCGGTGGTGGCTGGACCCGATCCATGGGCGCGGCTACCCCGCCGACATGATCGCCACCTACGGGATCGAGCCGCCGGTACGCGGCGACGATCTGACGGTGATCGCCACACCCACCGATTACCTCGGGGTGAACTACTACTTCCGGCAGTTGGTGGTCGACGACCCGGCCGGGCCGCCGCCGTACGCCCGGCAGGTGCCGGTGCCCGGGTCGGTGGAGACCGCGATGGGTTGGGAGATGTACCCGGCCGGGCTGGAGCGCCTGCTGGTCGAGGTGAACCAGGAGTACCGGCCGGGCCGGATCATCGTCACCGAGAGCGGCTCGGCGTGGCCGGACGAGGTCACCGCGGACGGCACGGTGGAGGACAAGGAACGCACCGACCATCTGGAGCAGCACCTGGCCGCCTGCGCGTCGGCGGTCGCCCGGGGTGTGCCCCTGGACGGCTACTTCGTCTGGTCGCTGCTGGACAACTTCGAGTGGGCGTACGGCTACGACAAGCGCTTCGGGCTGGTCCACGTCGACTACGCCACCCAACGCCGGACGGTGAAGGCGAGCGGCCTGCGCTACGCCGACCTGATCCGCGCCCACCAGCGTCTCGCCGGGGCGACCGGCACCGCGACGCCGGTGGCGTGAACGGGGGCGGGTGAGCCCGAGGCACCCTGCGTGCTCGCAGGGCGCCTCGGTCTCACCCGGCGCTCAGTCCAGGACGCGGCGGGACAGCGACGCCGGCAGCCGGCCGGCGAGCAGCCAGCCTGCACCTGCGGCGAGCAACGGCAGCCCACCGGCGATCCCGACCAGGTGGACGACCGGCACGGCGCCGAGCGGGTCGAGGTCGCGGTGCAGGGCACCGGCCAGCGCCAGGTAGGCACCGGTCACGCCCAGCACGGCACCGAGCAGGGCGAGCGCTCCGGCGGTGGTGGCGGTGAGCGTCCGCCGTACTCGCCTCGGTGCCCCGGTCGCGGTCAGCGTGCGCAGGTCCGCTGCCGCCTCGCCCCGGATGAGTCCGACGGTCGTCGCCAGCACGCCGAGCGCAAGCAGCACACCGGCACCGGTCGCGCCGGTCCGCAGCGGGGTCAGCGAACTCTGCTCCCGACGGGACTCGATGGTGAGCCCGGCGGCGGCGGCCATTTCCTGGGCCGTCGCCAACTGCGCGTCGGTGAGCGCCTGGTCGGCTGCGAGGAACCAGCCGACCCGGGCCGGCTGCCAGCCGTGCCGGCCGAGCGCGGCGGAGGTGATCAGCGAGTCGGGTAGCCCGGTGTAGCCGGACCGGGGAAGGGTGCGCACGATCGGACGCACACCGCGGGCAGGGATGTTCATCAGCGCCAGCTCACCGGTGCGGGTGCTGAGCACATCGGTGTCGGGGTCGACAGTCATTCCGGCCACGCCGTTCAGTCGGAGCAGCCCGGGATTGACGACGTAGAGCGGATGGGACGTCGTGGATTCGCCGGCGGCACGCGGAATGCCGATCTCGACGGCCGGGTGGCCGTTCGGTCCCCCCTCCCGGCCCGGGTCGATGTGCGAGGCCACCACCGCCATGTCCAGCGGGATGACGGTGGCCGCACCCACGGTGGTCGCGATGGTGTCGGTCCTGGCCTGGAAAGCGGCGATCTCAGCAGCCGTGCGCTCCGGGACGACCGGATCCGGTTGGCCGATCCTGATCAGCAGTTGGCTGGCGGCAAGGTTGCCCAGCCCGGCCGCCTCCCGACTGCGGTACTCCGCTGCGGCGGAGCCCACCACGATCGCCGCCGACAGCCCCACCGCGAGGCTGATCGCGGCAAGCGCGGCCCCGGCCCGGACGCGGTAGCGAGCCAGATCCGCCAGAGCCAGCCGGACCGCCACCGGCAGGCGGCCCCGGGCCGCCGCCAACACCGGGATGGCCAGCGGACCGACGAACAGCACGCCGAGCGAGATGCCGACGGCGCCCACCCCGATGAGCAGCGGCTCCGACCCGTCGGAGAGCACCAGCGCTGTGAGACCGGCAGCGAGCAGCACGGCCGCGGCCACGGCGGTCCGCCGCGCTGGCGGCGGGACCGGCGGCCGGGCCGACAGCGCGCTCATGATCGGGGTACGGGCAACCGCGCGGGCCGGCCACCAGGCGGCAGCGGTCGCCGTCGCGACGGCCAGCAGCGTGCCTGCGCCGATGGTGAGCCAGGGCAGGTCGAATCGGCCGATGCGATGCCCGGCGGCGATTTCGACGAAGCCTGCGGCGGCCAGCCAGGCGACGACCCCGATGGCGGTGCCGCAGACCGCAGCGACTGACCCGACCGCAGCGCCGTTGACCAGCAGCACCAGCCGCAGCTGTCGACGGGTGGCGCCCATCGCCGCCAGCATGCCGAGCTGACGCATCCGGCGCTGCGCCAGCACCACGAACCCGGCGGCGGCCACCAGAGACACCAGCAACAGGCCGACGGCGGCCAGCGCCAGCACGGCGATGGTGAGCGTCGTGCGCTCGGCCACCGGCCGGAACTCGCGCACCAGCGGACCCTCGATGGTCCGGCGGAACTCCTCCATGCTGTCGCGGTCGCCGGCCACCAGGACGGTCACCGACTGCGGTCGGTCGGCGTACACCGGGTCGGTGAGGGCGAATTCGTCGTGCAGGTCCGCCGGGTTCTCCACCACACCGACGATCAGGCGATCGGAGTCACCGAGCCGGACCCGGGCGCCGAGCCCGCCACGCAGGTCTCGCTGCACCCCATCGGTCACGGCCACCTCGGCGGGCCCGGTCGGGTAGCGCCCCTGCCGCAGGGCGAGCATTGGGCCGCCGTACGCGCCGGCGGGGTCCTGGGCCCGGACGTCGACTGGGTCGAACAGCCCCGGCACGGGCACGTGTCGGTGACCGATCACGTCGATCGTGCCGAACCACGCACGAGCGGCGGTGACCTGGGCATCCAGCGCGGCCGGGTCGTCGCCGGGGATCCGCAGGAGCTGGTCGGCGCGACCGAACGTGGCGTCGCTCGACGCGGCCAGGTTCCAGGTGGCCGCCAACCCGAAGGTGGTGCCGGTGACCGCGACGGTGAGCAGCGCGATGGCGAGCAACTGCTGCCGCCACTCACGGCGGAACAGTCGTACCGCCCAGCGGATCACCGCGCGGCGGGCCGGGAGCCCGCCGCCGGCAGGCCGGGCGGTCATCGGGCTGTGGCCCGGATCGGCGGTCACGGCGTCGGGTCCGCGGCGAGCAGGGCGTTCGGGCCGGCCGACGGTGCGGTCTGGTCGACCACCCGGCCGTCCCGAATGAAGATCACTCGATCGGCCCAGGACGCGAGCTGGGCATCGTGGGTGACCATCACTCCGGCGATACCGCGCTTACAGGCCGAACGGAGCATCCGCAGGACGGCTTCGCCGTTGGCGGCGTCGAGGGCGCCGGTGGGCTCGTCGGCCAGCAGCAGCCGCCGGTCCCCCACCACAGCGCGGGCGATGGCGACCCGTTGGCGCTCGCCCCCGGAGAGGTCGTCGGGGAAGTGGCTGGCGCGGTCGGTCAGCCCCAACTCGTCGAGCACATGCAGGGCGGCGGCGCGCGCCGGACGTACGGCCATGCCGTCCAGCTCCAGTGGCAGCGCCACGTTCTCGACGGCGGAGAGGCCGGCGAGCAGGTTCAGGTCCTGAAAGACGAAGCCGAGCGCGCGGCGACGCAGCCGGGCGGTGGCGTCGGCGGAGAGCGTGGAGAGGTCGGACCCGCACACTGTCACCTGGCCGGCGGTCGGCTCCTCCAGAGTGCCCGCGATGGTCAGCAGGGTGCTCTTGCCCGAGCCACTCGGACCCATGATCGCTACCAGCTCACCGGTGGCCACGTCCAGGTCGACCCCCCGCAGGGCGTGCACAGCGGCGGCGCCACTTCCATACACCTTGGACACCTGCCGCAGGCTCAGCACGATGCTCATCGTCGGGCTCCTGCCGCGTCGTCCCGGGCTGACCGGGTCGGGCGACCCGCCTGGCCGGCGGCCAGTGACCTGTCCGTGGGTGGTGCACTGGCGGACAGCGTCGGGTGACTGCGCAGGCGCGCGTCCGCCGCGTCGAGCCAGCGAACGACCGCTTCCAGGCGGAAAAGCTCAGCGTCGACCACGAGGCCAAGGCCGATGTCCTCCGGAGCCGCGTCGGCCTTGAGGTGGGTGTAGCGCTGCATCTCCTCGACGATGCGCCGCCGGTGGGTCTGGAGGATCTCGGTGACGTCCACCTGGGTCAGGCGTATCGCCACCTGCACCTTCATCACGAGTTCGTCGCGGGGCGGCGGCCCGGCCTGGGGTGGCGTACGCAGCCAGCTGTGCAGCTCCCGTTCCCCGTCGACGGTGAGCCGGTAGCGCTTCTGTGCGCCGTCGCGGTCGGCGTCGTCTGTCTCGACGTGTCCCTCGCGCTCCAGGCGTTGCAGCGTGGTGTAGACCTGCCCGACGTTGAGCGGCCAGACCTCGCCGGTGCGCGCCTCGAACTCCTGCCGGAGCTGGAGACCGTACTTCGGTGCCTCGGTGAGCAGCGCCAGCAGGGCATGGCGGATGCTCACGAACCATCACCTACAGTTAGCATACTCGGTATAATACACAGTATTATCGCGCCGACACCCCCCCGATCGCAGTCGATCCACGGTCGTCGTCCCGATCGGACAAACCACAGTCAACGAAACCCGTCGACGGTTAGCCTTCCCCAATGGCCGAAGCGCCCGACGAGGTCGAGCAGCCCGACGCGCGCCCACGGGTTTCCGGCACCGAACGGATGACGTCGTTCAGCGACGGCGTGTTCGCCATCGTGATCACCCTGCTGGTGCTCGACCTGCGGGTTCCGGAATACCACAGGGGTGAGTTGCTGGCCGACCTCCTCGACGAAGGAGCCTCCTACCTGGCCTTCGTCGTGTCGTTCATCTACATCGGGGTGCTCTGGCTCAACCACCACGCGCTGCTCAGGCTGGTCCGCGCGACAACCCTCGCCCTGAGCTGGATCAACCTCGCCATCCTCTTCGGCGCGGTGATCATCCCGTTCCCCACCGCGGTGCTGGCGTCCGCGTTCACCCACGGCGACACCGACGACCAGCGCGCGGGCGTCGCCCTGTACGCGTTGGCGGCGGCGCTGATGTCGGCACCTTGGCTGGTGTTCTTCGGCTACCTACGCCGCCACCCCGAACTCCTCGGTCGTGGGGTCAGCCCCGAGCACGTTCGCACACAACGGCTGCGACCGGTCACCGGCCTGGTCCTGTACGGGCTGAGCGGCCTGCTCGGCTGGTTCGTCAACCCCGTGCTGGGCCTGATCGGCATCATCGTCATGATCGCCTATCACGCGGTGACGAGCGAAGGGTTGCGGCGGCGGGTCGGGCGGCGCTGACCACTCGGGGCAGGTCAGGCACCCGGGGTCACCTCCTGCGTTATTCGCCCCTATTTGTACCAGTAAAGCTAGTCTGGGCCGGTGCAGGGCGGACCAGAGAACGCGACGACGACCGACGAGCGGCACTCGTCCCGGGTGGCGTTCGAGGTCAACGGCGAGGCACGCGAGGTACGGCTGGACAACCGCACCACGCTGCTCGACACACTGCGCGAGCACCTCGGCCTGATCGGGGCGAAGAAGGGCTGCGACCACGGCCAGTGTGGCTCCTGCACCGTGCTGCTGGACGGCCGCCGCGTGAAGAGCTGCCTGGTCTTCGCGGTCACGCTGGACGGCCGGGCGGTGGTGACCGTCGAAGGGCTGGCCGGGCCGGACGAGCTGTCCCCGTTGCAGGCCGCGTTCATCGCGCACGACGCGTTCCAGTGCGGCTACTGCACCCCCGGCCAACTCTGCTCCGCCCGCGGCATGCTCGACGAGGTCGCCCGGGGCTGGCCCAGCGCGGTCACCGACGACCTGAGCGGGCCGGCCGAGCTGACCGACGCGGAGATCCGCGAGCGGATGGCCGGCAACCTGTGCCGCTGTGCCGCGTACCCGCACATCGTGGCGGCCGTGCGCGAGACGGCGGCGACGCGATGAGGGCGTTCCGCTACCACCGGCCGGCCGATGTGGCCGACGCGGTCGCCGTGCTGAGCGCGGAACCGCAGGCGGCCTACCTGGGCGGCGGGACCAACCTGGTGGACCTGATGAAACTCGGGGTGCAGCGCCCCGACGTGCTGGTGGACGTGACCGGGCTCCCGCTGGACACCGTCGAGGAGCTGCCCGAGGGCGGGCTGCGGATCGGCGCGACCGTACGCAACAGCGACCTCGCCGCCCACCCGGTGGTCCGCCGGGACTACCCGGTGCTGGCCCGCGCCCTGCTCGCCGCCGCCTCCGGGCAGCTGCGCAACATGGCCACCACCGGCGGCAACCTGTTGCAGCGCACCCGCTGCGTCTACTTCCAGGACACCGGCAAGGCGTGCAACAAGCGTGCCCCGGGCAGCGGCTGCGCCGCACTGCACGGCCAGAACCGCGACCTGGCGGTGCTCGACTGGTCCGAGCAGTGCGTGGCGACGCACCCGTCCGACCTGGCCGTCGCGTTGACCGCGCTCGACGCGGTGGTCGAGGTGCACGAGGTCGACGGCACCCGTGACATTCCGATCGCCACCCTGTACCGCTCCCCCGGGACACACCCCGAGCGAGAAACCACTCTGGCCCGGGGCGCGCTGATCACCGCCGTCCGGGTGCCGCCGCTGCCGGCCGCGCGCCGCTCGACGTACCTCAAGGTGCGCGACCGGGCCTCGTTCGCCTTCGCCGTCGGCTCGGTGGCCGCGGTGCTGGACCTCGACGGCGACGTGGTCCGCGACGTTCGGCTGGCCTACGGGGCGGTGGCGCACCGGCCGTGGCGGGCCTACCGGGCCGAGGCGGAGCTGCGGGGTCGGACGTTCAGCCCGGAGCTGGCAGGGCGGGCAGCCGACGCGGAGCTGGCCGAGGCGCGCCCGTTGCGGCACAACGGCTTCAAGGTGCCGCTGACCCGGGCCATCACCGTACGAGCGCTCAGCCAACTGGCGTCGTCGTGAGCGCCGGCGCGGTCGGCCGGGCGTACCCCCGGCTGGAGGGCCGGGAGAAGGTCACCGGCACGGCCCGGTACGCGGTGGAGTACCCGGTGGACGGTGTCACCTACGGCTGGGCGGTGCCGTCGGCGGTGGTGCGGGGCCGAATCACCCGGGTCGACACGGCGGAGGCGCTCGCGTACCCCGGTGTCCTGGCCGTCGTGCACCACGGCAACGCGCCCCGCCTCGCGCCCGGCCCGCAGCCGGAGGTGTGGCTGTTGCAGGAGCCGGCGGTGCACTACCGGGGGCAGTTCGTGGCGGTGGTGGTGGCCACCAGCCTGGAGGCGGCCCGCGAGGGCGCCCGGCTGGTCCGGATCGACTACGACGCCGGGCCGCACAGCACCGTGCTCACCGCCGATCACCCCGGGCTGTACCGGCCGGACAAGGTCAACCCCAGCTATCCGACCGACACCGCCGAGGGCGATTTCGACGCCGGGTACGCGGCCGCCCCGGTGCGGGTGGACGCCACGTATCGAACGCCGGCCTACCACAACAACCCGATGGAGCCGCACGCCACGACGGCGCAATGGCGCGACGGGCGGCTACTGGTGCACGACTCCACCCAGGGTGCCTCGCTGGTGCGGGCCACGCTGGCCGAGATGTTCGAGGTGCCCCCGGAGGCGATCCGGGTCGTCGCCGAGCACGTTGGTGGCGGCTTCGGCAGCAAGGGGTACGCCAAGGCCTCGGTGGTGCTGGCCGCCCTCGCGGCCCGACACACGGACCGACCGGTCAGGCTGGCGCTGACCCGTCAGCAACTGTTCGGGCCCGTCGGTTACCGCACCCCGACCATCCAGCGGATCCGGCTCGCCGCCGACGCCGACGGGCGACTCACCGCGATCTGCCACGACGCGATCAGCCAGACCTCGACCGTCCGGGAATTCGCCGAGCAGACCGCCGTCTACACCCGCAGCATGTACGCCGCACCCCACCGACGCACCACGCACCGGCTGGTCCGCCTCGACGTGCCCACCCCGTTCTGGATGCGCGCTCCCGGCGAGTGCCCCGGCGCGTACGCCCTGGAGTCGGCGATGGACGAGCTGGCCACCGCCGTCGGCATCGACCCGGTCCAGTTGCGGATCCGCAACGACGCAGAGGTCGACCCCGACCAGGGGCGGCCGTTCACCAGCCGCAATCTGGTGGCCTGCCTGCGCGAGGGTGCTCAGCGATTCGGCTGGGCGGACCGGGATCCGACGCCCCGCGTCCGACGCGACGGGCGCTGGCTGATCGGCACCGGGGTGGCCGGGTCGAGCTACCCGGCCCGGGCCAGGCCGTCGTCGGCCACGGCCACCGCTCGTCCCGACGGCAGCTTCCTGATCCGGATCAACGCCACCGACATCGGCACCGGCGCCCGAACGGCGATCTGGCAGGTGGCCGCCGACGCGCTCGGGGTGCCGCCGGAGCGCGTGGAGATCCGCATCGGTGACAGCGACCTGCCGACCGCGGCGGTGGCTGGGGGCTCGATGGGCACGGCCAGTTGGAGCTGGGCGGTGATCCGGGCCGGTCAGGCGCTGGGCGAGAAGCTTCGGGACCTTCCCGGCGGCGTGCCGCCGAGCGAGGTGACCGTCGAGGTGAGCACCGACGAAGAGGTGGGCGGGCAGCCCACCCTGCCCCGGTACGCGTACGGGGCACAGTTCGCCGAGGTGCGGGTGGACGCGGACACCGGTGAGGTGCGACTGAACCGGATGCTCGGGGTGTTCGCGGCAGGGCGGATCGTGAACCCGACGACGGCGCGCAGCCAACTCATCGGCGGCATGACGATGGGGTTGTCGATGGCGCTGCACGAGGAGGGCCTTCTCGACGAGCGGTACGGCGACTGGGTCAACCACGACCTGGGCACGTATCACATCACCGGATGCGCGGACGTGGAGTCCATTGAGGCGTACTGGCTGGACGAACAGGACGACGAGCTGAACCCGGCCGGGGTGAAGGGCATCGGCGAGATCGGCATCGTCGGCGCCGCGGCGGCCGTCGCCAACGCGGTGCACCACGCCACCGGCGTACGGATTCGGGACCTGCCGATCCGGCTGGACAAGCTCGTCGGTCTATCATCACTCGCTTAAATAAGGCAGCAGTGATATAAAGGCGTCATGCACGCCTTCGACGTGCTGGGCGATCCGGTCCGGCGCCGCATCCTGGAACTGCTCGCCAGCGGCGAGCGGACTGCCGGCGCGGTCAGCGCGGTCATCCGCGACGAGTTCGACATCTCCCAGCCAGCCGTGTCCCAGCACCTCAAGGTGTTACGCGACAACGGCTTCGCCACCGTGCGGCCGGAGGGCACCCGGCGGCTGTATGCGGTCGACCCACGCCCACTGCGCGAGGTCGACGGCTGGCTGGAGCACTTCCGCCGGTTCTGGACCCCGCCCCTGGCAGCACTCGCCACCGAGCTGGCCCGGGGCCGACGCGAGCGTCGGCTGCACGGGCCCGCCGACCCACCCGACGAGAGGAACACCTGATGATCGACGCGATCGAGCAGATCAACGCCGTCCAGCGGCAGGTCGGCAGCCGCACCCTGGAGGCCGGCGAGGCCCGCGTGACCACGATCAGCCAGACCTACCAGGCGACGCTCGACGACCTGTGGGACGCCTGCACCAACGCCGAGCGCATCCCGCGCTGGTTCCTGCCGATCACCGGTGACCTGCGGCTGCACGGCAAATACCAACTCCAGGGCAATGCCGGCGGCACCATCGAAAGCTGCGACCCGCCGCACAGCTTCACCGCCACCTGGGAGATGGGCGGCGAGGTGAGCTGGATCGAGGTGCGACTCACCCCGGTCGACGCCGAGCGGACCCGCTTCGCGTTGGACCACATCGCGCACGTCGACCAGGACCGGTGGGCCCAGTTCGGGCCGGGTGCCGTCGGTGTCGGCTGGGACCTGGGGCTGCTCGGTCTCGCCTCCCACCTGGCCGGCGACGGCAGCGGGGTCAGCCCGGAGCAGAGCGCCGAGTGGAGCGCGTCCGACGAGGGACGGCGGACCATGGAGTTGAGCAGCCAACTGTGGGGTGAGGCGAGCATCGCCGCCGGCACCGACCCCGACGAGGCAAAAGCCGCCGCCGAACGCACCACCGCCTTCTACACCGGCACCCCGGAAGCCTGACCCCCTCACCCTCGCCCTCGCCCTCCCCTCGTCGATCTAGGGAGTATCGCCGCTAGTTGATCTACGATCACGACGATTCTCCCTAGATCGGCGGGGTAACGTGCTGCGGCATGACAGGTACGCCGTACTCGCACTGCTCTTTTTGCGGCGCCGTTTACCCGGCGGGCGCCGGTTGGCCGCGGGTCTGCGCGGTCTGCGGCGAAACCGTCTGGCGCAACCCCCTGCCCGTGGCGGTCGCGGTGCTGCCGGTCCGCACGGCCGAGGGCCTGGGCGTGGTGGTGGTCCGCCGGGACATCGAGCCGGCCCGCGGACTGCTCGCGCTGCCCGGCGGCTTCATCGAGTACGGCGAGGAGTGGTCCGAAGCCCTCGTCCGTGAGTTGCGGGAGGAGACCGGGCTGATCGCGGCTGCCGAGGATGCCCGGCTCTTCGCAGTGCACGGCGCGCCGGCAGGCGGCACGATGATGATCTTCGGAGTGCTGCCCGAGCGATCGGCCGAGGACCTGCCACCGTCGGCGCCGACCGCGGAGGCGACCGAATGGCTGGTGCTCACCGACCCGGTCGAGCTGGCGTTCTCCACCCACACCCAGGTGCTAGCCGACTTCTTAACCCTCAACCGCCCCGCCTGACTCCCCCAACCGCCCCGCCTGACTCCCCGCGGCCGCCTCGAACACGCACCCGCCCCGACTACCTCCGTTGCCCTGCCGCCGAACACCCCCACCCCCGCCGCCGAACACCCCTAACCACGCAAGATCGTGCTCGATCCTGCTTGTAGTGCCATCAAAAGCCGGCGAGGCCACTACTTAAGGACAACACCGTTGCGCTATGGGTAGGGCGAGATGGCAACCCCTGCGGAGCAAGGGGGCCGCGCCGATCTTGCAGTTTCGGTTGTCAAAATGGGTGGGATAACCGTTGTGTCGGGACAGAAAGCGCAAGATCGCGGAGCAGGGACAGCCCAGCCTCGGCGATCAAGGAGTTGTGGTGCCTGATTTGGCATCTCGCAGGCACTTCGGCTCCGGGTGAGCGTGCCTCAGCGGGGTAGGGCGTCGTCGGCGCCCGTCAGGTAGCCGCTGGCCTGAAGGTCGAACAGCTCGCGGTAGAGGCCGTTGGCAGCCATCAGCTCGTCGTGGCTGCCCTGCTGGACGAGTCGACCCCGTTCCATCACGAAGATCTGGTCGGCGTGGCGGACGTTGGCCAGCCGGTGGGTGATCAGGACTACCGCCCGGTCGGGGCGACGGCGCAGGTGCTGGAAAAGGGCATGTTCGGCGCGTGCGTCCAGGGCTGCCGAGGGTTCGTCACAGATCAGCAGGGCGGCATCCCGGTAGAGGCCGCGAGCCGCGACGAGCCGCTGCCATTGCCCGCCGGACAGCTCGTGGCCGTCCTTGAACTCCCGGTCGAGCAGGGTGTCGTAGCCGTGCGGCAGGCCGACGATCATGTCGTGCGCGGCGGCTGCGGCAGCCGCCTCCTGCACGCTGGGGCCGGATCGCTCCGGCGGACGGTCGTGCCGCCCGACGCGGATGTTCTGCCCGGCGGTGAACGGGAACTTCCACCATTCCTGGGTCATCACGGCCACCTGGGCGCCGAGGGTACGCGGGTCCAGCTCGGCGGCATCGATGCCGTCCCAGCGGATCACCCCACCGGTCGGCTGGTAGAGCCCTGCGATCAGTTTGGCCAGGGTGGTCTTGCCGGAGCCGTTCTCGCCGACCAGTGCGATCACTTCGCCCCGGCGGACGCTCAGGCTGACCCGGTCCACTGCCGGGGTGTCGGTGTCCGGGTAGCTCAGGCTCACGTCGTTCAGCTCGATCACGTCGACACCGTCGGCGGGCCGGTCGCCGCCGATCGGCACCCGGGCGTGGGCGCGGGCCAGGAAGTCCTGGTAGTCCTGGTAGTAGAGGGCGTCCTCGTACAGCGAGTTGGTGGCGACGACCGCCACGCCCAGGCTGGTCCGCGCGGACTGCAGCGCGAGCAGGGCGGTGGCCGCGGCAGCGAGGGCGACCATCCCGTTGAGCAACAGGCCGCCGAGGACCGCGTACACCCCGAAGGTGGCCAGCCCCGCCACCGTCGCGCCGGCCACCCGCGTGCCGGTCTGCGAGCGGACCAGCCGCAGGTGGGCCCGGGTCTCGACGGCCATCACCCCGCGGTACTCGGCGAGCAGGAAGTCGCGCATCTGGTACGCACGCACCTCGGCGGCGGTGTGCCGGTTGGCCATCAGGTGGGCCAGCATCCACATCCGGCGTCGCCGGGTGATCCGAGCCAGCATCGCCAGATACTCCCGGCGAGCCATCCGCACCGCCGTGATCGCCTGGGGCACCGCGGCGAGCAGCAGGCAGGGCAGCAGCAGCGGTTGGATGACGGTCACCGCCACGGCGGTGGCGAGCATCCCGACCACGCCGGTGACCAGGTTGACGGTGTGGTCGACGATCCACGCGGCCTCGCCCATCCCACGGTCACGCGCCCGGTCCATCTCCTCGGCGAAACCGGCGTCGTCGAACGCGGCCAGGTCCACCGCCGTGGTTGCCTCGAACAACCGCAGCTCCACCTGATAGTTGATCTGTGGAGTCAGCCGGGCCTGGGCCCAGCCGGCCGCGATGGCCAGGCCGCCGCGCGCCGACACCGCCGCCGCGGCCACGATCAGCGCCGGCAGAGCCGAGCGGACCCGGTCCGGGGTGGGACCGGCGGCGAACAACTCGCGCAACACGCTGGTCGTGGCGAGCAGGCCGAACGTGGTCATCACCCCGGCGGCGATGTTCAGGCCGATCGAGGCGACCGTGTCCCGGCGGTTGGTGGCCCAGGCCAGCCCGACCGCCTCCCGGACCAGCCGGGGCAGCCGACGGGCCACCGCCCAGAAGCTGGTGTGCGCGAACTCCTGCGCGTGGTGCAACCAGTCGCGGTCCTCCAACTCCGGCAGCATCGTGCCGGCCGGCGGGTCGCCCGGCTGGTCGTCGTCCTCGGCGGCGGCGCGCTGACGGGCCATCGACTCCACGGGCCCTCCTCGGGGGCGGGGGGATCACAGACGCCGCCCGAGACTACTGCCCGCAATTACTCGATGTCTCTAGGTAGTCGGCGCGTCGCTCGGCATGTCCGGTGCGCCCTCCGTGATCGGCAACAGCACCCGGAACGTGGTCCGCCCGGGCTCGGTCTCCACCCGGATGTCCCCGTGGTGCTTGTGCACCACGATCCGATACGAGATGTCCAGCCCCAGGCCGGTGCCCGTGCCGACCGGCTTCGTGGTGAAGAAGGGCTCGAAGATGCGCGGACGCACCTCCGGCGGGATACCGGGGCCGGTGTCGGTGACCTCCACCGCCAGGAGCTCACCGACGCGTCCGGTGCGGACGGTCAACACCCCCTCCTCCCCCATCGCGCCCAACGCGTTGTCGATCAGGTTGGTCCACACCTGGTTCAGCTCGGCCGCGTACGCCGGGATTGGTGGGAGGCTGCGGTCGTACTCGCGGACCAGCTTGACCTCGGCGGGCGTCTTCCCCTTGAACATCACCAGCGTGGCGTCGAGCAGGTCGTGCACGTCCACCACCCGGTGCGGTGCCCGGTCCAGCTGCGAATACTGCTTCGCCGCGTCGACGAGGCCGGAAATTCGGGTGACCGCGTCACCGATCTCACGCATCAGCAGCTCGGTGTCGACCGTGTAGGTGAGCCAGCGAACCGCCGCTTCCAGGTCCGCGGCACCCACCGCCGCCTTCACCTGCGCCAACCAGGCTGCGTCCAGCCCACCACCCACCAGGATCGGCGCCAGGTCCCACGCGCCGCCGACCCCGTGCTCCTCAAGCCAGTCGGTGAGCGTGTCCTCGGCGTCGGCGGTGGCCATCGGGGTCAACTTCGGCGCGGTGGCGACCCGGGCCACCGCTTCCTCCTGCAACGCGACAAGGCCGTGCAGGGCCGTGCCGTCGAGCCGACCATCGGCGATCATGGCAAGTTTGTGTCGCATCCCGGCAACCCGGTCACGCAGCACCGACGTGGCCCGCACCGCCGCCGCGGCCGGGTTGTTCAGCTCATGGGTCAGACCCGCCGACAGCGAGCCGAGAGCCAACAGCCGCTCCCGTTCGCCGACGACGGTCTGCGAATTGCGCATACCGAAGAACAGCCCCTCCAACAGGTGCATGGGCATCGGGAACCAGGACCGCAGGGCGTGCGCGAAATCCTCCGCCGGCAACACGAAGAAGTCCGCGTCGGTCACCGCCCGCAAACTGTTGCGGTAGATCTGGTCGACCTGATCTCCCAGGTACGCCTGGACGGCCCCTCCGTACACCCCACGCTGATCGGTCCGGCTGACCTCGATGTCGTCGCCGCGCACCTGCCGGCTCAACGCCACCGCGCCGCGCATCAACACGAAGAAGCAGGTGGCAGGCTCACCCTCGGCGTACACCAAGGTGCCGCCCGCACGCTGCTCGACGCGTCCGCGCTCGGCCAGCCAGGCGAGCTGCCCGTCGTCGAGGGCCTCGAACAGGAAGAGGGTGCGTAGCTCCGCCGGCGTCAACCGGTCAGACTCGACGCTCACAGGTCCTCCTTCGTTCGCGACTGCGGGGCTCGCAACCCCGGCTCACTCCTCACCCTCACTGGGCCTCCTTCGTTCGCGACTGCGGGGCTCGCAAACCCGGCTCACTCCTCACGCTCACTGGGCCTCCAGGTAGCGGTGGACGAGGGAGACGGCCATCGCGCCTTCGCCGACGGCCGAGGCGACCCGCTTGACCGACTCGGCCCGCACGTCCCCGGCGGCGAACACCCCCGGCACGCTGGTCTCCAGGTGGTACGGGTCGCGCGACAGCGACCAGCCGGCCGGCCGTCGCCCCCCAGCGAGCAGATCCGGGCCGGTGACGATGAAGCCGCGCCCGTCGCGGACCAGCACCCCGTCCAACCAGTCGGTCCGAGGCTCCGCGCCGATGAAGATGAACAGCCAGGAGGTGTCGACCGAGCGTGCCTCCCCGGTGCGGGTGTCGCAGAGGGTGAGCCGTTGCAGATGGTCCCCGCCCGCCGCTTGGACCACGGCCGTGTGCGGGTGCACGGTGATCCGGTCGATCCGTTCCAACTGGTCGATCAGGTAACGCGACATCGAGGCGGTCAGGTCCGCGCCCCGGATCAGCAGGTGCACCTTCGACGCGTACCGGGAGAAGTGCACCGCGGCCTGGCCGGCGGAGTTGGCCCCGCCGACGATGTAAACGTCCTGCTCGACGCAGCTCGGCGCTTCGGTTGCGGCAGCGCCGTAGAACACCCCCCGCCCGGTGAAGTCGGCCAGCCCGGGGGCGTCGAGCACCCGGTACGACACCCCGGTTGCCAGCACCACGGTGTGCGCCGCGATCTCGCTTCCGTCGCCGAAGCGCAGCAGCCGGGCACCGCCGGCCTCACTGAGCCCCACCACCTCCCGAGCGCTGAGCAGTTCGGCACCGAACTTGACCGCCTGCCGCCGGGCCCGATCGGTCAACTGCGCGCCGGAGACGCCATCCGGGAAGCCCAGGTAGTTCTCGATCCGGCTGCTCTGCCCGGCCTGCCCGCCGGTCGCCCGTCGCTCGACGAGCACAGTGCGCAGCCCTTCCGACGCGCCGTACACCGCCGAGCCGAGGCCGGCCGGGCCACCGCCGATCACCACCAGGTCGTAGAAGTCGGACGCGGGCACCACAGTCAACCCGGCCAGTGCGGCCAACTCGGTCTCGCTGGGGGCGATCAACGCCTTACCCTCGGCTGTCACCACCAGCGGCACGTCCGCCTCGGTGGCCCCGGCCGCGTCGAGCAGACGGACGCCCTCCGGGTCGTCGGACAGCATCCAGCGGTACGGCACCAGATTGCGGGCCAGGAAGTCGCGGACCTTGAACGACGGTGCCGACCAGCGGTGCCCGACGACCCGGATCTCGGCGCTCGCCGCGTCCGGGGTGACCGCCCACGCCTCCAGCAGCCCGTCGACCACCGGATACAGCTTCTCCTCGGGCGGATGCCAGGGCTTGAGCAGGTAGTGGTCCAGGTCGACCACGTTGATGGCCTCGATCGCGGCGTCGGTGTCCGCGTACGCGGTGAGCAGCACCCGACGGGCGGCCGGAAAGATGTCCATGGCCGCCTCGAGGAACTCGACACCTGTCATCTCCGGCATCCGGTGGTCGGCCAGCAGCAGCGCCACCTGCTCGCCGCGCAGCTTGACCTCCCGCAGCGCGTCCAGCGCCTCGGGCCCGGAGGAGGCCCGCAGGACCCGGTAGCGGTCGCCGTAGCGGCGCCGAACGTCGCGGGCCACCGCCCGGGACACCACGGGGTCGTCGTCGACGGTCAGGATCACCGGGTTCGCCATGGCGCCATGAAATCACCTGTTACGGGTGGGCCGCACCATCGTCTGTGCTCCGATGCACGGTTGACCGGGTTGGGGATGGGTAAGCCGGGGAGCCGCACGGGTGGCCGCACATCGCCGTCCGGCCGGCTGCCGCGCACACCTCGGGGGGCCCATGGCGCACGTGTCTCCGACCGGACCGACGACGTCGGGCGGAATCGTGGAGCTGCGGGTGCACGGCGTCTCCGGGGCGGGAGCCAACCAGGTGTTGAACCGGCCGAACGTGCATCAGGTCGCCGGGGACCGCAGCGGAGGGTTCTACCGACCGCGTCCCGGTTACCCGGATTCGACCGGGACCGGCGGGGTGACGCTGGAGGCGTACCGCTGGAGCGACCTGCCGTCCGGCACGGCCGTGCGGACGCTGTCGCTGGTGTTCCTGCTGCCGTTCATGCTCTGCAATGTGGCGCTCTGGATGCACCCGGCGACCGGCGCCTGGAAGAACGTCATCCTCGCGGTATGCCGGGTGCTCGCGCTCACCCTCACCATGCTCTACGTGCTGTCCATCGTCGGGATGGCGGTGGACCTGATCGCCTGGCGCTGCATGGACACACCGTCGTGTCTGGCCGGCCGGAGCTGGCTGTCCTGGCTCGGTGGCCGCCCGACCGGGCTGCGCCTGGGTGTGTTGGCGCTGGTGCCGGTCGCCGCGATCGGGCTCGTCTGGTGGCTGAGCACCCGCCTCAGTCACTCGTTCGACGCGTTTCGCACCCGCGATCCGGCGACCTCGAAACACGAGCTGAGCGCGGTCGGCCAGTGGGACGGTGCGCCGCTTGTCGGTCGCCTGCGCTCGGTGCACGTCGCGGCCGCCTTCGCCACGCTGGACGGCAGCCTGCTGGCGGCGCGGTCCAGCCAGCACCGCTCGGGGACGATGGTGGTGCTGCTGGCGGCCACCGGGGCGGTGCTGCTCACCTGCCTGGTCCTGCTCTGCGTGCCGTGGATCGACCGGACCGACCCGACGCCTGGCATGGACGCCTTCTTTCGGGGGCTACGCACGATCGCCTGCGGCCTGACGATTCTGGTGATCGTGCACATCGTCATCAGCCCGGCACCGTGGTCGCAGAGCCGCTCGTTGCCCGGGTACGGCGCGATCGTGGCCTGGCTGTTCGTCAGCCAGACCGTGCTGGTGCTGATCCTCGCGGCTGTGGTGATCTGGCGGCGGGGCGGCAGGCGTCCCGCCGACGGAGGGCGTCCCGCGCCGCTGCGCGCCTTGGGCTCGCCGGTCTTCGTCACGATCGCCGCCGGACTCGCGGTGGCCTTCTCGGCCGAGTTGGTATACCGGACCGCGGATGTGTTGGACCGCGAGCAAACGACAGCGGACAGCCTCTTGACCAGCCCGCCACTCGCGTACAAATGGGCGATTTTCAGTTTTTTCCTGGCGGTGCTGGGCGCGTTGCTGACGGCCGGCGCGGTCACGGTGCTGAGTCGGCGCAGTCGGTGGCGGGCCGCGCGAGCGATCGTGGTCGCAGATTTCCCGCACGCACCGCCGGAGGCGGCCAACCGGCTGCGCCAGGTCGAGCAGGCGGTAGCACGGGCACGGTTCACCGAACGACTGGAGCCACTCACCGTGGTCTACGCCGGGCTGGCCGCGCTCGGGCTGGCCACCAGCGTGCTCGGGCTGTTCCAGATCTTTCCCGGTGACGTGTTACAGGAGTACGTCGGCCTGCCCGACAGCTTCGTCAACTTCTTCATCGGAACGGGCAGCTACGTGATTGCCGCGATCGTGCTCGGGCTGGTGATCGGCGGCGTCTTCGCGTACCGAACGGCAGGATTCCGACGGTACGTGGGCATTCTGTGGGATCTGGGCACCTTCTGGCCCCGCGCGGCACACCCCTTCGCCCCGCCCTGCTACGCCGAGCGGGCCGTGCCGGAGCTGGCGAAGCGGATCTCCTACCTGGTGGAGCAGGGTCAAGGGGTGCTGCTGACCGGGCACAGCCACGGCTCGGTGCTGCTCGCCGCCACGGTGCTGCAACTGCCGACCCGAATCACCGACCGGGTCGCCCTGCTGACCTACGGTTCGCCGCTGCGCCGGTTGTACTCGCGACTGTTTCCCGGATACGTCAACGTGTCGACGCTCCAAGAGATCGGCGATCGGGTCGGCTGGCGCTGGGTGAACCTGTGGCGCGACACCGACCCGATCGGCGGTTGGATCTTCGCCCCGCACCGGGCCGGGGACGCCGAAACGATGACCGGACCGGCAGCGGCGGTGGACCGGCGGCTGACCGACCCGCTGGATGTGGTGCCGCCACCCAGCGACAGCGTTCCCCCGCCGATCCTGGCGCACTGGCCGTGCGAGGCACAGGAGGCGTTCGCGGAGGCGGTGCGGGACCTGACCGCGCGGCTTGATCCCGAACGCCCAGGGACGCGTTGATCCGGCGGCCGGATATCGTCGGCGGGTGAGCCCGTCCAAGCAGCCCGAACGCCGGTTGATCGCATCGAACAAGAAGGCCCGGCACGAGTACACCGTGCTGCGCACCTATGAGGCGGGCATCGTGCTGGTCGGCACCGAGGTGAAGTCGCTGCGCGAGGGGCGGGCCTCGCTGGTCGACGCGTTCGCGCACGAGCGCGACGGGGAGATCGTGCTCTACGGCCTGCACATTTCCGAGTACGCCTACGGCACGTGGACCAACCACGCACCTCGCCGCAACCGCAAGCTCCTGCTGCACCGGGCCGAGATCGACCGGATCCTGGACAAGGTCCGCGAGGGCGGGGTGACCCTGGTCCCGCTGTCGATGTACTTCGAGAACGGCTACGCCAAGGTCGAGCTGGCCCTGGCGAAGGGCAAGCGCTCCTTTGACAAGCGGCAGACGCTGGCCGAGCGGGACGCCAACCGGGAGATCGCCCGCGAGCTGGGCCGGCACCTCAAGGGCCACCCTCGCCGACCCTGAGCTGCCCTCTTTCGCGCGTCTTTCACCGCGGCTCCCGGCGCGGCACGCCGGAAGTCGTTGACGTCATCCACCCAGCGTCATCGCCTGCGTCCGCGACTCACTCCCCGTACGCCTGGGCCACCGTCAGCCGGGTGGTGGCCACGCACGCTGGTCCAAGATCTGCGCAACTACAGGGAAAGTGCTGGGTCAACGCGCTTTCAGACAGCAACTTCCCTGAAGCTGCGCAGATCTTGACGCGATGGTGTTTGGCGCAGATGCCATGCTACTGGCCAGCGCTGGTGGCAGAAGCGGCCGTTCCAGGCCTTTCGCCCTGGCAGATGCGGGCGCTAGGGTGTGCGGGTGACGAGGTTTCGGATCGGGGAGGCGGCCGACCTGCTCGGCGTCAGCGCCGACACGGTTCGCCGCTGGGTGGACGCCGGGCGTCTGACGGCCCAACGCGACGAACACGGCCACCGGGTCATCGACGGCGTCGACCTGGCTGCGTTCGCCCGCGCCCAGGCCGCCGACCCGGACGCGGGCGCTGAGTACTCCTCGGCCCGCAACCGGCTACGCGGCATCGTCGTCGACGTTCGCAAGGACACGGTGATGGCCCAGGTCGACATCCAGGCCGGCCCGTTCCGGGTCGTGTCGCTGATGAGCCGCGAAGCGGTCGACGAGCTCGACCTGCGGGTCGGGTCGGTGGCCGTTGCGGTGATCAAATCGACCACGGTGGTGGTGGAGCGGGCCGCTCCCCCGGCAGCGAAGGGAAGGTCCACCGGATGAGCACGCGGACGATGCGTACGGCGGTGGCCGTGCTGGTGGCGCTGGCGGTCACCGGCTGCGGCGCGGGCGACGACCGGGCATCCGGCGGTGCGGCGGACGGCCGGGTCACCGGCGTGGTGACGGTGTTCGCGGCCGCCTCGCTGACCGAGTCGTTCACCCGCATCGGCAAGGACTTCGAGGCCGCCAACCCGGGCAGCACCGTGACCCTCAACTTCGCCGGCAGCTCCGCGCTGGCCAACCAGATCAACCAGGGTGCGCCGGCGGACGTGTTCGCCTCGGCCGCCCCGGCGAACATGACCACCGTCACCGAGGCCGGCAGTGCCGACGGCGCACCGAGCATCTTCGCCCGCAATCAGCTGGTGATCGCGGTGCCCCGGGGCAACCCGCGTCAGGTGACCGGGCTGACCGACCTGAGCAGATCCGGCGTGAAGGTGGCGCTCTGCGCCACCCAGGTGCCCTGCGGCGCGGCGGCGCGCACCGCCCTGGACGCGGCCGGCGTCGCGCTGACACCTGTCACGCTGGAGCAGGACGTCAAGGGCGCGCTCGCCAAGGTGAAGCTCGGCGAGGTCGACGCGGCCCTGGTCTACCGCACGGACGCGCGGGTCGCGAACGCCGACGTGACCGGCGTGGAGTTTCCCGAGTCGGCGCGGGCGATCAACGACTACCCGATCGTCGCGCTGAAGGACGCGCCGAATCCTGCCGGCGCGCGGGCCTTCGTCGCGTACGTCCGCTCGACGCCAGCGCAGGCGCTCCTCGCCGAGGCCGGCTTCCAGGTTTCATGACTCAGGTCCTCGACCAGGCCACGCCCCGTCGGCGGGGGCGGGTGCCGGCCGCGCTGCTGATCCCCGCCGGGTTGGGGCTGCTCTTCCTCGTCCTGCCGCTGGCCGGGCTGGTGATCCGGGCACCATGGACGACCCTGCCGCAGCGGCTCACCGAGCCGGGCGCGCTGACCGCGCTGCGGTTGTCGGTGCAGACCGCGACCCTGGCCACCGTGCTCTGTCTGCTGCTCGGGGTGCCGCTCGCCTGGGTGCTGGCCCGGGTGGAGTTCCCCGGCCGCCGACTGGTACGCGCGCTGGTCACCGTCCCACTGGTGCTGCCGCCGGTGGTCGGTGGGGTGGCGCTGTTGCTGGTCTTCGGCCGGCGAGGGCTGCTCGGCGGTTGGCTCGACGCCACGTTTGGCATCACCCTGCCCTTCACCACCGCCGGTGTCGTGTTGGCCGAGTCGTTCGTCGCCATGCCGTTCCTGGTCATCGCCGTGGAGGGTGCGCTACGTGCCGCCGACCACCGCTTCGAGGAGGCCGCCGCGACGCTGGGCGCCAGCCGTTGGACCACCTTCACTCATGTCACGCTGCCGCTGGTGGCACCCGGGCTGGCCGCCGGGGCGGTGCTCTGCTGGGCGCGGGCGCTCGGCGAGTTCGGTGCCACCATCACCTTCGCTGGCAACTATCCCGGCCGGACGCAGACCATGCCGCTCGCGGTCTACCTGGCGTTGGAGACCGACCTGGAGTCCGCGATCGTGCTCAGCCTGGTGCTGCTCGTCGTGTCGGTGGGCATTCTGGTGGCGTTGCGGGACCGTTGGATGACAAGCGCATGAGCGGTCCGCTGCTCGACGCCCGGCTCGTCGTCGACCGGGGCGCTTTCCGACTCGACGTGCCGCTGCGGGTCGCGCCCGGCGAGGTGGTCGCGCTGCTCGGCCCGAACGGCGCCGGCAAGACCACCGCGTTACGCGCGCTGGCCGGGCTGCATCCACTCACCGACGGGCATGTCACCCTCGATGGCATCGACCTGGACCGCCCAGCGTCGCGGGCCTGGGTGCCGACCGAGCGCCGGTCGATCGGCGTGGTCTTCCAGGACTATCTGCTCTTTCCGCACCTCAGCGCATTGGACAATGTGGCCTTCGGGCCACGCCGGCACGGCGTCGACCGGCGGGCCGCCCGTGCCACGGCCCGGGACTGGCTCGGCCGGGTGGGGCTTGACGCGCAGGCGCACCGCCGTCCCCGGCAGCTCTCCGGCGGTCAGGCGCAGCGGGTGGCGCTGGCCCGCGCGCTGGCCGTCGCACCGGCGTTGCTGCTGCTGGACGAGCCGCTCGCCGCGCTGGATGCCCGCACCCGGCTGGACACTCGCGCGGAGCTGCACCGCCACCTGTCCGCTCACCCGGGCGCGACGGTGCTGGTCACTCACGATCCGCTGGACGCGCTGGCGCTGGCCGACCGGCTGGTCATCGTCGAGGGCGGCCGGGTGGTGCAGGAGGGCGACGGGCCGAGCGTTACCGCTCGCCCCCGCACCGACTACGTCGCCCGGTTGGTCGGGCTGAATCTCTACCGTGGGCGGGCCGAAGGGCATGGGGTGCGGGTCGCGCCGGAGCTGACCCTCACGGTCGCCGACCGAATGGACGGCGAAGCCTTCGTGGCGTTCCGTCCGGCCGCGGTGGCCCTGCACCCGACCCGACCGGAGGGCAGCCCGCGCAACACCTGGGCGGGCACCGTGGCAGGTGTCCAGCGGCACGGCGACAACGTACGGGTGCAACTCGACGGGCCGATCGGGGTCGCGGCCGACGTCACGCCGGCCGCCGCGGCCCAGCTGCGGCTGACGCCGGGCCAACGGGTCTGGGTGGCGGTGAAGGCGACCGAGACGCACGCCTACCCGGCCACCGGTTGAGGCAAGCTGTGCGGGTCGGCGCTCCGGACCCGATCGTCACGGCGAACCTGCGGCGGCTAGCCGGCCGCCGTTGCATCCCGGGGATGGCGGCGACGACTCCGCGAGAACGGGACGGGGGCAGGACATGGAGCAAGGCACGCGCGACGAGGTGCTCGGCCGGCTCGCCGAGGCCGTCGGGTGCGTCACAGTCGCACACCCGACGCGGGTGGCCATCGACGGACCACCCGCCGCCGGCAAGACCACCCTCGCCGACGAACTGGCCATCGCCTTGCGCGAACAGGGCCGCGACGTCATCCGGGCGACGATCGACGATTTCCTCTTCCCCCGGGCACAACGCTATCCACGCGGCGAGTACTCGGCCGAAGGCTGCTACTTCGACACCCACGACCACGGCGCGCTGAACCGGGTTCTGCTGGATCCGCTCGGCCCGGGCGGAGATCGACGTTTCCAACCCACGGTTTACGACCGCACCACGGACACTGTGCTGTCGCCGCCGGTCACGACTGCCCCAGCCGATGCCGTGCTGGTCTTCGACGGCGTCTTCCTCATGCGCCCGGAACTGATTGATCGGTGGGACCTGCGCGTCTTCGTGTCGACCGCGCTCGAATCGACAGTGGAACGTGCCGTGATCCGGGAGCGTCGGGTGTCATCCCAAGCCGACGTCGAACGGCGCTGGCGCGAGCGTTACATCCCCGCCCAGCAGCTCTACTTCGCCACGGTCCGCCCAACCGATCACGTCGACATCATCGTGCACAACGACGAGCCCCAGCGGCCGGTCTGGGAGACCCGGACACACTGACTCTGCTCCGTCCGGATGCCCGCGGAGGCGGAACTGCCCGCCGCCAACTGGGCGGCGCGGAGGCGGTCAGCCGGCGAGCAGGTCGTTGTGCGCGGCGCGCAGCCGGGCCAACGACGGGTCGCTGCCCGGGACGACCCGGCGATCCAGCTCGGCCCACACCTCGGCCAGTGCCGCGCGGATCGCACCCAGCTCGGCGGCGTGCCGCTGAGTGCTGCGTCGGTGCTGCTCGTCGAGGCGCCGCGCCCAGCCGGCGGTGACCGTGGCGAGCCGGTCGGCGTCGGCGCGGGCCTGCGCGCCGCTGCGGGCGGCTGCGGCAGGGACGATCGCGGCGACCGGGCGGGGGTCGCCGTCGCGGGTGACGACGGTGACCGCGTCGGTCAGCTCAGCCAGCGCGACGAGCTGGCTGAACCGGGTGCGCGCCTCACGCAGCGGCACGGAGCGCGGCGGGTCGGGGTGCGGGGTGAGCGCGGGGACGGCCATGAATGCATGGTGCCGCGCGGGTATGACAACTATTCGCTGTCGTCAGTGGACAATGAGCGGTGCGGCCAACCACTCGTCGGCCAGCACCGACCAGATTGCGAGGTCGATGCTGTCTGCCGGCGGGGTGAGGCAGCATCTTCCCCGAAAGTGTGCGCGATCATGGGGCACGAGTGCGGCCCGATCAGATGATCATGTGGGTCCAGTAGCTGAGCCAGAGCACGAACAGCGCGCCCTGCACCACGGCGAGTATCGCGGTCAGCCACACGTCGACGCTTGCGTGGCGCGCCCAACGGGCCAGCACCAGGGCCACCGGGAACGCGGCAAGCAAGTAGCGCAGCAGGCTCCGGTACACCGCCGGGCCCATCGACAGGGGCACCAGCACCATGAGTACGCCGTACACGAGGTAGGCCAGCTCCCGGCGGCGGAACCCGGCGACCAGCACGCCCAACACGGCCACGGCGAAGAGAACCCGGGCGGCGTCGCGCGGCTCCCCGGCCAGCGGGCCGAACAGCACCGGCACCGGGTTCTGCACCTCGATGCCCCAGCCGGTCTGCTGGGCGTGCTGGTAGGCGAACCAGCCTCCGCCACGCCACTGGCAGAACGCCATGAAGGTGAACCACCCGGCGGGCAACAGCAGCAGCGGCCAGCCGATCCGCAGATAGCCGAGCAGGGCGCGCGGGCCGAGCCGCCAGTCGTGCTGACGGAGCAGGACCAGGGCCAGCGGCAGCGCGACGAGCAGGCCAACAGAGCGGCTCATCGCCAGGAAGTAGCCGAACACGCCGACCAGCAGCCACTGGCGTCGCTCGGCGTGATAGAACGCTGCCAATGCGAGACAGACGAAGAGCGACTCGGTAAGCGCCGCCTGGAACAGGAACGCGGTCGGCAGCAGTACCAGGTACCGGGTGAATCGGCGGGCCGCCTGCGCGTCGCCGAGCAGCAACTCGGCCAGTCGGTAGCCGTACCAGAGCGCCAGTAGGAACGCGACGTTGCTGATCAACAGCAGGGCCAGCGCGTTGTCGCCGCCGAGCAGCGCGCCGACCGGCCGGGCCAGGAACGGGTAGAGCAGCGGAAAGCCGAAATCGTTCCACGGCTCGGTCAGGGGCAGCTCGCTCAACCGCAGGTAGAGCAGCGCGTCCCAGGCGAACCAGAAGGAGATCCACCGCTGCCCGGAGATGTCCCGCTGCTGCGCCCACATCAACGCCTCGTCCGGCGGCGGCGCACCGGGGATGTCGTCCCAGGCGTGCAGGACCAACAGCCCGAGCAGGGTCAGCAGCAGCTTCGCGCCGAGGAACAGGCCAATCACGTACGGCCAGGGCTCCGGCACCCGGCGGGCCACCTGCGCTCCGGAGCGGCCTACCGCAACCACTCGGACAGCGAGCGTCGCCACGCCGCTCCGCCACCGGTGCATCCGCCCGCTCCCCCGGTCCGCCGGCCCACCCGTCGCACTGGAGTGTCGTCCAACCCCTTGTACGCCGCCACACGCCACTCCGGAGCGGAAACGATCGTTGACCAGGAGTGACATTCGATGCGGAACGGGTACGCGCGGCACCTCAACCACGGCGGGTGAGCAGGGAGCACAGCAGTATGAGCGAGCAGCACGGCACGGTGGTCATCGGTGCGGGACCGGCGGGGCTCACCGCGGCGTACGAGCTGCTCCGACACGGCCGGACGGTCCGGGTCTTCGAGGCCGACGAGGTGGTCGGCGGGATCAGCCGGACCGTGGAACGCGACGGGTGGCGGTTCGACATCGGCGGGCACCGGTTCTTCACAAAGGTGCCCCGGGTGGAGGCGTTCTGGCACGAGATCCTGCCGGACGAGGACTTCCTGACCCGGCCCCGGATGAGCCGGATCTTCTACCGAGGCGCACTGTTCAACTACCCGCTCAGCGCCATGAACGCCTTGCGCAACCTGGGCATCCCGGAGGCGGCCCGCTGCCTCGGCTCGTACGCCCGCGCTCGACTACGCCCACCACGGGACCAGTCGCACTTCGAGGGCTGGGTGTCAGCCCGGTTCGGCTGGCGGCTGTATTCGATCTTCTTCAAGACGTACACCGAGAAGGTCTGGGGGATGCCGGCGGACCGACTTCAGGCGGACTGGGCCGCGCAGCGGATCAAGAACCTGTCGCTGGCCAAGGCGATCGGCAACGCGCTGCTGCCCGGGCGTCGACGCACGGACGTGACCAGCCTGATCGAGCAGTTCCAGTACCCGAAGTTCGGGCCGGGAATGATGTGGGAGCGCTGCGCCGAGGCGGTGTGCCACCAGGGCGGGCGGGTGTCGACCGGCACCTGGGTCACCGCGGTGCACCGCGACCCGGCCCGACGGCGCGCGATCAGCGTGACGGTCAACGGCGCGGGCGGGCAGCGTACCGAGCCGGCCGACCATGTTGTCTCGTCGATGCCGATCTCGGAGTTGGTGGCCGCGCTCCGCCCGGCGGCGCCACCGGAGATCCTGGCCTGCGCCGCCGACCTGCGCTACCGCGACTTCCTGACGGTCGCGCTGGTGGTGCCGGCGGAGTTCTCATTCCCCGACAACTGGATCTACGTGCACGACCCGGGGGTACGGGTGGGCCGGATCCAGAACTTCGGCTCCTGGTCGCCGTACCTGGTCAAGGACGGGCGCACCTGCCTCGGTCTGGAATACTTCGTCTTCGAAGACGACGAGATGTGGCGTACCCCGGATGCCGACCTCGTGGCGTTGGCCACCGCGGAGCTGGAGCGGTTGGGGTTGGTTCGGCCCGGTGTGGTGGAGGCCGGCTACGTCGTGCGAATGCCCAAGGCCTACCCGGTGTACGACGAGCACTACCAGCACAACGTGAATGTGATCCGGGCCTGGTTGGCCGACGCGGTGCCGAACGTGCACCCGGTGGGCCGCAACGGCATGCACCGCTACAACAACCAGGACCACTCGATGCTGACCGCGATGCTCACGGCGGAGAACATCGCCACCGGCAGTACGCACGACGTGTGGTCGGTCAACGTTGAACAGGACTACCACGAGGAATCCGCTGGCGGTCAGGGCCGACAAAGCACCGGACGGGACGCGCCGGTGCTGCCCAGGCGGATCGTCGCGGCGACGATCAGCGCGCCTGAGGGCGTCGGCGCCGCCGGGAGTGGTGATCGGCCGACGCAGGTGCCGCTGCGCTGACCCCCGCCCGACGGATCATGGGCAGCGCGGTGAGGCAATCTGGTGAGGTGAACGCCGAATTGCCCGCCGCACTGGCTGAATCCGTGACTGAAACCACCGTCGAGCAGGCGATCGTCCGTGTCCACAACGAGGAGTGGGCGCGGGTGGTCGCCGGCCTCGCGCGCCGTTTCGGCGACCTCGACGTCGCCGAGGAAGCGACCGCCGAGGCGTTCGTCGCGGCTGCGGAGTGGTGGCCGCGCGAGGGCGTACCCCCCAATCCCGGCGGTTGGCTCGCCACCACCGCGACCCGCAAGGCGATCGATCGGCTCCGTCGCGAGTCGCAGCGCGACGCCAAGCACCGAGCGGCCCGGCTCGTGTACGACGACACCCCCGCTGAGCCGACCGGCCCGGTCGAGGACGACCGGCTCAGGCTTGTCTTCACCTGCTGCCACCCTGCGCTCGCGTTGGAGGCGCGGGTGGCGCTCACCCTGCGCCTGCTCGGCGGTCTCACCGTCCCCGAGATCGCCCGCGCCTTTCTGGTGCAGGAGACCACGATGGCGCGACGGATCACCCGCGCCAAGGCGAAGATCAAGGCGGCGCAGGTTCCCTACCGGGTGCCCCGGGCCGCCGACATCCGCGAGCGGCTGGCCGGCGTGCTCGCGGTCGTCTACCTCGTCTTCAACGAGGGCTATCTCGCCAGCGAGGGGGACGACCCGGTGCGCGTCGACCTCACCGACGAGGCGATCCGCCTCGGCCGTCTGCTCCGAGCTCTCCTCCCCGACGACGGCGAGGTGGCCGGCCTGCTTGCCCTGATGCTCCTCACTGACGCCCGGCGGCCGGCGCGCGTTTCCCGCACCGGGGAGCTGGTGACCCTCGACGAGCAGGACCGCAGCGCATGGGACCGCACCCTCATCGCCGAGGGCAACGCCCTGGTTCAGGAGCGGATCGAGGCGGTGGCGGCCAGCGGTGACCCGCCCGGGCGCTACCAACTCCAGGCCGCGATAAACGTGATCCACACGAATGCCCCATCCGCCCGAGACACCGACTGGTCCACGATCGTCGCCCTCTACAGCCGCATGGTGCTGCTCGACCCCTCGCCGATCGTGCGGCTCAACCGGGCGGTCGCGGTCGCCGAGGTCGACGGCCCCGGGGCCGGGCTCGCCGAGATCGACCGGCTCGCCGACGTCCTTGACGGCTACCACGCCTTCCACGCCGTGCGCGCCGACCTGCTGCGGCGACTTGGGCGTGGCGGCGCGTCGCGGGCCGCGTACGACCGGGCCATCGGTCTCGCCGGCAACCCCGCGGAACGGGCCTACCTCACCCGCCGACGCGACCAGCTGACCGACCCGTGAGGTCAGCCCACTCCACCACCGTTCACGGCATGATCGGGTACGCCGTCCAGATGCGAGCCTCTTCTACCGTGATGACATGCAGTGGTTTCTCTTGGTCGCTGGCGTCGGGCTGGCGACGGGCAGCACAGTCCTGATCTTCAGGCGCAGACGTCGTCGGCCACAGACCGTCGAGGAGAAAGCGGCTGCCGCGCGGGTCGCCATGCGATCCATACGCCGTAGCTCGCCGCGCGCTAGTCGCGACATCTTTCAGCGGGGCCGAGGCGTTCCCGACCGGCACTCCGCCGCGATCGCGGAGAACACCGCCTATGGGGACGCTGCGACCTTCGATTCTGGCGGCGGCGGAGGGGGAACGGACTGATCAGAGGCCGAACGAGGCTCTGCAGGCGTCCATGCCGTCGACCGTGACGGCCAGCCGCTTGTGCTGGCGCCACCGTTGCAGAGTCAGGCGCAGGCGGTCGGAGACAACAGCCTCGCCGTCGCGGGCGTCAACTGAGATGCCATCACGCTCGTAGCCGAGTTTGCGCGACACGCCTTGCGAGGAGTGGTTGTCCTGGAACACCTCGGTCAGTGCGGCGGTGGCGCCGAGATGATCGAAAGCAAGTGTCAGTAGTCCAGCCCTGGCCTCCGTGCCGTAGCCCCTGCCCTGATGCTCCAAGCCGAGCCAGGCCGAGGTCGTCACCTGTCGCACCACGGTGAAGTCTTGTGCGCGGAGCGTGACCACCCCGATCGGCTGATCCGCCCGGAAGACCCCCATCCCGAGCCGCCACGCTGCCACGTCCCACGAGGCAAGCTGGTGCCAGTGACCCTGCAGGACGGATCGAGCCCGGTCCGTGTAGGTGCCATCCGTCCAGGGCGTCAGGAACGGCCGTTCGTCGGGACGATGTACGCCCCGGCCCGCGAGATCGGCCAGCTCGGCGAGTTCCTCCTCGTGTGGCAGACGCAGCTGCAGGCGCGGTGTGACGATGGTGAGACCGTACTGGGGCCACAGGTCAGCGAGCATGTGCCGCATCCTCCCGACCAAGGTCCACTTGCGCAAACGAGATCCGTGCGTCCTCGACGCTCAGTGGCGGTACACAAAACCGATACCTGCCGCTGTCTATTCGTTGCTGGCGCTCAGGCCGTCCCGGATGATCGCGAGCATTCGGTCTCGGGCCGTCGGGGCCGTGCCGTCGCGCTCGCGGACCGCGCAGCCGACCAGGAACGCCTTCAGGTCGGCGGCGTCGACGTCGGGACGGACCACTCCTGCGCGCTGAGCAGCGGTGAGCAGGTCGGCCAGGACGGAATGGAGGTCGTGGTCGCCCTTGGCTGCCGCGGCGGCGATGTCGAACCCGGTGCCGGCGAGCGCGTCGGCCAGTGCCCGGTTGTTCGCGCCCTCTTCCGCCATGCTGGCGAGGAAATCGAACAACGCCGCACCCGGGTCGCGGGTGGCCCGCAGTGCCTCCGCGCGGACGATCAGCCGCTTGGCCACACTCTGCACGATCGCCTCGTAGAGCGATTCTTTGGTCGGGAAGTGTCGGCTGACGGTGCCGGTGCCGACACCGGCGCGCCGGGCGATCTCGTGGATCGGCACCGACAGTCCGTCCGTGGCAAACGCGTCGATCGCAGCTTGCAGGACCTTTGCCCGGTTGCGCACGCCATCGGCGCGCGGCTTGCGTCGCTCAACGATCTCGGACTCCTAAACGGGATAGACATCCCGTATCGTTAAGCGGGATGGCAGTTCCGATTATAGGCGGTGGGCGGGATGTCCGAGCGTCTGCAGGCACGACGAGACCTGCGCCGGTGGCTGATCGCGCTGTACGTGGCGTTCGCCGCCGAGCACGCCTATGGCGCAGCCAGGTACGGCACCCCGATCCGGCTCGTCGGCATTCTGCCGCTGGGGCTGTTGCTGGCACTGGCGCTGGGGCTGCTCGCGCGGCATGCCCGGACCGGCAGCCGCCCGGCACTCTCCGCTGGCGCGATCGTGGTTGCCGTGGCGTTCGTCGGCCTCGCTGGCCTTCTCGAGGGTGGGTTCAACCACGCCCTCAAGGTCGCGTTTCACGTCACCGGCACCCCTGACGACAGGCTGCGGCAACTGTTCGGTGGGTTGAACTTCGCGGTACCGGACGACGTGGTGTTCGAGGGAATTGGCACCGCAACGCTGGGCCTGGCCGTGCCGGTGGCCTGGCATCTGGCGCGACTGCTGCGCTCCGCCCGCTTACCGGACTCGAACGCGACGGCGCGGCGCGCCGGTTTGACCGTCCTGGTCGCGGCAGGGGCGCTGTTCGGCGCGTACGCCATCGAGCCGCTCGGCCACGCCGGCCTCGTCACCCTCGCGATCCTCGGGGCCGCCCTCGGGTTCGCGCTGGCGGCGGTATCGAAGGTCGTTGGACATCCGGGATGGACGTCCCGTATCGTTCGCCTCAACCGGGACGTCCGTCCCGGTTATAGCGAAGGGGAAGCAACGTGAGACTGTCGCTCGTTCTGAAGGCTGTCGCGGTGCTCGACATCGTCGTCTTGGGTGCCGTGTGGCTCATCGCGCCGGCGACCGGCCTCGGAGACGATCCGGACAGCCGGTCACTGCTGGTGGCACGGGCGCTCGGCACCGATCTGGTGGTTATCGGGATCATGAATTGGATCATCAGTCGGCGCGACACCGCGTCCATGCGGCCATTCCTGCTGCCGAACATCGTGATGCACGTTGTGCCGGCGGCGATCATCGTCACTCTGATCCTCGACGGCACCTTCGGTGCCGCGGACTGGCTCGGCGCCGGCCTGCACATCGCACCGGCCCTGGTGCTGACCTGGTACCTGACATCGCCGACGAAACGCCGCGCAGCCCGCTCCGAAGCGCACGCGTGACCGTCGCGCCGGTCACCGCAAGGAGGCGTCCGGCACGACATCGATGTGTGCGAACGACGCCGGTCTAGGCCGACTCTGTGCTCGGCAGGTGCGTGCAGTGGGCCACCGTGGCGTCGTCCGGGGCCGGAGCGCCAGGGCCGCTGCCGGCCTGGGCTTCGGCCTGCCGGACGCGACGGATGACACCCGATGGGCCGGCGGCGGCGAGCAGGTCCAGTAAGCCGGCCCAGTCGGTCAGGCCGTACGGGGTGACGATGCGACTCGCACCATTACTGAGCAGCGCGACGCCGGCCAGGTCAGCGAGGAGTCGGCTGCCGGTGACCGCCTCCCACGCGGCGCCCGGATCGTCCTTGGCGAGCCAGTAACCGCCCGGCTGGTTGCGACGGGCACGCAGCGCGGTGACGCAAGCGGCTCGCGCGCGGTCGTACTCCGGCGTGCCCGCTGGGACGCCCTCAAGGGGCGCTGAGCACTCGCGCCTGGCGATCACCTCACGCTCGTCGGTGATGACCTGCGGTCCACCATCGACCTGGTCGAGGACGAGGAAGGAGTCCGCGAGCAGGAGGTAGTCGAGGCGGCCACGGTGGGCGCGGGCCAGTAGGACGGTGGCCTGCGGGCTGCTGGGGTCCGCGAGGTCGCAGATGTCGACGTGGTCGGCGGCTGTGTCGCCGATGGCGGTGGCGAGGATGGCCGCGAGGTCTTGTCCGTCAGAGCGCGCCAGTTGCCCGAGCAGCGCTCCGCCGAGGCGGCGTGTGTACCAGGCGACACCGTGGGAGCAGAGCTTGTCGGCGCCCGGGATGCCGGCACCGTCCAGCAGGACGACAGCGCCGGGCACCGCACCGACGAAGTCCTCGTTGGGCCGATCGGCCCTACCGGCGCTGGTCACCATGCGGACCTGCACGTGTGCGCTCCCGTCTGGGCCAGGCTCGCACCCACGGCTCGTGGAGACTCTCGACGCTGTTGGTGCAGTGCACGGCGCACCTGACTGCCGGCGATCCGGTGATCAACGGCACGGGTAGCATCCCCCAGTTGTTTGTCGATATAGGTCCATTCTTGCAATCGCCCCGAGGTGACTCCGGGGCGGGAAAGGATGCAGAGTTGTCACAGCCTCCCTATCCGTACGGTCAACCCCAGACGCCATCGGCACCGCCGATGTCGTGGGCGAATCATCCGACCCCTCCCGGCTACCCGGCATCGCCCGCGCCGGCCGCGACCCTCACCCCGCCCCCGCCTTACCAACCACCGGCAATGCAGACGACACCGGCACCGCAGCCCGCAACGCCCAACGCGGAGGGTGGGCGTAGCGGCCGCAAGCGCCGGATCCTCGGCACGCTGGCGATGGTGTTCGGCGTGCTTCCGCTGCTGGCCGCCGGCGGCCTGGTCTTCGCCGCGGTGAAGAACCACCGGATCCAGACCGGAAACGACGCCTTCATCCCAGCCGCCTGGCACAACCTGCGTACCGACGAGATCTTCCCGGACCTGCTGCGCGAGCCGTCAACCGGCGGGCAGCAGGCACCTGGTTGGGTTCGCCAGGGCATCGCCAAGGACAGCGACTGCAAGAAGGCGCTGATGCCGCGACTCGCCAGCGTCGCGGTCGAGAATGGCTGCACGACCGTGCTGCGGGCGACCTATGTGGATGCCGGAGGCGAGGCGGCGGCCACAGTCGCACTCTGCGTACTCGGATCGAACGACCAGGCCCTCGCGATCGAACGGTCCGGCCTCGCCGTGGTGGCGGATCACCCGGGACCGATGGTCGTCCCGGTCGCAGTGCCGAAGACGGCCGCCGCGGGCTGGCGGACCAGCCTCGGTTACGGCGGTGGCACCATGAGCCCCACCCTCTTCGGCCCCTACCTGGCGGCGATCACCGTCGGTCCGACCGACCCCGACCGCCGGTACGGCAACCTGCCCGGCGAGTGGAAGTCCACCGGGCAGCTGGAGAGCCGGGTCTACCAGAGCCTCTCCACCGACCTGCTGTTCGCGTTCTCGCACTCCTTCGACAAAGCGGTGGACGGACGATGAGCCGGTGGTATCGGGTGACGGCGCGGACCGTCGCCAGCGTGAGTGTCGGTGCCGTTTTGCTGGCGTCCGGAGCGCCCGCGCAGGCCGCCGGACGAGGCTGGGAACTCGACGCGATGTCGGTCTCGTCCGCCCACGCCATCAGCCGTGGCGAGGGAGTCACCGTCGCCGTGATCGACAGCGGGATCCGTACCAATCATCAGGTGCTGGACGGGCGAGCCACCGAGGGGCCGGACTTCCTCGGCGAGACCGATCAGAAGGAACCCTGGTACGGCCGACACGGCACGATGATGGCCTCCAACGTGCTGGACGTCGCGCCCGGCGCGAAGGTACTCGGGTTGCGCGCGATCCGGGACAACGAAGATCCGGACTACAGGACCTGGGAACAGGGGCTCCACGAACCACCGAGCAAGAATGATGCGGGCGCCATCGCCAACGCCATCCGCCACGCTACCGACAACGGGGCGCGGGTCATCTCGCTGTCGTTGGGCTCGGACACCCCGTTCAGCGCGTACGACCCCGGCGAGATGGACGCTGTCCAATACGCGCTCGCCAAGGGAGTTGTGGTGATCGCCTCGGCCGGCAACGAGGGGAACAAGGGGAACCAGGTCAGCTACCCGGTCAGCTACCCCGGAGTGATCGGCGTGGCCGCGAGCATCCCGGGCGGTGGCCGTGCCCCGTTCTCCAGCGTGCACTCGTACGTCGACGTGGCCGCGCCCGGTGTGCAGATCTGGGGCGCCAAGTTCAACGGGACCGGCCGGGTCTCGGGGCAGGGCACCTCGCAGGCGGGCGCGCTGACCGCGGGGGTCGCCGCGCTCATCGTGGCCAAGTACCCGAAGCTCGCGCCGCGTCAGGTAGCCGAGTTGCTGCAGGCCACCGCCTCGCACCCCAACCGGCACGACCCGAGCACCGGGTACGGCGTGATCAACGCGGCCAAGGCCCTCCGTGCCGCCGAGAAGGTCGCGCCACAACCACTGACCCTGGTGGGCGCGGAGAACGCCGGCGGGCACTTCGGCCCGGGCAACGACGGCACGCCGCGTCTGGTCGGCCAGCCGCTGGCCGTGTCCTACCTGGTCGCGGCCGGTGTCCTCGCACTGGTCGCGCTGGCAATGACGTTGGGCGGGTTCCTGATGGCGCTCAGTGGTCGTCGGGCCCGACGCCGGACGCAGTCGTCAGTGCCCGCCACGATCTGACGCGCCCCGGGCCAACCGGCACCACCGTGCGCGTGGTGCCCGGGTCGGCGCCGCCGGAACCGCCCACGCGGTCCCGGCGGCGCCGCGGGGCCTGGGGGGAATCATGCGACCCGGACGTCCTCGGCCGACGCGGCCGGCTCAGGCGCGCGAAAATGCGTTGACCCGGGCAGCAGGAGTGGGGTGGCGAGCAGGAGTACGCCGGAAGTGGTGATCGCGGCGAGCGGGCTGGTGAGTGTGGCGAGAACGCCCCATAGCACCATCAGGATGGCCTGGAGGAGTTTGCCGGTGGCACTCCAGGTGCTGAGGATCCGGGCGGTGTGGTCCGCGGGAGTCCGTTGCAGGCGTTCGGTCGCGTAGATCGGATTGAAGATGCCCATGCACGTGATCAGCAGGCCCTCGACGACGATCACGGTGATGAGTCCGGGGATGCCGGGTTGAACGAGCGCGAGACCGAGTGGAAAGAGCGACCGCAGCCAACCGAAGACAATCATGATCCGGTGTCTGCCGTAGCGGCTCACGAGCCGCGCGGACAGCCGCGCGCCCACGAAACCGCCGAGTGCTGGGATGCCGAAAGCCAGACCGTACTGCCAGGCCGGAAAGTGAAACTGGCCTAGCAGGAGGACGGCCAGGAGCGGGGCGGTGGCCATGATGAGGCCGCCGACCAGGACCGAGTTGAGGAACAGGCCCTTGAGTACGCGGTCGCGCAGGATGAACCGCAAGCCGTCGAGCAGGTCTGCTCCGCGCATCCTGGAGGCACTCTCTCGGGGCGCTGCGACGTCTCCGCCCCGGACGCGGACGACCCCGAGCGCGGACAGCAAATAGCTGAAGGCGTCGGCCATGATCGTGACGACCGGGCCGAGCAACCCGATGAGGGCACCGCCGAGGGGTGGGCCCGCCGCGGTCGCCACCCAGTTCGTGCCCTCGAATCTCCCGTTCGCCACGAGCAGGTGATCACGACGGACGAGATACTTCAGGTACGCGCCAGATGCGGCGGCGAAGGCGATGCTCGCGGTTCCGCAGAGGACCGAAACGACCAGCAGTTGGGCGTACGACAGCAAGCCGAGGACGTACGCGATCGGCACACTTGCCATCGCGACGAACCGGATCAGGTCCATGGCGATCATTACCGGACGCTTGGCCTGGTGCTCGACCCACGGGCCGAGTGAGAAGGCGACGATTGCCGCGACGGCAAGACCGGCTGCCTCCAGGAGCGAGACGGCGAACGCCGACGAGTGCAGCACCTGAACCGCGAGCAGCGGGAACGCGCCGAAGGCGATCCACGTGCCGTACGTGCTGACCGCGTACGCCGACCACAGCCACCCGAAATCGGGCCCCAACCGTACGCGCATACGCCCCCCTCGCGACAACCGATGTTTGGGTCTCTGCATCTCACTCGACGAGTCCGCGCAGGCGCAAACAACCAACGTCCGGGCGAGCCACAACCATCAGTTGTGCGCATGCATAATGAGCCAGTGGATACCGAGGCGGTGCGATCGTTCGTCCGCGCGGCCGAGCTCGGGCAGTTGCAACACGCCGCCGACGAGCTCGGCGTCACGCAACAGGCCGTGTCGAAGCGGATCGCCACGCTCGAACGCGACCTCGACGTCCGGTTGTTCACCCGTACCGCCCGAGGGGTCGAGCTGACGCTCGACGGCCAAGCCTTCCTCCCACACGCCCGGACCATCGTCGCGGGTGTCGATCGCGCCGTCGCCGCGATCAGACCAGGCTCACGGGCGCTTCGGATCGACGTTCTCGGCCTGCGAACCGCGCAGGCCGTCGTGCTGCACGACTACTGGCGGTCGCACCCCGAAACCGACCTCGACGTGGTGACCCTCAGAGTCAACGATCCTCGCGTGGCCGTCGCCGCCGTCCAGGCCGGCGATATCGACGCTTCGTTCCGCTCGGTCACCGACCCGGCCGCACTGCCGCGCGACGTGCAGATGATCCACGCGTTCGACTCCCCGACGGAGCTGCTCGTCGGCCCGCGGCACCCGCTCGCCTCCGCCCGAACACTGACACCAGCACAGCTGCGCCGGCACCGGATCTGGGTGCCGGGCATCGCGCCGCGAAGCGAATGGGCGGATTTCTACGATCAGCTCGCTGCCGACTTCGACCTCCGCATCGACGCGGCGGGCCCGAATTTCGGGGACGAGGTCCTCCTCGACATCCTCGCGGAATCCGCCGACGTGGCAACCCTCGTCGGCTCGCGCGACCGGTACATCTGGCCGACGAACCACGACCTACGCCGCATCCCGATCGTCAATCCGACGCTGGCCTACCCACTCTCGCTCATCCTCCCCCGAGCGAATCCACACCCAGGGCTCCGGGCGGTCGTCGAGCACTTCGCAAGCCTGGCGCCGCTGCCCACGGCAACCTGGCGCCCCTCTTGGGCACCACCCCACGCCGGCGTCACTCCGTGAGTCGTCATTGCGGTCGGATGGCGGTGCGACAGCACGATCGCTACGACCCGTAGCCGGTCGCCGATTTCGCCGGCTGTGATCGCGGGGGTTTCGCCGGCCGCCGCTTCCGGGTAGCGGATGGCTCATGAACCGCAACCTCGTGAAGGGTCTCCAGGTTGCCTGGGAGCTGCCGGAGTTTCGCAGCGGGCTGCGCCACCTCATCGATCTCGACGAGGTGGCGGTGCTGCTGGCCGCGCTGTCCGTCCCGGATCACGACCGCGAGGTTGAGCACAGCCTGTTGAGCCTGCTGCGGTCCGGCCTGGACACGATCGAGGTTCGAGAGGCCTTGTTGCTGCTGCTGGAGCAGGACGAGGTACGCCGCCCGCTCGTGGCTGCGGCGGTGGAGCCGCTTGCGGACCGGCCTGGTCAGGCTGCCGCCATTGCCTCGGCGGCCGAGGACCCTGCGGTGCGGCGCGAGGTGCGGGCGGTGCTGGACAGCGCCAAGGTGCGCGAGCTGATCTGGCAGGCTGTCGCGAACCAGGTGGACGACAACCGATTCGGCCTGATCCGCCGGGCAGCGGTGTTGTTCGTGCGACACCCGAGCGTCCGGCGCCTCGCGTGGGCCCTGCGCCGGCACGGCGTGCTACGCGAACTACGCCGCAAGCCGAAATCCACCTCGGTCGATGCTGGTGACGGCGAACGAGCGCAAGCTTAGGGCGCGGCGGATCTGGCCCGTACCAGCCTTCGAGGTACTCGAGCAGCCAGCACCGGTCGTGACGTCAGTCGGGCTTCGGCTGGGATCGCAGGCGACGCGTCCCATCGACCTCTCGGTCAGGGCTTGCGGGCCACCGCACCGTAGATGGAGGCGTCAGCCAGAGACGGCCGCTGCTCCGGTGGCACCTGTGGCCGCCACTCGGTGACCGGCACGATGCCCGGCTCGGCCAACTCCAGGCCGGTGAAGAAGCGGGCGAACTCGGTGCGGTCACGGGGTACGGCGTCCTGCTTCATCCGGCCGGCGGCGAACTCGGCCTCCATCCGCTCGACGATCTCGATGGGAATGTGGTCGGTGGTGAAGTGGGTCAGCGCCAGCCAACTCCCCGACGGCAGTGCGTCCAGCAGCCGGGCAACCTGCTCGTGTGGGCGGTCGTCGTCGGTGAGGAAGTGCGTCACGGCGACCAGCACCAGGGCAACCGGCCGGGACAGGTCCAGGGTGGCGTGCAACTGCGGGTCGGCGAGGATCTGCTCCGGGTCGCGCAGATCGGCGTCGAGGTAGGCGGTGGCGCCGGCCGGGTCGCTGGTGAGCAGCGCGCGGGCGTGGACCAGCACCATCGGGTCGTTGTCGACGTAGACCACCCGGGACTCGGGGGCGACGGACTGGGCGACCTCGTGGGTGTTGTCGGCGCTTGGGATGCCGGTGCCGATGTCGAGGAACTGCCGCACGCCGGCCTCCTCGGCGAGAAACCGAACCGCCCGGCCGAGGAAGGCCCGGTTCTCCCGTGCGAGGGTGCGCACCCCTGGATAGACGGCGGCGATCTGGTCCCCGGACTCTCGGTCGACGGCGAAATTGTCCTTGCCGCCGAGCCAGTAGTTGTAGCGGCGGGCCGGGTGCACGGTCGAGGTGTCGATCCGGTCGGCTCCTCGACTCTCGGGCAGATCCGATGTGGATGGCACCGTCACGAGACCTCCCCAGGTCGCCCGGCTCCGTCGCCGCGTGGCACGACGGATGTTCGGACCATGGTAGGTGCTGTGCGTGGGGGCGCGGGGCCCGTCGGGACCGGTGACTACGCGCGGACGCCACCGGTGATGCTGGCGAGTGCTTCCAGCAGAGGCAGCGGGTTGATGTAGTCGCGGTACGACAGGATCTGGCCATCCCGGACACGGAATACGGCGATGACCATCTGCTCGAACGCTGCGCCAGTCGCGACAAGGGTGCCGTGCGCTTCGTACTCCACGATGACCACCTCCGGATCAGTCGTCTCGTGCACCACCACGTCGCGGTGTTCGACGATCCTGATGAACCCATCGGCGGTCTCGGTCAGATGCCTGCGGATCTCTGCGCGGCCCCGCACCTGGGCGGGCACGCCCGGCGGCCGGTACGGCCACTCGATGTATCCGTCGGGCGCCATCAACCCGACGAACCTCTCGATATCGACTTCACGGCCCGCCCGCAACACCTGTTCGACGATTTCGCGCGACGTGACGATCATCCGCTTCTCCTTTTCTGCCGCCCGCTTCCTGGCCGACCGTAGTACCTGCACTTGCCAGGAAACCGCTTAGCAGCATGCTATTGACGGTCATCACTGGCTGTCAGTACCGCGATGCGGGATGCTGTCGCTGGCCGCCAACCCGACCGGCGGCACCGCGCCACTGACCACCACGCTCACCGCCACCGCGACAGCGCCGTCCGGGCAGAGCATCACCGACTACGCGTGGGACTTCGGCGACAACAGTGCCATCTCGCATGGGGCAACCCCGCGGTCGGCATCCCACAGCTACCCCCGCAAGGGAACCTTCACCGCCCGGGTGACGGTCACCTACACCAGCGGAGAGACCCGCTCGCTAAACCTGACCATCCCGGCAACCTAACCCGCCCCGCGCCCGCCCGCCCGCCCGCGCCCGCCCGCCCGCCCGCCCGCGCCGATCTTGCAGTTTCGGTCGTCGATATACGTGGAATGCCCCTTATATCGAGACAGTAATCGCAAGATCGCGCAGGAACCTTCACCTGGCATGGCTCATCCACCGGGCGTCGGGCGGCGTACGACCACGGTCGCCTGAGCGGTGGTACGACAGTGGGGCGGTGCCATCGGCACCGCCCCACCGCCAATACTGGTTATTCCCAGGCGCTCTGCTCTGTGTAGACGAGGTTGCCAGGAATGACCGTGCCGTTGGTGCTCAGCTCGGTGTAGGCCCAGAAGTCACCCTCCGGCAGCGGCTTCTTCGGCTTCAGCGTGAATCCTTGAGTCGCACCGCGCTCCGCCTTTGCTGGGAGCGTCAGCGTGGCATCGGCATACTTGGCGTTTCGGCCGATGATGGCGTGGCTCAGCTGGAAGTCGACGACCGGGCCGCCGGGGAACTGTGCGAACACGTACGCGGTGTAACGCCCCGGCTCGGGCAGGAACTTGTACGCCTGCTCCGCGCTGGTCCAGTACCTGTCACTGCTGAAGATGAGCTTGTCACCCTTGTACAGGTAGAGGTCGAGATTCGTGTTCGGGTCGTCGGTGCTGGTTTCGACAATGATGCCGGCGGTGTTCGCTGGCACCGTGAAGTCGACCTTCTTCACTCCCGCGGCGCTCGGGTCGAACGCGCCGCCGTAGACGCCAGCCGGCATGGAGTACGACTTCCGCTGCACAGGCGTGTAGCCGGTGCTGCGACCGGTGAGCGGTCCGGTGAAGCCAGGCTGGATCGAGCCGGACGCACCATTGGCCATCCGAGCGTATTCCTCCCCGTCGTCACCGTACGGTCGGGGCGCGATCCCCCACGGACGGGCGGCGACCGGGATCCGGGCGCTGTGAGCCTTGCCGCGCCAGCCGATCGACCCGGTCACGTACCGGTCCCAGGGCGCGTTGCCCCGGCGCAGGGTGATGGTCACCTTCGCGGACTTGCCAGGCTCCAGCGTCACCGATTCCGGTGCCACGGTGACCTTCATGCCGGCCAGGCCGGACACCGACGAGCGGTAGGTCTCCCGCGCCTTGCCCACGTTGGTCAGGGTGCGGGTGAGCGTCACCGGGCGGGTGCCGTCGTACTCCCGCAGCGAGATGGCCGGCAGGTTGAGCTCCTTGCCGTCCGGTTCAGCCGTCTCGCTGAAGGCGATCAGGTCCGCGGCGGTCGGCTCGATGACCAGACCCGGGTCGGTGGCCCCGGCCAGGTTGATGAAGCCACTGCCCTGGTCCAGAGGGCTGCTGGTGCCGACCGTGTCGGTGGCAGTGGTCCGCAGCGCCGAGGCGACCGCGCCCGGCGACCAGTTCGGGTGCGTGGCACGCAGAACCGCCGCCGCGCCGGCCACGTACGGCGAGGCCATCGAGGTGCCCGAGTACGCGTCGTACTCCCGCCCGAAGTTGCCCGCTGGTGAGACCGCGGCGATGATGTCCGAGCCCGGTGCGACCAGGTCCGGCTTGAAGACGCCGAGGGTCACCTTGTCCGGTCCGGTGGAGGAGAAGTCCGCGACACTGGGTACGCCGGGGACGCTGGAGCCGTCACCGCCGGTGCGCAGAGACACCTTCGCGTCGGTGGGGTGGCGCATCAGGTAGTTGAACAGCGTGCCGGCCTGCTTCTCGGTCGGCAGGTAGACGACCGGGAAGTTGAAGATCGAGTTGATCCGGTAGTTGCCGACGGGGGCGAACACCACCATCGCCGCCCCGCCCTTGGCCTTGACCTCGGCGGCAGAGTTGAACATGTTGTCCAGCGCGCAGGCGACCACCTTGCCCTTGATCATGGCCGGGTCGAGGCTGCCTGGTGCGCAGTACACGGCGCCCAGATCCGGCGAACCGGCCTGCTCGCCGAAGACCATCGGCCGCGAGTCGCCACCGGGCAGCGCGTCCAGCGAACCGCCGACGAGCTTCGTGCCGTCGCCCAGCTTGACGGTCGCCTCGTCGAGGTTCGTCACCGCCGCGCCGACCGTGGTCACCCAGGGCGCCGCGTTGCTGATCGCCCCGCTCACGATGCCGGTGTTGCCCGCCGACGCCGCCACGAAGACTCCCGCCAGCGTGGCGTTGAGGAAGGCGATGCCGGTGGGGGTGTTGGCTTCCCAGTCGCCGAGATCGCTGCCGATCGAGTAGTTCAGGACCTGCACGCCGTCGGCGACAGCCGCGTCGATGCCGGCGATGATGTCGGCGTCGGAGCCCCCGCCGCCCCAGAGCACCTTGTAGACGGCGATCTGAGCGTCCGGCGCCACGCCGGAGATGGGGCCGAAGCCGCGACCGTCGATCGTGACGTTCGACAACGGCAGACCCGCCGCCGTGGACGCGGTGTGGGTGCCGTGCCCGACCATGTCGCGGGCGGAGAGGACCTCACCCTCGGGCAGCGAGCCGCCGCCCGCGAGCAGCGAATCCGCGAAGTACCGGGCGCCAACGATCTTGCCGTTGCAGTGCTCGGCCACGAAGGCCACGCCGGTCTGGCAGGTGCCGTGCCAGGTCGCGGGAGCGGGCATCTTCTTGGCGAACGACGCACTCTCCGGCCAGATGCCGGTGTCCAGAACGCCGATCACCGTGCCCGCGCCCGTGTTGGGGCCAGGCTTGACCGGCTTGGCTGGCTTGGCCGGCTTGGCAGGCTTCGCCGGCTCGACAGGCTTCGCCGGGTCGGCAGGCTTGGCCGGCTCGGCAGGCTTGGCCGGTTTGGCAGGCTTGGCCGGTTTGGCGGCGAGGCCCGTCGCGGCCGACTGATCGGCCGCGGTCGAGGGTGCCTGCGGGTCGTTCGGGGTGGTCGCGAGGGGCGACGCCGACCGGTTGCCGAGCATCCGCGAGGCGGTGACGGCGCGGACGCGCTTGTCCGCCTTCAAGGTGGTCACCTGCTGGGCGGTCAGCTGTGCCGAGAACCCGTTGAAGGCGGTCGTGTACGACGTGATGATCTTCACGCCGACGGCGGCAGCAACGGCGTTCCGCTGTGCGTCGAGGTGTCCGCGGTAAGCCCGGGACGGTGCCGACGTCGCGTCCAGGCGGTTGCCCGACTCCGGACGGGTTCGCGCCAGCCCGGACACACCGCCGGCATACGAGGTCAGAGGGTCCTCGGCCAGTTCGACGATGTACTGGCCAGAGCCGCTCCCGTCGGTCGTGGCCCGTTGGCTGGCCGAGTCCTTGCCGGCGGGTCGACGGTCGGCCCCGTCGGTCAGGGTGACCTTCTTTTCGTTCCCGGGGGTGAAGTAGCCGGCCGCACCGCTGCCGTTGCCCGACGGCCCGACGGGGGCCGCCGACGCCGCTCCCGCGACACCGGTGGTGCCGGTGACCAGGGCGAAGACCAGCGTCGGTACCGCCAGTCTTCGCAGCCTGTTTCCGCTCGTGCTAGTAGCCACGAGGCTCCTTTCAAGTGCTCCCTTGTGGAGCTGTTCTTCGATCACGACCCGCTGATGGGAGCGCAGCCCCACCTAAGCCGCCGACGGTTAATCGGAGGTTCGCGCACTGTTACGGATCGCTGGTGCGTATAAGATCATGTTCTGCCAGCCGCGACTAGATCATGTTGCTCAGGCGCTGCCCAGGCAGGGTGCGCGGGTACGGATACCCGCAGGTGCGGTCAGTTGCGGGGCCAGACCTGGACCGGCACCCGGGGAAAGGCCGCTGTCAAGAACTGCTCGGTATGACGGTTGCCCAGGAGGCAGTCTGGCCAGGTGTGCAACACCTCGGGCAGGGTGCGGTGACCGAGGGCCAACTGGAGCAGGGCGCCCGGTGGGATGGCGGCGTGGGTTCCAGGTTCGGTGGACGGGCTGACGGCGCCACGCATGCCGATCACGTCAGTCAGTCTGCCGTCGGTGAACTCGAGCCGGGCGGCGCGGCCGTACATGTCGATGGTCATCGTCGGCTCGTGCCAGCGCAGGTCGGCTGCCTGCCAGCGTGCCCGCAGCAGCGGTCGCAGCCGGGCAAGCAGGTCGGCCGGATCACCGGTGCGGACGTACCAGCCTCTGGGCCGCCTCGGTACGCCAGCCGGGCTGAGCCGAACCAGTGGGTGCTCCGGGCCGAGGATGGGCCGCACCGCCGCGAACGGCCCTTCCGCCGCCGCCTCGTACCGCCGGCCGACGTGAGTGAGGTGCGTGTGCATGGCGGCGGCGGCCTGCGGCCAGTCGGCCGGCTGGTCGACTGCGGCGGCGAACACGTTCAGCTCACCGGCGGCGGAGAGCCGGGAACCGTGCACCAGATAACCACGCACGTCGCCGCCCTGGACCAGCACGGTGACCACGCGCCGGGCGAGATCCACCGGACGGCGACCGGCGATCTCGTACCGCCACACCCCGGCGTCTCTCGGGCAGAGCAGGGCATCGCCGTCGGCGAGCCGTCGGTCGATGCCGGCGAGCGCGTCCGCGTCGGCGACGGTGGCCGGGCGGACCGTCAGGCTGGCGGAGCGATCGTGCTCGATGGCCAGCAGCGCGGCGGCGGGCACCGTCGGAGCACCGTCGTTGGCCAGGGCGTACTCGTAGCCGAGCCGCCGATAGAAGTACGGGATCCCCTCGATCACCTGCACCGGCACGCCATCTGCCGCGTACCGCTGGTGCAGTGCGGCGAACAACCGTTCGGTGAGCCGGTTTCCGCGGTGCTCCGGTGCCGTACCGACCAGCTCGACCTGGGCAACCGGCAGCCGCACCCCGGCAAGGCTCCAGTGCTGCCGCAACCCCACCAGACTTGCCACCGGGCGGCCGGTGGCCGAGTCCTCGGCAACCAGGAAGTCGTCGGGCACGACGGAGGGATGACCGTCCAGCAGGTCTTCCACCCAGGCAGCGATGCCGGGGTGCGGCTGGCCGCCAGTCAACGCCTGAAGCTGGACCGACGCGTGCAGCCGGGCTAGTTCGGCGGCGTCGCTGGCTCGGCCGGGCCGGACCACGTAACGGTCGCTTGCCGTTGTCATGTCTTGTCCTCCGCAGGAATCCGGATGTGAGCCCATCCTCCGCGATGGAGGAAGGCAACGCGCCTGTCACCAACCTGGTCAACCGGGGCTGGGTGCACCGAGGGACAGCCCAGGGTGACGGGCGTGCTGTTCTACTTCTGCTGACTGCCGCTGGCACCACCTCCGCCGCCCGGCAGGCCGACGTCGCCGAGCGAGGCGCGTCGGTCATGCCGTTCGACCGCATCCACGGCACAGCGTGCAGGCCACCGCCAGCAGCGCCGGCGGCACCCCACACCGGGCCGCCACGGTACGAAGTACGACTGCGCCGACGGGCGGCGGCCTCCACCTGGGCGTCACCGGGCTGAGCGTTAATGGGCGACGTGGCCCAGGCTCACGCCTGACGAGCGTGCTCTCGCGTGCCATCGCCCGGCAGTGCGTTCGACCTCGATGGGGTGCCTGAAGGCACGCGAGATCGCATCGGAGGTGATGGCGGCTTCGGCTCGACCGCTGGCAACGGCGAGCCCCTCGGAGATGAGCAGCGCGTGCGTGGTCGTCGCAGGCAGCTCCTCCAGATGATGGGTGACGATCACGGACGCGAGGTCGGGAGTTGCGCTGACCACCTGCGCGATCGTCTCCAGAAGTTGCTCCCGGGCGGCGACGTCGAGACCCGTGGTCGGCTCGTCGAGCAGGAGCAGCCGCGGGTCACCGGCCAGGGCGCGGGCGATGAGGACGCGACCTCGTTCCCCTTGAGACAGGACGGGCCATGCCGCTGTGCGGCGGTGCGCCAGGCCGACCGAGGCAATGAGCGAGTCGACCTTCTCGACCTGTTCCGCGGCGGGTGTCCACCGCATCGGCGTCTCGATCGTGCCGGTGATGCCGGTCAGGACGACCTCGCGCACCGAGAGCGGCGACCGGAGCGGGTGGCGGGGATCGACGTGGCCGATGTCGCGCCGCAGCGCCTGCAGCTCCACGCGCCCGAGTCGCTGCCCGAGCACGCTGACGACCCCGGAGGTTGGATGGACCCACGCTCCGCAGAAATTGAGGAGCGTGCTCTTGCCAGCGCCGTTCGGGCCCAGGAGCGCCCAGTGCTCGCCTCGGTGGACCGTGAGGCTGAGGCCGCGGATGATGAGGTTGTCGCCGCGCCGGAAGGTGACGTCTTCCAACTTCAGGACGGTGTCCGTCACGGGAGGTCCTCCTGAAGTGAGAGGAGCGAGGCGGGCCTCGGCGACTGCGCTGACGTCTGCCCGACGCAGGACCAGGTCCCAGACCACGGCCATGATCATACTCCCCTGCTTTTCCGAGGAGTGGTATCAACTGGTCCCGTTGCGTGCGCCCGTGAGCCGGTTGCGATGATCAGTAAATGGAGTTCGTGCTCGATCCACCGCGCGGGGTGGGTCCGCTTTCGCTCGGCATGACGATCGACGAGGCCCGCGGGGCGCTCGAAACGCTCGGCCGGCTGACGCCGACCGTCCATGGCGAACTGGTCCTGCATCTGCCGAGCGGGCTGGGGTTCAGCGTGGGGTTCGGGGTCGGGCCGACGCGGGGCCGGGTCAACGCGATCGAGATGTGGCGTCCGCACGAGCAGGACGTGGTGCGCTACCGCGACGTCGATGTCTTCGGGCTGCCGGCGCTGGAGGTCGTGGAACGCCTACGTCGCCATATCGACATCGTGCCGAACGAGGACGACGACGGGTTCACCGCGCGAAAGCTGCACCTCGCGCTGTGGCGGCCGTTCAGCGAGGAAGACGACCCGGACGACGAGCAGGGCCGCTTCTTCCAATCGGTGCTCCTGGCTCGGCCCGGCTACGACGACACGCCCGCCGAGGCCGCGGCCCGGCTGGCCGCGGGCGACGAACCGGGCTACTGATTCATCTCATCGATGTGAATGACGGGGGTCTTCCCCTCGATGGATCTTGGCCTAGGCTGCGTTGTCATGAACGAGCCGCGCGGGTCAGGAGTCCTCCGTCATCAGCCGTTGCATGACGGGTTCGTACCGGCGCAAGGGCCGCAGCGGGGCTTCGCCGAGGCCGTCGACCGGCACAGCGAGGAACACTTCGGGCCTGTCGAGTTCGTCTACCACGAGATTGCGTCGCACCTGGTCGGCGTGCATGTCTTTGTCGTGGCACCCACCGAGGAACGCCCCTACCGGACGCTGATCACGTCGGGGATGAGTGAGCGGCCGATGACGGTCCCCGAGGGCCATGGCATCAGCCCGTACGCCGAACTGATGCTGTGCCTGCCGGCGGACTGGCCGCTGACTCGGCTGACCGGGCTGGACGATGACCCGGCCGGCTGGCCGCTGCGAGTCCTCAAACAGGTGGCCCGGCTGCCGCACGAGTATGGGAGCTGGATCGGCGAATGGCATTCCGTGCCGAACGGCGATCCCGCGCAGCCGTACGCTACGGACACCCCGTTCGCCGGAGTCGTTGTCACGCCGATGCTGCGTGTGCCGCCCGAGGCTCGCACGATCGCGGTGCCCGGCGGCATACAGATCGCGTTGCTCGCGCTGATCCCTCTGCACCCGGAGGAGATAGCGGTCAAGGTCGAACGTGGCACAGACGCACTGATCGAAGTGCTCGACCGTGGCGACGTGACCGAATTGCTGGAGCCGCGCCGGCCCTCGTACGCCTGACGGCTCGACCCTGCACGTACCGACCCAAAGGTCACCGAGCGGGGCTTCTGCCGCGATCGGCGGCGATGCCGCCCCAATGGCGGGTGACGCCTTCCTGGCCACCTTTGAACCCCGCGTCGACCGCCGGGAACCTCAGCACCCGCAACAAAGCGGAAAAGTAGACCGCCTGCCTGTCCAGTCCCACCTGCTGTCTCGCGTTGCCGTCTCACTGATCCTGGACAGGGCGCCAGCGCACACATCGCCGATGCGCGACAGCGACCTCACGTGTGCCGCACATGAGGCAGCAAGTTCACCGAAGTTGCTGCCTCACGTGCGGCAGAGGCAGCACCATCCCTGAAGTTGCGCAGATCTTGAGCAAGGGGCCCAGGCCGACAGATGCGTCAACGCGGCCAGGGAGGCCCCGCCGAGCCCGACATTGAACCCGTTCCAGGCCGACCATCGACACGGTCAGCACCGCCGCCAGCAGCAGCCGCGAGGTGTCCCCCAGGTACGCGGGCAGCACCGCCGTCAGCGTCTGACCGTCGCCGAGGGGCCGGCGCAGACCGATCCGGCCCTGCCCCCAGAGCAGCGCCGCCATCAGTGCCGCGCCGACCAGCAGCCCGGCCACCGGCACCGCGCCGCCGTGCCGGGCAGCCATCGCCGCACCCAGCACCAGGGTGGCCGGCGCGGTGCCGATGCCCAGCCAGGCCCCAACCGCCGCCGGCCAACACCGTTCGAGAACCTCAGACAACGTGGTCCAGGTAGCCGGCGATCGCCGCGTCCAGCACCTCCGCGCCCGGACGCGCCCACACCTCGGCGGAGAAGACCTCCACCTCGATCGGGCCGACATACCCGGCCGCGTCCACCGCCTCGCGCAGCCGGCGCAGCTCGATGCAGCCCTCGCCGGGCAGCGCCCGGCCGAGCAGCACCCCCTCCGGCAGCGGCGTCACCCAGTCGCAGACCTGGAACGCGGCGATTCGTGGGCCGGCCCGCTCGATCTGCGCGTACACGGTGTCGTCCCACCACACGTGGTACGCGTCGACCACCACACCGACGACCGTTGGGTCGAACCGTTCGGCGATGTCCAGCGCCTGCCCGAGGGTGGCGATCACGCAGCGGTCGGCGGCGAACATCGGGTGCAGTGGCTCGATGGCCAGCCGTACCCCGGCCGCCGCGGCGTGCGGGGCCAACTCGCCGATCGCGTCGGCGACCTGACGGCGGGCGCCGTCGATGTTCCGGCTGCCGGGCGGCAGCCCGCCGGAGACCAGCACCAGCTCCGGTGCGCCCAGCGTGGCCGCTTCCTCGATGGCCCGCAGGTTCTCCGCCCGCCAGTCGTCGGCGGAGAAGAAGCCTCCCCGACACAGCGAGGTGACGGCGAGGCCGGCGTCGCGGACCAGCTTCGCGGAACGGGCCAGCCCGTGCTCCGCGACGGGCTCCCGCCACAATCCGATGCCCGGTACGCCGGCAGCCACACACCCGGCCACCACGTCCGGCAGGGGCCAATGCTGAGCGGTGGCCTGGTTGAACGAGAACCGCTCCAGCCCGCTCATTGCCGGACACCCGCCACCGTAAACAGCGCCCGGGCGCGGGCGGCGGCCAGATCGGCGTCCGGCAGCAACCCGGCGGCGTCGGCCAGGGTGAGCAGGGTCGCCAGGTGCGCCGGGGACCGGCCGGACTGCGCGCCGCCGACCATCGTGAAATGGTCCTGGTGCCCGGCCAGCCAGGCCAGGAAGACGATCCCCGTCTTGTAGTGCCAGGTCGGGGCCGCGAACAGGTGCCGGGCCAGCGGCACGGTCGGGGCGAAGATCTCGTCGTACGCGGCCAGGTCCCCCCGGTCGAGGGCAGCCAGCGCGGCGGCGGCGGCCGGTGCGATGGCCGCGAACACCCCGAGCAGCGCGTCGGAATGACCGACGTCGTCACCCCGGATCAGCTCCGGGTAGTGGAAGTCGTCGCCGGTGTAGAGGCGTACCCCGGCCGGTAGCCGTCGGCGCAGCTCGACCTCTCGGCCCGCGTCCAACAGCGACACCTTGATGCCGTCCACCTTGGACTGGTGCGTCTTGATCAGCTCGGTGACCGTGTCGGCGGCCAGGTCCAGGTCGGCCGCACCCCAGTAGCCGGTCAACGCCGGGTCGAACATCGGGCCCAGCCAGTGCAGCACCACCGGCTGCTCGGCGGCGGTCAGCAGCTCGTCGTACACCCGAAGGTAGTCTTCCGGGCCCCGGGCGGCGGCGGCCAGGTGCCGGCTGCACATCAGCACCGGCTGGGCGCCGGCGGCGCGCACGTCTTCGAGCTGCTCGGTGTACGCGGCCCGGATCGCCGCCAGGGTGGCCGGGCCGGGCGGCAGCTGATCGGTGTTGACGCCGGCGACGATCCGCGCACCCACCGCGCGGGCCTCGGCGGCGCTGCGACGGATCAACTCCCGGGTGGCCAGGTAGTCCAGCCCCATCCCCCGCTGGGCGGTGTCCATCGCCTCGGCGACCCCCAGCCCGTACGACCAGAGGTGCCGCCGAAAGGCGAGCGTGGTGTCCCAGTCCACCGCCGCAGGGGCACCCGGCACGTTCTCCGCCCTCGGGTCGGCGACCACGTGCGCGGCGGCGTACGCGATCCGGCTGGTCGCGGGTGCGGCCGGGCGGGCGAACCCACTTCCCCCGGCCAGCCGGTGCCGCCGCCCGCCGGGCAACACGACCTCCGCCGTCACGAGTGCAGCTCCGGCACCTCGACGCGACCGCCCTCGCGGGCCGACCGCAACCCCAGCTCGGCGAGCTGCACGCCGCGCGCGCCGGCCAGGAAGTCCCACCGAAACGGCTCACCGGCCACGACGTGCCGCAGGAACGCCTCCCACTGCGCCTTGAAGCCGTTGTCGAACTCCTCGTTGTCGGGCACCTCGGCCCACTGGGCGCGGAAGTCCTCGGTGACGGGCAGGTCCGGGTTCCACACCGGCTTCGGGGTGACCGCCCGATGCTGCACCCGACAGTTGCGCAGCCCGGCGATCGCGCTGCCCTCGGTGCCGTCGACCTGGAACTCCACCAGTTCGTCGCGGTACACCCGCACGGTCCAGGAGGAGTTGATCTGCGCGATCACGCCGCCGTCGAGTTCGAAGATCGCGTACGCCGCGTCGTCGGCGGTGGCCGCGTACGCCTGACCGGCCTCGTCGACCCGCTCGGGCATGTGGGTGGCGGTCACGCAGGAGACGGCGTTGACCCGACCGAACAGCTCCTCCAGCACGTAGTGCCAGTGCGGGAACATGTCCACCACGATGCCGCCGCCATCCTCGGCCCGATAGTTCCACGACGGCCGCTGCGCGGGCTGCCAGTCGCCCTCGAACACCCAGTAGCCGAACTCGCCGCGCACCGAGATGATCCGGCCGAAGAAGCCGCCGTCGATGAGACGCTTGAGCTTGCGCAGACCGGGCAGGAAGAGCTTGTCCTGCACGACGCCGGTGCGTACGCCGGCCGCGTCCGCCGCCCGGGCCAGGTCGAGCGCGGTGGCGGTGTCCTCAGCGAGTGGCTTCTCCGTGTAGATGTGCTTGCCCGCCTCGATGGCCCGCCTGATCGCCTTCTCCCGCTGCTGGGTGACCTGGGCGTCGAAGTAGATCTCGACGTCGTCGCGGGCCAGCGCCGAGGTCAGGTCGGTCGTCCAGTCGGTCAACCCGTGCCGTTCGGCGAGTTCCCGGAGCTTCGTCTCGTTGCGCCCGACCAGGACCGGTTCCGGCCAGATGGTCGTGCCGTCGGCCAACGTCACGCCGCCGGATTCGCGGATGGCCAGCAGCGAGCGGACGAGGTGCTGCCGGTAACCCATCCTTCCGGTCACTCCGTTGACGATGATGCCGATCGACCTGCGGGTCATGATGTTCCTTCCGTCGTGCTGGTCGTGCCGATCCGCGCTCAGTGGTTGGCGGCCGCGCTGCCGAGCAACCCACGCAGGTCGGTGGCGAGCCGGTCGAAGCGGGAGTCCGACATCACCTGCGCGTAGTCGCGGTGCGCCGGCAGCTCGACCGGGAAGGTGCCGATGATCCGGCCGGGCCGGGCGCTCATCACGACGACCCGGGTGCCGAGGAAGATCGCCTCGGCGATGGAGTGGGTGACCAGCACCACCGTGGTGCCGGTTTCCCGCCAGATCCGGTGCAGTTCGGCGTTCATCTGCTCCCGGGTCAGCGCGTCCAGGGCGCCGAACGGTTCGTCCATGAGCAGCACCGGCGGGGAGTGCAGCAGCGCGCGGCAGAGCGCCACCCGCTGCTGCATGCCGCCGGACAACTCGTGGGGCAACGCCTTTTCGAAGCCGGTCAGCTCAGTCATCTCGATCAGCTCGTCGGCGCGGCGGGCCGCCTGCGCCCGGTCCATGCCCCGCATCTCGGCCTGAAGCAGGATGTTGGCCCGCGCACCGCGCCATTCCAGCAGCGCGGCCTTCTGGAAGACGAAGCCGATCTCCTTCTGCGGGCCGCGCACCGGGCGTTCCAGCAGCGACACCGCCCCGCTGGTCGGCTTGACCAACCCCGCGACGATCTTCAGCAGGGTGGACTTGCCGCAGCCGGACGGGCCGACGATGGTGACGAACTCGCCCGGCTCGATGTCCAGTGACACGTCGTCCAGCGCGGTGGTCTGCGACCGTCGGGAGGTGAACCGGACAGTCACTCCGGACAAACCGATGGCGGTGCCGGTGGCGGCCGGCGCGGCGGTCACCGGGTCACCCCTGGGCCGCGTACGAGGAGTCCCAGTACGCCTTGGGCTCGCCCGGGTCCTTCAGTTCCGCGTAGCGGGACATCAGGTCGATGGTCTCGGCCCACTGGGCGTCGGTGTTCACCCCGGGTGGCCCGTCGGCGCCGAGCAGCGGCAGGTTGAGGGCGAGCTGCTCGGTGAGCACCTCGGGCGCGGGCTCGTTCTCGGCGAGCGCGGTCATGGCGCTCACCGCACCGGCCGGGTCCCGGGCGGCGTCGGCCCAGGACTTCTGGGTGGCCCGGACGAACTTGCGGGCCAACTCCGGGTCCTTCTGCAGGGTCTGGGTGTTGACGATCAGGCCGGTGCCGAGCAGGTTCATCCCGTAGTCGGCGAAGAGCAGCACGTCGACCTTCTTGCCGGTCTTGCTCTCGATGGTCGGTGCCTGATCGTGGAAGAAGCCCATGATGGCGTCGACCTTGCCCTCGGCCAGCGCGGCGATCTTGCCGGCGGCGTCGACGTTGACCACCTTGACGTCGTCCTTCTTGAGGCCGTTCTTCTCCAGCCAGGCCGGGAAGGTCGCGTAGAGGGCGTCACCGGGGGTGCCTCCGACGGTCTTGCCCTTGAGGTCCGCCGGGGTCTTGATGTTCTCCTCGGTGAAGAACTCCACCGAGGAGGGGCCCTTCTCCAGGTACGCGCCGAGGCTGCGCACCGGCATCCCGCTGGCCACCGACTTGAGCAGCACCGGGCTGTCCGCCCACCCGAAGTCGGTCTGCTTCTGGGCGACCTGCTTGACCGTGTTGCCCGAGCCGTTGCCCGGCAGGATCTTCAGGTCGATGCCCTCGGCGGAGTAGTAGCCCTTCTGCAGGCCGTAGTAGAACGGTGCGTGCTCGCCGTAGGGCACCCAGTTGAGGGTGAGGGTGACCTGCTTGCTGCCGTCGGCGCCGGTCTTGCCGGCGGAGTCGTCCCCGCCGCAGCCGGTGGCGGCGAGGAGCAGGGCGGCGGTGGCCAGGATCGTGGTGGCGGTGCGTTTCATCGGTGCCTCCGTGATGGGGTCGGTCAGGAGGTGGTGAGTGACACGCCGGCCCGACGGCTGGCGTGCCAGGGGATGAGCAGTGCCTCGGCGATCTCGACCAGGACGAACAGGACGATGCCGATGGCGGACATCAGGATCAGGTCGGCGAACAGCAGCGGGGCGTCGAGGTTGCCGTTTGCCAGCAACAGGACGTAGCCGAGCCCTTCGCTGGCGCCGACGAACTCCCCGACCACGGCACCGACCACCGCGAGGGTGACGGCCACCTTCAGGCCGGCCATCAGGTGCGGCAACGCGTTCGGGAATCGGATCTTGCGGAAGGTGCGCCACGGCCCGGCGCCCATGGTGGCGGCGAGATCGAGCAGCTCCGGGTCGGTGGAGCGCAGCCCCGCCACGCCGGAGATGACCACCGGGAAGAACGCGATGAGCACCGCCAGGATGATCTTCGGAGTGAGGCCGAGGCCGAACCAGACCACCAGCAGTGGCGCGATGGCGATCTTCGGAATGACCTGTGCGAAGAGGACGATCGGGTAGAGCGCCTTGTCCAGGGTGCGCGAGTAGGCGATGGCGACCGCGGTGGCCAGACCCAACGCGGCGGCCAGCACGAAGCCGAGCACTGTCTCGTAGAGGGTGACCAGGGTGTGTCGGGCCAACTCGGACCACTGCCCGGTCATCGTCTCCCAGACCTGGCCGGGCGTGGGCACCAGGTAGTTCGGGACGTACTCGCGGGCGGCCACGAACCACCAGGCGGCGACGAAGGCCGCGAGCACCAGCGCCGGGCGCCAGAGCGAGTCGGCGAACGTCACAGCCCGGCGACCGAGCGTCGGCCGAGGTGGGCGGCCACCGGTGCCGGGTGGTGGCCCGGCCACGGTGGATGGCCTGTCGCCGCCGGTGGCCGTGTCCGCAGCCCTCCGGCCCGCCGTGTCCAGAACGTTCTCGGTCACGCGGAACCTCCTCGGGGCCCGGCCCGACGTACACGGGAGGGGCCGGTCGGCGGATCAGGCAAACGCTTTCCAGGAGCGTAGGCGGCCCATCAATGCCAGGCAAGGCCTTTCCTCGATCTATTTCCGCCGATGTCCGACCGACTCAACAACCGTCGTGCGTGGACGATTACACCGCCGCCGGATAGGTGTCGAGCAGGCCACACATGCCCAACCGACCACGCTCGATCGGCTCGTCCACCGCGTACACCCCCGCCTCGCCCAGATGACCGGGATCCCCCCGTTCGAGGGCGTCGAGCTGCGCGTCGGTGCCGGCGGCGGCGCGGCCAGCGCCGGCTTCCCACCGCTGCCGCCACCGCGCCAACAGCGGCTGACGCAGCGCGATCGCGGCGGCATGGAACGCGGCAAGCGCCGCCGGACCACCAGACCGCAGTGCCTGGAAGCCGGTCACCGCAAGATCCCTCCGGTGGTACGCGGAGCGCACGTCGGCACCCGGCGCTCCCCCGCTGGGCAGCGCCACCGCGGCGGCGTACGCGGCCGGATCGGCCAGCACGTCGGGCGGGAACGTCAGCACCGCGTCGCCGGCCTCGGGCAGACCGCTGTTCTGCATGAGCACCACAATGGTCAGACCGCCCCCGTTGATCAGGCGGTGCACGGTGCCCGGCTCGAACCAGACCACCGCGCCCGGCCGCAGCGGAGTCTCCCGAAAACCAGAGCTGGTCAGGGTCTGCACCGCGCCTTCGCCGTCGGTCACCACGTACCCCTCGGTGCAGCACAGGTGCACGTGCGGAGTGCCGCCCACCGAGCCGTCTGGGGCGACGGTGTCGTAGACGCGCAGCCGGGAGACCCCGATGCCGCCGGGCAGCGGGGCGGCGATGCGATCGGACACGGCCGGCCTCCCTGCGGGAAAGGGCTTTCTCTGCGGTACCGTGACGCTAGCCGGCACGACGAAACGCCGTCAACAGATCGAGGGGGCGGGCCATGGCGACCCTGTCCGATGTGGCGCGTCGCGCGGGCGTCTCACCTGCCACCGCTTCCCGTGTGATCAACGGCAGCAGCAAGCCGGTCACCGACGAGCTGCGCGAGCGGGTGCTCGCCGCCGTCGCCGAGCTGCAGTACGTGCCGAACGCACACGCCCAACTGCTGGCCCGCTCGCACCGCAGCGCGGTCGGCGTGATCGTGCACGACGTCTCCGACCCGTACTTCGCCGAGATCACCCGAGGCCTGCAACGCGTCGCCAGCGACCAGGGCCGGCTGCTGATGATCTGCAACAGCTACCGGGACCCAGATCGTGAGCTGGAGTACGTGGAGCTGCTGCGCGGCCACCAGGTCGCGGCGCTGATCCTGGCCGGCTCCGGCTATCACGACGAGGCGTTCACCCGGCAGCTCAACGAGAAGCTCGCCGCGTACGAGGCGACCGGAGGCCGGGTCGCGGTGATCGGCCGGCACGAACACTCCGGCGACGCGGTGATGCCGGACAATCGGGCCGGCGGTTACCTCGCCGGGCGGGAACTGTGCGGGCTGGGGCACCGGGCGATCGGCGTGGTCGCCGGCCCGCGCATCCTCACGACCACGACCGACCGGCTGGCCGGCTTCCGGCAGGCCCTCACCGAGCAGGGCCGCGACCTGCCGGAACGGCGCATCCGGTACGCCGAGTTCGACCGCGACGGCGGCGCCGAGGCGACCGCCCGCCTGCTCGACGCCGACCCGGGGCTGACCGCGATCGTGGCGCTCAACGACTCGATGGCCATCGGCGCGCTCGCCACCCTGCGGGCCCGCTCGCTGGCCGTGCCGCAGCAGGTCTCCGTGGTGGGCTTCGACGACATGCCGATCGCCCGGGACGTGACTCCGGCGCTGACCACCGTGCGACTGCCGCTTGTCGACATGGGCGTGCGGGCGATGTCCCTGGTGCTCGGCAGCGGGGCACCGACGCCCCGGGTCGAGGTGCTCCCCGCCGAGTTGGTCCGCCGTGACACCGCTGGTCCCGTCCCGCATTCCGCTCGCGCCTCGGCAGGTTCGGCGCCGCGCGCGCGGCGGGGTGACACCGCATTGTGACCGGGGTTAGCCCGACGCAGCGTCAGATCACGAGCGACGACGTGGCGTACCTGGTTCGTGTGTCCTTCGGGTCGCACACCCGGGTTCGCGACGCCGGTCCGCTGGTCGGCGGCGGGTACGCGACGGTCTGGTGGGCGCTGCTCGACGACGACCGCCGGGTGGTGCTGAAGCTGGCCCCACCGGTCGGGACGCCACTGCTGCGCTACGAACGAGGGCTCTGCGCCGCCGAAGCACGCTACTTCCGACTCGTCGCCGAACACGCGCCGCAGGTACCCGTACCCCTGGTGTGGGATCACGGCACCGACCCGGCGTACGGCGAATGGTTGGTCACCGCGCTGCTGCCCGGCCGGTCGTTGCACGAGCTGGCTGTGGCCGGCGTCGCGGTCGACGACGGCCCGGCGCGGTACGACCTCGGGGTGGCCCTCGCCGCGCTGCATCGGGTCACCGGCGACCGGTTCGGGTACGACGGCGGCCGGGCTGGCGGGTCGACCTGGCGGATCGCGTTCACGGCGATGCTCGACGCGCTGCTGGCCGACGCGACCGAGTGGAACGTCCGGCTGCCGGTGACCCCGGAGCGACTGCACGCGCTGGTGGGGCGGCACGCCGACGTGTTGGACGAGGTGCGCCGCCCAGCGCTGCTGCACTTCGACTGCTGGGACGGCAACGTGCTGGCGGCGCCTGATTCGGACGGCCGGCTGCGGCTGTGCGGGCTGGTGGACGGCGAACGGTTCCTCTACGGCGACCCGCTGCTGGACCTGGTCTCGCCAGTGCTGTTGCGACGCATCGAGGACGACCCGGGGCATCCCCTGCTGCGCGGTTATCAGGCCACCGCCGCCGAGCCGTTGGTGCTGGACGTTTCGGCGCGCCGGCGGCTCGGTCTCTACCGGTTGCACCTGTACCTGCTGATGACAGTCGAGATGCCCAGCCGCAGCATGACCCCGCAGAGCCACCCGGAGCGACACGCCCGGCTCGCGGCGCTCCTGGATTCGGAGCTGGCCGCACTCGCCGACGACTGAACGCTGTGCCGCGACGCGCTGACCTGGGCGCGTTTCGTCACCTCACCCTCGGCCGGGTCGGCCTGCACGTCATGTACCAGGAGTTCCGACCGGGCGCGCCAGCGGGCGGCGGACCACGGCTGGCGGGTGGGGTGTACCGGTGAGTGCCTGTAGAGCTGCCCCAGCAGTGGGGCAGACCGCTCCGGTCGGCGATCACACCGGTCGCTCACCGGAGGCCGGCGGCGCAGATCAGGCAGACCCGCGACGCACATCAGGCCGGCAGGCAGGCAGGCAGGCAGGCAGGCAGGCAGGCAGGCAGGCAGGCAGGCCACGATCCTGCCTGCCCCACGTCTGGGGCAGCTCGACAGGCAGCGCGGGACATGTCGGCGGGAGCCCAGCTCACTCGTGTCTTAGTGGTCGGCTCCGGAAGTCCTTCGGGGGTTACTCATGCCACGAGAGCGGCGGAGGATTCTTCCTGTCGGTCGATGATTGTGTGTCGGTCGAGTCTGGTCAGCAGATCGTCCAGGTCGGTGGTGGTGAACTTCCACTGGAACGGCTGTGCCGTGACGTTGTAGCGGTCTTCGAATGCGCGGAGCCGTTTTCGGACCTCGTCGAGGTCGGTGAAGTCGTTGGGTGAGACGACCTTGCGCTGCACGATGGAGAAGAAGATCTCTACTTGGTTCAGCCAGGAGGCGTGGACGGGCGTGTGGACCATGACGGCGTTCGGAAACCTGGAGGTCAGGCGGTCGATGGCCGACTTGCCGCGATGCGAGGAGCCGTTGTCGACGATCCAGAACACGCGTTTCGCGCTGGCGTAGGGCTCGGTGGTCATGACCTGCTCGACCAGTTTCATGAACGGCACGATGCCAGTGGTCTGTTCGCAGCGGCCGAAGACTTCGGCCCGGTGGATGTCGTAGGCGGCCAGGTAGGCCAGGGCTCCGCCTCGCCCGTAGGTGTGGTTGACGCGCATCGCGCGGGCCTGGCCCGGGGCGAGGGTGGGATGGCAGCGACAGCGGGCCTGGATGGAGGTCTTCTCATCCGCGGAGATGACGTACTCGTCTTCGCCGAGCGGGACGCCGTCGAAGACGCGGGCATACAGGTCCAGGACACGTTGGGCGGTGGCGCGGAAGTTCGGGTCGCGGATGAAGATCCAGGAGCGGTGTTGCCAGGGCTTGAGCGCGTCGTTCTTGAGCCAGCGGCGCACAGTGGAGGCGGAGATCGTGTCGGTGATGGCCCGGGTGACGGCCTCGCGCGCGAGTTCGGGGCAGGACCAGCGCGAGAGCGGGGTTTCGGACTCGGTGGGCAACTGGCAGGCGAGTGCTTTGACTTCGGCGATCTGTAGCGCGGTGAAGGTCGGGGGCCGCCCCGACCGCTTGCGGTCGGCCAGGGCGGGCATCCGGCCGGCCGCGAACCGGCCGCGCCAGCGGCGCACGGTGTCCACGTGCAGGCGGGTTTCGGCGGCGATCCGGGCGTTGCTGCGGCCTCGTGCTGCCAGGAGCACGATCGTCGCCCGCTGCCGTGCCTGGTGCGGAGTCTTGTGGCCATAGGCCATCTTCTTGAGCCGGTGGCGTTCGGAGGCGGTCAGTTCCACGGGCACGGCGGAGCGCACGGGCATGGACGGAGGGCGGCCCATCTTCCGGGGCGGTGTACAGGATTCCGGCAGGTCACGCTCGGGAGCACCTGTGCGTTACCGCCATGACACGCAATTGATCACCTGTCGGTGGTCGCGCCACGGACGGACGGGTCCCTCGGCTGCTGGCAGTAGGGGCTTCAGCGCCTCCCATGCCGCGTCCGTCAGCTCGCTGCGTCCTGTCCCGTGATCGGCCACGAAGCGGGCCTCATGCAGCCGTGGCCGGTTGCGTCTTGGCCTCGCGGACCGCTCGCAGGGCGCCGGACCAGGCGATCACCTGGTCGAGCATGCTGCCCATGGCGGTGTCGAGGCCCTCCTGGGGGACGAAGGTGCCGGTGTGGAACGAGGGGTGTGTCGAGATGGTGGGCTGGGCGCGGACCGTGGCCACCTGGAGTTCGGCGAGGACGAGCCGCAGCGCCTCGGCGGCTCGGGCTCCGGCGACCCAGCCGCCGTAGCTGATGATCCCGGCGGCCTTGTCGTTCCACTCCCGGTAGACGTAGTCCAGGGCGTTCTTCAGGGCTCCGGGGTAGGAGTGGTTGTACTCGGGGACGACGAATACGTAGCCGTCGAAGCTGTCGATGAGCGCGCCCCAGGTGCGGGTGTGCTCATGGCTGTACTGCTGGAGGGTCGGGTTGCCGGGCTCGTCGAGGTTGCCGAGCTCGTAGTCGGCGAGGTCGATGAGTTCGTAGTCGGCTCCACCGTGGGCACGGGCGGCCTTGAGCGCCCAGGCGGCGATCTGGTCGCCCCGGCGTCCGGGGCGGGTGCTTCCGAGGATGACTGCGATGCGGAGTGTCATGGGATTCCTTCCAGCAGAGTTGTCACATCAACTCTAGATCGGAAAGAGTTGAAGTGACAACTCCGCTGGTCGCGGTATCCTCGGCGATATGGAGACTCGACCGCTGGAACCCGAGGAGTGGGATTTCTGGGATGCCTGGATGCGCGCGCAGCGCCTGCTCACCAGGGAGCTGGAGCGTGGTCTGCAGCGTGACTGCGACATCTCGAAGGCCGAGTTCAGCGTCCTGGTCACCCTGTCACAGGCCGCCGGCCGCGAGATGCGCGTCGGCGAGCTCTCCGAGTCGCTCGGCTGGGACAAGAGCCGTGTCTCGCATCAGCTGACGCGCATGGAAAAGCGCGGCTTCGTCAAACGCTCCCAGTACGGGGCCGATGGTCGCCGCGCCGGGATCGGGCTGACCACTGAGGGCCGACGCGCCGCCCAGAATGCCATCCTCGTGCACGGCGGCAACATCCGCCGCCACGTCCTCAACTCACTGACCCCCGAGCAGGCATCAGTCATCCGGGCATGGAGCGAGCAAGCAATCGACCGCCTGGAGCCGCACCGCAGCGAGACTGCCAGCGACGGCGCGTCCTAGACCACGCCCCACACCGCCCTCATAGACGCCTCACTACACCGGTCGCCGCACGCACGGGCACCGGTCGCACGTCCGGTCCGCTACCGACCCGCAGACACTCCACAAGACCAGTGTTCCGGTCAACCCCCGAAGGACTTCCGGAGCCGACCACTTAGCTCATGCTGTCGACGAATGCTCCACCGGAGGCTGACCCGCCTGATCCGCCAGGACGGCGGCAGGTGGACCCTCCGGCAGCACGCCGGCGCGGCGGATCGGGGTGAAGAGGCCACCGACCGCGACCAGCAGGCACCCCGCCCCCGCCACGAGCGTGACCGCCTGAACGCCGTACCGGCCGGCGGCCCAGGTCAGCGTGGCGGCGCCGATCGGGCCGAGGGCGTAGTGCGTGCTCCAGAACGCCGACGTGACCCGGCCGAGCAGGTGGTCGGGGGTGATCTCCTGGCGCAGCGACATCGAACAGATCCCGCCGACGCTGAGGCAGCACAGATACACCGCGGTCAGCGCGGTGACCGCCGGCACGGTCGCCGCGATGCCGACGCCAGCCACCGCGAAGCCGCAGATCGTGTGTGCGCCGATCCAGGTCGGGCCGAAACCGCGACGACGGCGCAGCGGGGCTACCAGCAGCGCGCCGGCGACCGTGCCCAGCGCCGCCAGGCCGAGCACGATGCCGACGGTGCCTTCGGAGCCGCCGAGGTCGTGTGTGACGTGGTAGATCAGCACGTCGGTGAAGCCATAGGTCAGGAAGATGAAGACCGACAGCAGGACGGTCAGCGCGCGGAGCACGGGCTGTCGCCACAGGAACCGCGCCCCGGCGAGAAACTCGGCCAGCGCCCTCTCCCGGGTTGCCGGTGCGGCATCGTCGGCTCGCGCGGGTCGTAGTCGGATCAGCCACAGACCGGTCGCGGAGAGCGCGAAGCTCGCCGCGTTGACGGCGATGGCGATCGCCGGGTCGAAGCGGGCCGACACCACGCCGGCGAGCAGTGGCCCGAGGACGGCCGTCGCGGCGTACGTCGCCTGCAGCCGCCCGTTGGCCTCGGTGATCCGGTCGGAGTCGACAAGGTTGCGGACCGCGGTAACCGCGGCGACCTGGAACACCATGCCGGCCGCCTCGCAGATCGGCAGCACGACGAAGAGCAGCCAGACCTGTGGGCCGACGAGCCAGACCAGTGGCACCAGGCCGTAGAGCAGCAACCGGACCAGGTCCGCCACGATCATCAGGGTGCGGCGGTCGTACCGGTCGACCAGCACCCCGCCGAAGATCCCGGCGGCGACGGACGCCGCCCCCGCCACGGCGGTGAGCAGACCCATCTGCGCCACCGACCCGGTCGCCTGGAGGACCAGGAGCGGCACCGCAAGGTAGGCGAACGAGTCGCCGGCTGCGGAGAGGGACTGTGCCACCCAGTAGGTGCCGAAGGTGCGGTCCCGCCACAGTGGAGCCCGGCCAGCGGCGACAGGTCGACTCATCGCGATGAGGATAGTTGGTGCGGTCGTCAGCCGGTCGTGGTGAGATCGGTCGTTGCCGCGAGTTCCGTGACCACATCCAGGAGCCGGCGCAGGGCGGGTGAGGTGTTGCCCGGCAGCCACACCATCTCGGTCTGCGCGTAGGCGCCGGTCAGCGGGACGAACACCACGCCGGTGCGGCGCAGGCTGGCTGCCGAGCTGGCGAGCCGGGTGACGCCGAGCCCGGCGGCGACCAGGCCGAGGAGGCTCTGCACGCTGGCTTCCTCCTGGACGATGTTCGGTACGAAGCCGGCTTCCCGGAACTGGTCCTCGAAGGCGTGGTGCCAGGGTTCCCAGGAACTGCGCGGCGTCGTCACCCACGGTTCGTCCGCCAGGTCGGCGAGCTTCAGCTCACCGCGGCCGGCGAGCGGGTGGCCCTCGGGCAGCACAGCGCACACCGGTTCGGTCGCCAGCTGTCTGGATTGCAGGCCGGGAACGAGCGTGGTCCGGGTGAAGGCGGCGTCGTAGTGGCCGCTGAGGACGCCCTGGACCAGGGACGCGATGCTGGTGGACTCGGTAGCCAGGTGAAGATCGGGAAGTTGGTCGCGCACGGCCCGGACCACCGGGGGCAGGAGGTGGTTGGCGACGGTGGTCAGGAAGGCGAGCCGGAGGGTGCCGACCTCGCCCCGCAGGGCCCGTCCCACGACGGCGACGGCTTCGTCGGCGCGGTCCAGCACGGCTCTCGCCTCGGGCACGAACAGGGCGCCGATGTCGGTCAGGGTGGTGCCGCGGGAGTCACGGTCGAACAGCTTCACTCCGAGGGTGCGTTCCAGGGCGGTGATCTGCTGGGACAGGGATTGCTGGGCGATCATCAGGCGGCCGGAGGCCCGCGTGAAGCTCAGCTCCTCCGCGAGGACCAGGAAGTATCGCAGTTGCCGCAGCTCAGGGGTGGCCACAAGGACAGACTTTAGCCAGGTCCAGGACGGCCGCGGGAGGAATCCCGCGGCCGTCTCCGGTAGTGCACGAAACGATCAGGCCTGGCGCAGAGCGACAGCGCGACCTGCGCACGCACATCGGCCATCTGAAGCTCACCGGAGATCAGACGCAGGTGCTCCACGGCGCGCGCGCCGCCCACCGAGCCGTAGCTGACAAAGCCGACGGCCTTGTTGTTCCACTCGGCGTACAGGAAGTCGATCGCGTTCTTCAGGGCACCCGAGGTGGAGTGGTTGTTCGGCGGATGCGGATGAACGAGCTCGCCTCGGCCTGCTACCTCTCGCTCAGCGGCATGACCCGCACCATCATCCGGCTGGAGACGCAGGGCCTGGTCAAGCGGGAACGCTGCGAGGAGGACGCCCGGGGCTGGAACGCCGTTCTCACCGACGCGGGCTTCGCCCGACTGGAGGAGTCCTGGCCCAGTCACCTGGCCGCCATCCGCCGACGGTTCCTCCAGCACTTCGAGAGCTTCGACCTCGCCCGGTTGGCCCACGCGTTCCGCGGGGCGGGAACGGCCGAGACGACCGACTGAGCGCGGCCCGGCCGCGGCAAATGTCACCGGGCCGGGGCGTGGGCGGCCAGCGGGTTGGTGAGGGTCCCGACGAACTGGAGCGCGGCCGACGGGTCGGCCAGGTCGATCATCTGCTGGTTGTCGCGCAACTGGAGTCGATTGAGGCAGGACAGCGTGAACTCCGGTGCGAACAGGTCGTAGTGGCGTACCCTCTCGGCCAGGTGCGGAACCCGGTCGAAGTAGTCGGTGGCACAGGCCGCGACCGTACGCCAGAAGTCGTCCTCGGGGAGCACACCGACCTCGACGAGCACCGCGTTCAGGTGCCGCAGGAAGCAGTCCACCACGTCGGTGAAGATGGTCAGCAGCTTGGTGTCGTCGGGCACGTCGACGCGGATCCGCTCCACCTCGGCGGGCAACTCGACCTCGGTGTTCAGCACCGCGATCTCCTCGGCGATGTCCTTGAAGATCACCCGCTCGACGATGTCCTGTTCGTCGAGGACCAGGATGACGTTCTCGCCGTGCGGCATGAAGGCCAGATCGTGGGCGTAGAAGCTGTGTAGCAGCGGGGTCAGGTAGGCGTCCAGGTAGCGGCGCAGCCACACCTCGGGCGTCAGCCCGGACCGGTCGATCAGCGCCGCCGCCAGCGAGCCACCCTCGCTGTCCACGTGCAGAAGGGCGGCCATCGTGGACAGTCGCCGCCCCGGCGCCAGCGCGGGCACCGGGCTCTCCCGCCACAGAGCGGCCAACATCTTCCGGTACGGGGAGGTGCGTTCGGTCGCCGCCTCGTACTGCCGATGCCGGTAACCCACCGCGGCCCGCTCCCGGATGACGGTCAGACCGGTGCCGGTGAGCACCTCGTCATTGGCGATCAGGTCGGCCAGCCAGTCGTTGATCGCCGGGGTGGCCGCCATGTACGCGGCCGACAACCCGCGCATGAAACCCATGTTGAGCACCGACAGTGCGGTCTTCACGTAGTGCCGGCTCGGCGCGGTCACGTTGAAGAAGGTCCGGATGGACTGCTGGGCGAGGTACACGTCCGGGCCGGGGCCGAGGTGCACCAGCCGGCGCGCGGCCAACTCCCCGGCGAAGGTGACGGCCAGCTTGTTCCACCACTGCCACGGGTGCGCCGGGATCAGGTGGTAGTCGGCGAGGTCCAGGCCGAGGTCGGCCATCGTGGCCGTGAACCGGGCCCGGGTTCCCGCGTCCAGCTCGCCGTCGATCAGCGTGTCGTAGTCGAGGTCGGCGGCACTGCTGAACGTCGAGTGGTCGCGGTGCGCGGCGAGCCACTCCAGCCGGACCGGGGCTGCGGCCTCCGGCGCGTACCGATGATATTCGTCGACGCCGAAGCCGAGCCGGCCGTTGTTGGCAACGAAGCAGGGGTGCCCCTCGGTCATCGACGTCTCGATGGTCTGGAAGTCCGCGTCGGCCAGCTCGGCGGCGGTCGGCGCGGCCTGGGCCAGCTTGTACGCGGTGCCGGCCAACGTCGAGGTGATCTCCTCCAGATAGACCGGGAGCACCCGCGCGGAGAGCCCCAGGGCGTCACGCAGCTCGACGATGAGGTCCACCGCGTCCGGCGGCAGCGGCGTGCCGTCGCGGTGCCGGGTGATGCTGTCCGCGTCGATCTGCCAGTGCGCCAGGGCGAGCACCCGCGCCGCGAACCGGTACGTGACCGCGCCGTCGTCGCTGCGGACCTCGTACCACTGCCGATCGTCGGGGCCGGACACGGGCTCCGGGGTGAGCAGCCGTTCGTGGGTGAACTCGGCAAGTGCCTTGCGGACCAGCAGCCGATTGGCCCGGGCCCAGCGCTGCGGGGTGAGATGCCCGACCGGGTCGCCGGAGGCGCTGTGCGCGGTGGCGACGGGCGGGTGGGTGGGGACGGCGGTGGTGGTCACGCCGGGGCTCCTTCGGTTCGGGTGGCGGCAGCGCGATCGGCGGCAGCGCGGTCGGCGGCGGCGTTCTGGAACTGCGCCCGGGTGCAGACGCTGAGCAGCGCGTCCTTCTCGGGCTTGGCGATCGGGCCGACGACCTCGAAGCCGACGGCGGCGTTCAACGCGTGCACCGCGGTGTTGCGGACGTCCGGCTCGACAACCACCCGCCTGGTCGCCGGGTCGGCGAAGAGCCAGGTCATGACCGTGCCGAGCACCGCCCGGGTGAAGCCGTGCACCGGAGTGCCGACGGGTGCGCAGAGGAAGTGCATGCCCACGTCGCCGGGCTGGTGGTCGTAGAGGCCGACCAGCTCGACGTGGGACGGGTCGTAGCGTTCGGCGAGGAACGCGGGACTCCCCCGCCACAGCCCGAGGTACGCGTCGTGGTGCGGGTGGTCGGCGATCCGCTGGTACTCCTGGGACACCTGGGCCTCATCGGCGTCCTGCATCAGCCAGAACGCCGCCTTCGGGTGGGTCACCCAGGTGTGCAACAGCGCGGCGTCGGCGTTCGGGTCGAGCGTACGCAGCGCGAACTCACCGAGCCGATCGTCGGCGCGGGTGAAGACGACGCTCACGACGACACCCCGAACTCCTGGAAGGTGATGCTCTTCTCGATCGGGTAGTGCTCCCGGCCGAGCAGCTCGCGGATGATCCAGGAGTTGCGGTAGGCGCCCATGCCCAGGTCCGGTGAGGTGATGCTGTGCGTGTGGGTGCCGGCGTTCTGCAGGAAGATGCCCCGCCCGCTGTGGTCGATGCTGTAGTTGCGGGCCACGTCGAAACGGCCGTGCGCGTCCCAGCGGATCTGATCGCGCACCGGCGCGAGGAACTCCGGCACCCGGTAGTGGTAACCGGTGGCCAGCACCAACCCTTCGGTACGCAGCGCGTAGTCCCGCTCCTGCTCGACCTGACGCAACCCCAGGGTGTACGCCCCGTCCTGGTAACCGGCGCTGACCAGCTCGGTGTTGGTGAGCAGGCGGGTGTTCACCGGTCCGTCGACGCTGTGCGCGTACAGCAGGTCGAAGATGTCGTTGATCAGGTCGGCGTTGATCCCCTTGAACAGGCCCTTCTGCTCCGACTCCAGCCGGTAGCGGGTCGCCTCGGGCAGCGCGTGGAAGTAGTCCACGTAGTCCGGTGAGGTCATCTCCAGCGTCAGCTTCGTGTATTCGAGCGGGAAGAACCGCGGCGAACGCGTCACCCAGTTGAGCTGGTAGCCGTACCTGTCGATGTCGCCGAGCAGGTCGTGGTAGATCTCGGCGGCACTCTGCCCGCTGCCCACCACGGTGATGCTGCGTTTGGTGCGCAGCGCCGTCCGGTGCTCCAGATAGCGGGAGTTGTGCACGGCGTCACCGGGCAGGTCGGCGACCGCGTCGGGCAGGTGCGGTGGGGTGCCGGTGCCGAGCACCAGGTGCGGGGCCCGATACTCGACGGTCTCCCCCGTGCCGGTGCTGGCCCGCACCACGTACCGCTCGTCGACGGAGTCGTACTCCACGGTGGTCACGGTCTGACCGAAGCGCAGGTTTGGCAGCTTCGCCGCCGCCCACCGGCAGTACGCGTCGTACTCGCTGCGCAGCGGGTAGAAGCTCTCCCGGATGTAGAACGGGTAGAGCCGGCCGATCTCCTTGAGGTAGTTGAGGAAGGAGTACGGCGAAGTCGGGTCGGCGAGGCTGACCAGGTCGGCGATGAACGGGGTCTGCAGTCGGGCCGATTCCAGCAGCATGCCGGGATGCCAGGCGAGGCTCGGTCGAGCCTCCAGGAACACCCCGTCCAGCTCGTCGATCGGCGCGGTGAGGCAGGCCAGACCCAGGTTGTACGGGCCGAGCCCGATAGCGATGAAGTCGTGGGTGGACATCCGGCCCTCCAGGCCCAGGTGCAGGTTCATCGGCGTCAGCCGACGGGACACGTCAGGTCGGCGGCGACGTGGTCGTGCACGTACCGGCCGGCGTGACTGGCGATCAGGTCGAGCACGTGGCCGACGTCGTCGACGGTGGTGGCCGGGTTGAGCAGGGTGAACTTGAGGAAGTGCCGGCCGTCGACCCGGGTCCCCGCGACCACGGCAAGGCCGGACGCCGCGAGGGCCTCCCGGGCGTGCAGGTTGGCGGCGTCGGCCAGCTCCCGACCCGGGCCGGTGGGCAGGTAGCGGAAGACCACCGTGCTCAGCTCGGAGCGGGTCACCACCTCGAAGCGGGGGTCCTCGCTGACCAGTTGCCAGGCGTCGGCGGCCCGGTCGACCACCTCGTCGAAGAGCGCGCCGAGCGCGTCCGGGCCCATCACCCGCAGGGTCAGCCAGAGCTTCAGCGCGTCGAAACGTCGGGTGGTCTGCAGGCTCTTGTCGACCTGGTTGGGGATTCGCTGCTCCACCATCCGGGCCGGGTTGAGGTAGTCGGCGTGGTAGGTGGCGTGCCGCAGCGCCCGCCGGTCGCGGACCAGCAGGGCGCTGGAACTGACCGGCTGAAAGAACGCCTTGTGGAAGTCGACGGTCACCGAGTCGGCCCGCTCGATGCCGTCGAGCAGGTGCCGCCGCGTCGGTGAGACGAGCAGACCGCAGCCGTACGCGGCATCGACGTGCAGCCAGACGTCGGCCGCCGCGCAGATCCCGGCCAGGTCGGTGAGCGGGTCGATGGAGCCGAAGTCGGTGGTGCCGGCGGTGGCCACGACGGCCATCACCACCAGCCCGTCCTGCCGGCACCGTGCGATCTCCTCGCGCACGGCGGCCGGGCGGATCCGCCGCCGGGCGTCGGTGGGTACCGCGATCACCGCGTCCGGGGCGAGGCCGAGCAGCTTGGCCGACTTCTGCACGCTGAAGTGACCGGCCGCGGAGGTGAGGACGCGCAGCCTGGGCAGCAGCTCGGCGCGCGCCGCCGGGCCGATCGCCTCGCGGCACGCCTCCTCCCGCCCCAGCAGCAGCGCCTGAAGGTTGGACTGGCTGCCGCCGCTGGTGAAGATGCCGTCCGCGCCGGGACCGAGGCCGATCCGCTCGGCGGTCCAGTCGATCAGCCGTCGCTCGATGAGGGTGGCCCCGGCGCTCTGGTCCCAGGTGTCCAGTGACGAGTTCACGGCGGTGAGCACCGCCTCGCCGAGCAGCGCCGGGATCGCCACCGGGCAGTTGAGGTGGGCGAGGTAGCGGGGGTGGTGGAACCAGACGGCGTCGCGCAGGTAGACGTCCTCCAACTCGTCAAGCGCGGCGCGGGCGTCGCCCAGCGGCCGGTCCAGGTCCACCCGGTCGACCAGGGGGGCCAGCTCGGCCGGGGTGATTCCGGTGCCGGGGCGATCCACGGTGGCCACCCGGCGGGCAACCCGGTCGACGCCGTCGGCGATCGTGCGCCGGTATTGCTCGACGGAGCCGCCATGCAGCAGTTGGGCCCGCGCGGCGGTTGACGCCGGGGGCGGCGCGGTGGTCTCGACGGGGTACGTCGGCACAGTCATGGCGTCAGCTGACCTTCTTCGCGGCGCGGATGGCGGTGGCGAGGTTCTCCAGTAACGGCGCGGAGCCGGCGTACGAGAAGCGGGGCACCGCATCCCACGGGGTCACCTGGTTGGCCTTGACCGCCGGCAGTTGCTGCCAGGTCGGCTTGGCGGTGAGGTCCTTGGGTTGGAGTGCGGTGCTGCGGTTATCCAGCAGGATCAGGTCGGCCGGGAACTTACCGGTGCTCTCCCAGCTCAGCGCCTCGAAGTAGTCGCCGGCTTCGAGCTTGGTGGGGATCACGATGTCGACGCCCAACTCCGCGAAGTACATCAGGTCGGTGCTGACCTTCGGATTGGAGACGTAGAAGAGATCGGGGCTGCCGGAGCAGGCCATCACCGTGATCCCGGGGTTGGCCTTGACCGCCTGCCGAACCGCGTCGGAGGCGGCGTCGAAGCGGGCCTTCGCGTCGGTGACCTTCTTCGCGGACAGGTCCGCGCCGAGCGACTCGGCCAGCGCGGCGTACCGCTCGATGGGCTTGGTCATCGGCACGCGGGCGGTGGTGATCGCCACGCTGGGCGCGAGCGGGAGAATCTTGTCCTTGCTCTCGTCCGGCACGTACCAGAGGGCGTCCGGGTCGTACATGTGGGTGACCAGCAGCTCGGGACGCAGCGCCGCGTACTTCTCCAGGCTGAACTCGCCCCACACGTTGCCGAGGATCTCGACGGCCTCGATGTTCAGCTCGCCGGCCTGCGGGTCGGCCGTGCCGTCGGCACGCTTGGTTTCACCGAACACGCCGACGAGCTGCTTGTCGAGACCGAAATCGATCAGTGCTGCCGCCACGCCGGTGAAGGCCACCACACGAGCCGGACGGGTCGCCAGTTCGATCTTCCTGGTGCGGTCGTCGGTGAACGACCAGGGGCCACTTCCGCTGTTGGCGGCGGGCTTTGCGGTGTCGTCCTTGCCGCAACCGGCGAGCAGGGCGGCCAGCGTGGCGACGCCACCGGCGGCCAGAAGGCCACGGCGGGAGAGGCGGCGAGCGGACAGGGCATCGGGCATGGTGTTGTCTTTCGATCAGAGTTTGTCGGGGTCGACCGGGGCAGCGGGGTTAGGTTAGCCTAACCTCGGTCATTGTCAACAGCGGTTCGTCGCCACGCCACAACTCCGGAGCCCACACTGGACGCCACACCCACCGTCACGATTCCGGCACCGCCTGTGCCGCGCAGGGACACGCCCGCGCCCCCGGCGCGGCGCGGCCGTCAGGCGGCCCGCGCCGTCGGCCTGGTCGCCGCCGTGGCACTGCTCGGCCTGATCGTGGTGCTCAGCATCGCGGTCGGGGCGAAGGCCATGCCGCTCGCCGATGCCTGGTCCGGGTTGCTGCACCACGACGCCACCGAGTACGCCGTGGTGCACCGGATGCGCCTGCCGCGTACGCTGCTCGGGCTGCTTGCCGGCGCCGCGCTCGGCGTGGCCGGAGCGGTCATGCAGGCCCTCACCCGCAACCCCCTCGCTGACCCAGGACTGCTCGGCATCAACGCCGGCGCGTCCGCAGCCGTCGCCACCGCCGCCGCCTTCCTCGGCGTCACCGCTGTCGGCGGGTACGTGTGGTTCGCGATGTTCGGCGCGGCGGTGGTGACCGCGCTCGTCTACGTCGTCGGCGGTGGGCGTGGCGCAACCCCGTCCCGCCTCGCACTGGCCGGCGCCGCGCTCAACGCCACCCTCTACTCGTACGTCAGTGCGGTGATGCTGTTGGACACCGCCTCGCTGGAACGACTGCGGTTCTGGACGGTCGGCTCGCTGGCCAGCGCGGACTCCGCGACCGTGACCCGGGTGCTGCCGTTCATCCTGGTCGGCCTGCTGGTGGCGCTCGCCGCCGCCCGCCCGCTGAACGCCCTCGCACTCGGCGACGACGCGGCCAGAGCGCTGGGCGCTCGACCCGCGCTGATCCGCGCCGCCGTGATCGTCGCGGTCACCCTGCTCTGCGGCGCGACGACCGCCGCGTGTGGCCCGATCGTCTTCGTCGGGCTGCTCGTGCCGCACCTGGTTCGCGCGCTGACCGGCCCGGACCTGCGCTGGCTACTGCCGTACAGCGCGGTGCTCGCGCCGGTGCTGCTGCTCGGCGCCGACGTGCTCGGCCGGGTGCTGGGCCGCCCGGGCGAACTTCAGGTCGGCATGGTGACCGCAGTGCTGGGCGGCCCGCTGTTCCTCTGGCTGGTCGCCCGCGGACGGGTGGCCCACCCGTGAGCGAGCGTCGCGAGCGAACCAGCAGGCTCAGCACCGTGACGCGTCGCGCCATCGCGGAGCGAAGCGGAGCGATCGCGTGAGCGAGCATAGCGAGCGAACCAGCAGGCTCAGCACCGTGACGCGTCGCGCCATCGCGGAGCGAAGCGGAGCGATCGCGTGACCGTTCTTCGCACCCGCGGCGGGCTGTCGCTGCGGTTCCGCCCTCGCGCCCTGGCCGTCGGGGCCGGTGCCGCGCTGCTCGCCGCCGGGCTCAGCCTGGTCGCGCTCGGCAGTGGTGACTACCCGATGGGCCCGGCCGACGTGCTGCGCACGCTCAGCGGCGGCGGCACCCCGGCGGAGCAGTTCATCGTGCACGAGCTACGACTGCCCCGGCTGGTCACCGCCCTGCTGGTCGGTGCCGCGCTGGCCCTCGCTGGCACGGTGTTCCAGTCGCTGGTCCGCAACCCGCTGGGCAGCCCGGACATCCTCGGCTTCACCCAGGGCGCGTCGACCGGCGCGCTGGTGGTGGTCGTCCTCGGCGGCAGCAGCCTTGCGCTGGCGGGCGCTGCGGTCGTCGGTGGGCTCGGCACCGGCCTGGTGATCTACGCGCTCGCCTGGCGACGCGGAGTGCACGGCTACCGGCTCATCCTGGTCGGCATCGGTGTCGCCGCGATCCTCACCGGCGTCAACGGCTACCTGCTGACCCGGGCGCCGCTGATGGACGCCGCCCGGGCGGTGCTCTGGCTCACCGGCAGCCTGGACGGGCGGGGCTGGGCCAACGCTGGGCCGCTGCTCGCCGTCCTGGCCGTGCTGGCACCCCTGGTGCTCGTCGGCCGCGCCCCGGCGCTACGGATGATGGAGTTGGGCGACGACACGGCCAGTGCCCTGGGCGTGCCGGTGCGGCGGCTACGCCTGGTGCTGCTCGCCGCGGCGGTGCTGCTGGTCTCGTTCGCGGCGGCCGCCGCCGGGCCGGTGTCCTTCGTGGCGCTCGTCGCACCACACGTGGCGAAACGGCTGACCCGGGCGCCCGGCCCGAACCTACTGCCGTCGATGGCCGTCGGCGCGGCACTGCTGGTCGGCGCCGACCTGCTGGCCCAACGCGCCTTTCCCGGGCACCAACTTCCGGTCGGTGTGGTGACCGGAGTGATCGGCGGCGGCTACCTCGTCTGGCTGCTGGCCTTGGAACGCCGGGCGGGCCGACTGTGAACACCCGCGACGCCCTCGAAGGAGCACCTGTGCACCCCCCCGATTCCCGGCTCGGTGGCACCGCGCTGACCCTCGCCTACGACCAGCGCACCATCGCCAAGGATCTCACCGTGGCGGTGCCCGACAACTCGTTCACGGTGATCATCGGCCCGAACGCCTGTGGCAAGTCGACGCTGCTGCGCGCTCTGTCCCGGATGCTGCGGCCGAGCGCCGGCGCAGTGCTGCTGGACGGGCGGGACATTCACGACCTGCCGGCCCGGAAGGTGGCCCGTACGCTCGGTCTGCTGCCGCAGTCGTCGATCGCACCCGACGGCATCAGCGTCGCCGAGTTGGTCGCCCGTGGCCGCTACCCGCACCAGGGGCTGCTGCGGCAGTGGTCGCGCGAGGACGAACGGGTCGTCGAGGAGTCGATGGCCGCGACCGGCGTCGACGACCTCGCCGACCGGCCGGTGGACGAGCTGTCCGGCGGGCAGCGGCAGCGGGTCTGGATCGCCATGGCGCTGGCCCAACAGACGCCGCTGCTGCTGCTCGACGAGCCGACCACGTACCTCGACATCGCCCACCAGATCGAAATCCTGGACCTCTGCGCCCGGCTGCACGAGGAGCAGGGGCGCACCCTGGTCGCCGTGCTGCACGACCTGAACCACGCGGCCCGCTACGCCACCCACCTGATCGCCATGCGCGACGGACGCGTGGTGGCCGCCGGAGAGCCGACGTCGGTGGTCACCGCCGACCTGGTGGCGGAGGTGTTCGGGCTGCCCTGCCGGGTCATCGACGACCCGGAGACCGGCACCCCGCTGGTCGTCCCCGCCGCCCGGCGCCGGACCACCGCCCTCGCCCCGGAGCCGTCATGACCGCCGGACGCTTGCGCGACCCGTGGGGCGTCCCGCATCTGCGGGCCGACGACCCGCTCGCGCTGGCGGCGGCACAGGGTCGGGTGACCGCGTACGACCGGGCCTGGCAGATCGAGGTGGAACGGCACCGCGCCCAGGGCACCAGTGCGGCGTTCCTCGGCATCGACGCGCTCAGCTGGGACCGTTTCGTCCGGCAGGTCCGGCTCGACGACACCGCACGCCGCTGCCACGCGGCGCTCGATGAGGCGACCGCCGAGTGGGTGGGCGCCTACGTGGCCGGGGTCAACGCGGGTCTCGCCGCTGGTGCGGCCCGAGCGCCGGAGTTCGCCGCCACCGGGCTGTCCCCGGGCCGGTGGGAGCCGTGGACACCACTGGCGGTCTGGCTGGGCCACCACATCCTGTTCGCGGGGTTCCCCGGCAAGCTCTGGCGCGAACACGTGGCGCAGCGGCTCGGCCCGGACGCCGTCGACGCGTTCGCCACCGACGGGCCAGCCGTCGCCGGCAGCAACGGGTGGCTGCTCGCCGCCGAGCGCACCGGCACCGGTGCCGCACTGCTCGCCGGCGACCCGCACCGGTTCATCGAGGATCCCGGCGTCTACCAGCAGATCCGCCTGGCCTGCCCGGAGTACGACGTGGTCGGGTTGGCTGTGCCGGGCGTGCCGGGCATCGCGCACTTCGGGCACACCGGCCAGGTGGCCTGGGCGATCACCAATGCGATGGCCGACTACCAGGACCTGTACGCGGAGCGGCTGCGCCGGCACGACGAGCAGGTGCAGGCCCTCGGCCCGGACGGTTGGCGGTCCGTGCACTCGCACGTCGAGACGATCGAGGTGGCCGGGGCCGACCCGGTCGAGGTCGAGGTGGTGGAGACCGAACGGGGTCCGGTGATCGTCGGTGGGCCGGACGACGAGACGGCCATCAGCCTGCGCTACCCGCCCCGGGTCCGCGCCGAGCTCGGCTTCGCGACTCTGCCGGAGTTGCTGCGCGCCCGCAACGTGGCCGAGGTGGACCACGCGCTGCGGCACTGGGTGGAGCCGGTCAACGTGGTGCAGGCGGCGGACACCGCCGGTGGGCTGCTGCACCGGGTCGCCGGGGCGGTGCCGTTACGGCATCCGGACAACGGTCGGCGGGTGGTCCCCGCGTGGGAGGCCGCGCACGGCTGGCAGGGCTGGTACGCGCCGATGCCCCGAGCCGAGGTGGTCGGCCGGGCGGTGATGGCCAACGAGCGAGGGCTGGCGGCGCCACTCGGGGTCGAGTTCGCCCCGCCGCACCGGGCACACCGCATCGCCGAGCTGCTCGACAACGGTCCGGCGTGGACGGTCGACGGGATGGCCGCGGTGCACACCGACACGTACCTGGGCTCGGCCGGAGGACTGTTGGCGGTGCTTGCCGAGTCGACCGGGCTCGGCCCCGCCGCCGCCGCGCTGCGTGAACGGCTGCTGCACTGGGACCGGCGGATGGCCGCCGACAGCACCGACGCGGCGGACTTCGCCACCCTGCGGGCGGCAGTCGTACGCCGGATCGCCGCCCACCCGGCGCTGGCCGAGCTGGCCGAGCCGCCCGCGTACCCGGAGGTGTTCGCGCCCTGGCTGGCGTTGACGCCGCGGGTCGGTTACGCGCTGGAGCACCTGCTCAGCGCGACCCCGCTGCCCGGCGTGGACGTGGCCGCGTTGGTCCGAGCGGCGGCCGAAGAGGTCGCCGACGCGGCGGCCGGGCAGGTGCGCTGGGGGGACCTGCACCGGCTCGTCCCGTGGCGGGCGCTGCCCGACCCGGACGGCGCAGCCGGGCCCGGACTCGACGGTGACCACGACTGCGTGCTGGCCACCTCCAGCGTGCCCGGGGTCACCCACTGGTGCTTCCGGGGCCCGGCCGCGCGGTTCGTGTGGGACCTGGCCCGGCGTGCGGACAGCCGCTGGGTGGTGCCGCTGGGTGCCTGCGGGGTGCCCGGCGACCCGCACCACGACGACCAGAGCGCCGCGTGGCTGGCCGGGAAGCTACTCCCGGTGACCACCGACTGGGACCAGCTCACCGAGGAGCGCGACTAACGCCACCGAAAACGAACCAGCCATCACCCCACCCCACCCCACCCCACCCCACCCCACCCCACCCCACCCCCACCCCCACCCCCCGCGCCGATCTTGCACTTTCGGTTGTCAATGCGCCCCGGTTCGCGGCTTTCGTCGGGACAGCAAGTGCAAGATCGGCGCGGGGTCAGCGGGGAGGGCGCGGGGTCAGCGGGGAGGGCTGACTCAGGTCGCGGGCTTGGTCAGCTCGGCCAGGCGGTCTAGCTGGTTTGGGTCGGACAGGGCTGAGCCGACCGCCACCACCCGTACGCCGGCTTGCAGGAACGCGGCGGCGTTGCCCGCGTCCAGGCCGCCGGTCGCGACGAAGCGCAACTGCGGCAGCGGGCCGGCCACGGCCTTGAACCAGGCCGGTCCGAGGGAGATCGCGGGGAATGCCTTGAGCCAGGTGAGGCCGTGCCGCAGCGCCTGCTGGGCCTCGGTAGGAGTGGCCACACCGGGCAGGTGCGGCAGGCCTCGCGCGGCGGCCGCGTCGGCGACGGCGAGGTCCAGGCCGGGCGCAACGGTGAACGCGGCACCCGCGTCGGCGGCCGCGACGACCTGGTCGACGTCGAGCACGGTGCCCGCGCCGACGATCCGGCCGCGCTCGGTGCCCGCTTCGACAGCGGCGCGCAGGGCCGGCACCGCCTCGGCGGTGGCCACCGGAACCTCCACCACGTCGATGCCGAGATCCCAGGCACGCTCGGCGAGCCGAACGGTCTCGTCGACCGGCAGGCCGCGCAGGATCGCCATCACCCGGGCGCCGCCGAAGATGTGGTCGAAATCCGCTGTGGTCATGGTGCACTCCATCCGGGGTAGCGGTGAATCTGTTGCCTGGTGGTCCGATCGGACCCCGACGACACGACTCAGGTCGTCGCCTGCGCGCCGGTCAGGTCGAGCGGCGACCAGGCGTCGGCGGGCGCGGCGAGCAGCTTCTCGAACCAGGCCCATGATGGGACCGGAGCGTTGTCGCCGCTGCTGACCAACGCCTGCGCCGCGACGAGGTGACCTAGGCGCAACCGCCGAACGGGGTCGAGGCCACGCAGCAGGCCGGCCAGGTAGCCGGCCGCGAACGCGTCTCCGGCGCCGACCGGCTCCACCACCGTCACCCGGGGCGCCGGGACGAAGATCGGCTCGGCGTCGCGGCACAGCGCGGTGGCACCGACCGCGCCGTCCTTCACCACCACCGTCTCCGGGCCGGGCAACAGCTGGCGTACGGCCAACGGGTCGGCGGTGCCCCACAGCGTCTCGGCCTCGTCCTGGCCGACGAAGACCAGGTCGCAGCGGTTGGCGAGGTCGCGCAGCACCGGCGCTGCCTGCTCGGCGGGCCACAGCCGGGCCCGGTGGTTGACGTCGAAACTGACAAGCGCCCCGACCAGCGGCCGATCGGTCACCGCGTGCTCGACCAGCGCCCGGCAGGAGGCGGAGAGCACCGGGGTGATCCCGGACAGGTGCAGCACACGGGCACCGGCCAGCCCGGGGGCGGCCAGCGTGCCAGGGTCCATACGGGAGGCCGCCGACCCCGCCCGGTAGTAGTGCACGGCGGTCCCGTCCGGGCCCGGGTCCTTGACGTACAGGCCGGTGGGGGCGGCCGGGTCCACGCTGACCTGGTCGACGCGGACGCCCGCGGCGGCGACGTGCCGGACGACGGCCCGGCCGAAGGGGTCGTCGCCCACCCTGCTCACCCAGGCCGCGCGGTGCCCCAGCCGGGCCAGGTAGCCCGCCACGTTGGACTCCGCGCCGCCGACCGAGACAGCGACCCGTTCGGCGTGCTCCAGCGGCTCACCCGGCGCGGGGCAGAGCACCACCATCGTCTCCCCCACCGTGGCCACCTCGACCGGCGGCGAACCCGCCGGCACGGTCGTCCGGTCGGGTCGGGGGTCGGTCAGCATCGGGGCACACGTCCTCGCGGCGGGGGGTCCTGGGCGTCGCCGAGCCTAGGTGCCCCACACGAGACGAGCAACCCGCTGCACGGTGGCCTGCGGCAACCGCAAACCGTCCACTTTCCCGGTGCCCACCCTGCAGGTCAGCCGCGGCGAGTTCGGCGGGCTCCGGGTCGCCACGTTGTTCTGCGCGTTCGCGGTCATGCTGCTGCTCTGGCAGGTCTACGTGTTCCGGGCCGGCGAACTGCTGGAGGCCGGGGCCAGGGCGGGACGGCCGGCGCGGGTGGCTCCGTACACCCATCTGGTGATGCTGGCCGGGGTGGTCTGCACGGCGGCCTCGTTCGACCTGGTCGTCAGCCGGCCGACCGGCACCACGCCGGTGGGATGGCTGTTGCTGATCATGGGCGACCCGGCGCTGTTCGTGATCGGCCGCGTCCTGTTCACCCTGCTGATATCCGTGCTCGTGCCGTGGCGGCGAATGCTCTGCCTCCCCCTGCCGCTGCTGACGCTGCCGTGGGCCGGCCGCTGGCCGCCGCTGCTGGTGACCACGATCGTGGCGCTCGGGCTGACCAGTCACATCCTGATTCCCGGAGCGACCCGGGAAACCACGCCGGGCCTGCGGATGCGGCAACCCGACGGCTGACCCTGCTCAGTCAGGCGAAGTGTCGAGCGGCCCACCCGGCGAGGTCGCGGGCGCAGGCGTCGACCGACTCCCGCCAGGTCCGGGCCGCACCCTCCCCCGCCTCGTCGCTGACCTGCTTGACCAGCCGGCACGGCACACCGGCCTGCGCGGCGGCCCACGCCACCGCGTACCCCTCCATGTCGACCAGGTCGGCACGCTGCGCCAACCGGTCCCGTGCCGCGTCGTCGGCCACGAACGTGTCGCCGGTGGCCAGCACCGCACCCTCGGAGGCCAGCGACAGTGGCGGTCCGTAGGTTTCGCCGGTGAGGGTACGCAGCAGGTCGGTGTCCAGGTCGTGCTGGAGCACCGTGGCGACCTCGTGGATGCCGGCCCACCCGGGGCGCAACGCGCCGGCCGTACCCAGATTGAGCAGCAGGGAGGGGCGCGGCCCGGCGGCCAGCACCGCGGCCACCGCACTGGCGGCGTTCACCTTGCCCATGCCGGTGAGCAGCACCGGCAGCTCGGGAGGCAGATAACGGGCCTCTTCCCCCACGGCGAGCACCACCAGCGGACGATCGGTCCGGACCGTACCCCGAAGATTCACCGGAGCATCGTACGAGCCGGCCCGACGGCGATATTCGACCGGTTCAGCGAGATCGGCGGTGGTCAGCCTCCGGCGGTGACCGTGGTGGCGGTGACCGTGCCGTCGGCCCCCGGGCCGCCCGGGACGGTGACGCTCTGCGTTGCTGCACCTGCACCCCGCCCAGGAAACCGGCCAGCACCAGCACCAGTACGCCGAGCACCGGAGTGGCGCGGTTCCACAAGCGCCGCGGCGCGCGCGCCAGTCAGGTCGCGATCCGGCGCCTCCGCCGATGGGGGCGTCTGCGGGTGATCGTCGACCTGGTCGAAGTTGACGGTGTCGCTGCTGTCCATGTCGTGTCCTCGCATGTCGGCCCTACTCGTAGCGCAAAGCATCGATGGGGCGCAGCCGGGCCGCCCGGGCCGCGGGCAGGCCACCGAGGAGGCAGCATGGTCGCCTCCACCAGAAACTGGGTCAGCACAGTACGCCGGCTGGCGCCGAATGCCTTGCGGATGCCGGCGCACCGGGTCCACGCCTGCGAACAGTTCGCACCTGCCTGAGCAACCGCGGGCCGGATCCGGACCGGCTCGACAACAGCGACGCGAAGACCCACGAGGCGGTGACCTCCTGCGCGGTGCTCAGCCCGCCCCCGACGTCCTGATCGCCACGGCCACGCTCTCACCCTCGATCAAATGATGAAAAGTAGGTCCCCGGAGCCGCGCTAACCTACTTTTCATCATTTGATCACCGCACACGCCCGGAGACGGGCGACCTTCTCGGGTGCTCGGGCGTCCAGCCAACATCCAGCGTGGTCGCATCGCGCGTTCAGCCAGGTGGGGCAGGCTGAGCCGGCGAGCCACCGGAGGTGTCCGGTGTGCCGACGGAAGAGGTGACCAGGATGTACGACGGGCAGGACTTCCTCCGCGACAACCGGTGGTGCCTGAGCCGACGCGGGTTGCTGACCGGGGTGGGCGCCCTGGGCGCCGCCGGACTGCTCAGCGCCTGCGGTGCCGGTGACAGCCCGACCGACAGTCAGGTGGTCGCTACGCCCGGCACCGTGCTGGCCCACACCGGAGACGTCCCGATCGGCGGCGGCACGGTCACCGCCGGTGTGCTGGTCGTCCAGCCCGAGGCTGGCACCTTCAAGGCGTACGACGCGACCTGCCCGCACCAAGGCGTACGGGTCGGCGCACCCCGCGACGGGGTCATCACCTGCCCCGCGCACAACTCCACCTTCTCGCCCAGCGACGGCTCTCGCCTAGACGGCCCCGCCCCAAAAGGCCTGACAGAAATCCCGGTCCGGGTCGACGGCGAAAACGTCACCCACGCCTAACCCCGCCCCGCCCCGCCCCACCCCACCCCGCCTCGCCCCGCCCCGCGATCTTGCAGTTTCGGTTGTACTTTCGTTCAGATTTGCCGTATTCGTACGCGCAGAAAGTGCAAGATCGCGCGGGGGTGGGGGGCGGAGGCACCGCGGGGGTTAGTCGTTGGCGAAGCGGTACAGCACGAAGTCCTTCTCCGCGCCGCAGGCGATCACATGGGTGTTCCACGAGCAGGACTCGCTGCGCACGTCCTTCAGCTCACCCAACTCGTCTACCTCACCAGACTCGGCCCACACACCGGCCAGCACACGGTTGTCCACGACGATGCTGGGCGCCTTGGCGAAGACCAGCAGGTTGCCCTCGTCCAGTCGCACCGCGACACCGGCCCGGTCCCGCAGCACCGGATTGCCGGCGGCGTCGAAGAGGGTGACCTTCGGGTCTGGACTCTCCCGTTGGGCGAGCACCTGCTCACCCAACGGGACCAGGTCGGTCACACCCGGTGCCGGCCAGGCGATCGCGCGTTCGCCCTCGGTGGCCGCCACCACCTCGGTGCGCTTGACGTCGTTGTTCGGCACCTGCAACAGGCAGGCCCGCCGCTCGCCGCAGGCCACCAACTCCATCGGGCGGTACTCGTCGTTCCCGGAGCGGTGGAGCACCACCGGCTCCGCGTCGGACCCCAGGTCGTACGCCAGCAACTGGTATCCGCCCTCGTTGGCGGCCACGTACAGGCGGTCCTCGTGTGCGACCACCAGGTCGTCCAGGTCGGCGACACTGCCCCACCGGCGCAGCACTTTGCCGGTCTCCATGTCGAGCAGCCGCACCGACCGGTCCGCACCCACCTGGATGAGCCGCCGCCCCTTGCCCGTCCACGGGTCGCGGGGATTGCCGTCGAGGAAGGCCGGCCCGCTCGCCGCCGCATCGCTGCCCACCGGCCGGACCACAGTGCGGCTGCCGCCGTACTCGTCGCGAGGATTCGGCTCCCTCCATTTCGCCGAGCCGTCGGTCAGGCGCAGGCCGACCAACTGGGCTTCGGCCCGGTCCACCAGCACCGCCGTGTCATCGGCGAAGTAGACGCTGTCGTCACCACGGACCGCGCGCTGCCAGCGCTGCTTGCCTGAACGACCGTCGAGGACGGCCAGCGGGCGAAGGGTGGTGTCGCCCGGTGCGTCGGCAAGGACCGCGACCGCCCCCGGAACGGCGATGATCGACTCCCAGTCGTCGGCCCGCACGTCGGTCGCTTCTCGCCACAGTTCGTCGCCGGTGCCGGCGTCGACCGCCACCACCTCCAGACGGTCGTCTGGCAGGGGGTACCCGAGGTAGGCCCGGTCGCCGAGCACCGCCGTCCACATCTCGGCCGGACGCTCGCCGCCAGCCGACGGCCGGGACAGCTCCTGCAGCGACCGGAACTCCAGATCCGGGTAGCGGTCGCGGGTGAAGTAGAGCGTCGCCGCGGTAGCCACCCCGACCAGGGCCAGCACCGCCCCGAGCACCACCCAGCGTGCCCGCCGCCAGCGCCCCGCGCCCGCCACCGAGGGCGGGGTCACGTGGGCCCATCCTGGCCCGGGCGGGCCTGCCGGCGGCGCCGATCCCGGCCAGGGCTGCTCCGGCATGGTCGGCGTGGCCGACCCCGGCCGGGGCTGTGACGGTACGGTCGGCGCGGCCCCCGCCGGCACAGTCGGCGCAGTCGGCGCGGGCAGCGCGGCCCCCACCGGCACAGTCGGCGCGGCCCCCGCCGGCGCGGGCGGCGCGGGCAGCGCGGGCGGGCTCACCGGGGCCGGTGCGGGTGGCGCGATGTGCGGCCCGGCGTACGCCGGTGCGGGCAGCGGTCGGCGCAGCGGCAGGTCCGTCAGCGCGCCCTCGGCCACCGGCAACTCCGGCTGGTCCAGCACCGTCGGCGCGACCCCCAACTCGGCGTGCAGCATCCGGGCGACCAGCGGAATCCTTGAGGAGCCGCCGACGAGGAACAGGCCGGCGAGTTGGTCAGGGCTGAGCCCGGCGGCGGCGATCACCTCCCGGGCCCGATCCACCGCGCGGCGCAACAGCGGCGTGGCCACCCGCTCGACGTCCGCCCGGGTCAGCTGGACAGCTTCGGCCACCCCCGGCACCGCGACCGGCGCCACGGTGGACCGGGACAGCGTCTCCTTCGCACCGCGTACCTCGTCCCAGAGCCGCACCTGGTCGCGGCGCTGCGCCGGATCAGCCGGCCGGATCAGCCGGGCCCACTGCGCGGCGTGCCGGTCACCGACCAGCTCGCCAACCCGCTGCACCAGTGCGGCGTCGAGGTCGAGGCCGCCCAGGTCGGGCAGGCCACCGTCGGCGACCACGCTGAAGCCGGAGTCACCCCAGGGGTCCGCGCCCTCGTTGCGCAGCACCGCGACGTCGAGCGTTCCGCCGCCGAAGTCGAACACCGCGATCGCGCCGCCGACCGGCACCGGGCGGTGTAGCACCTGCGCGTAGTAGCGGGCGGCGGCCACCGGCTCCCGCAGCAGCCGGGTGCCCGGCGGCGTCGGCCCGGCGAGGGTGTGCTCGGCTGCCTGCGGCCAGCCCGCCTGCAGCAGCGCGTCGGCGAGCACCTGCCGCCTTGTGGCGTCCCAGGCGGCCGGGCAGGTCAGCACGGCCGGGGGCAGGAAGCCCACGGTGCCGACCGCAGCCCGGGCGACCGTCGTCAGCACTGCGGCGAGCAGGTCCGACGGTGGGTACGAACGGTCACCGAGCAGCACAGTCGGCTCGTCCACCCGACGCTTCGGGTTCGCCTCGAACCGCGCCGGGTCCGACTGTGCCAACCGTCGGGCGTCCCAGCCGGTGTGCAGGGTGCCGTCCGGGTCGGCGTACACGGCGGACGGGCTGACCGGCTGGCCGTCCATCAGCAACGGGCGGGTCCGCCCGTCCGGCCAGCGCAACACCGCGACGGTGTTGGACGTACCGAGGTCGACGCCGAGGGCGAAACCCTCGTGCTGGCCTGCCATCTGCCCGATACCTCCGCCGTGACGAGGGAACTCAGCCCCGCATCGTACGCAGGCCGCACCGCCCTGCTGATCACTCGGTCAGGTGCCACACTCCGACGACCTGGCCTCCACTGGTCTCCCCGGTCGGGCGAAACCCGAGTTTCAGGTAGAACTGCTCCGGCCCGTCCGCCCCCGGTTCCCACGTCGTGTACACGCGGTCGTGCCCACGTCGGCGAGCCTCGTCGCAGACGGCCTGCACCGCGAAGCGGCCGTACCCTCGGCCCTGATGCTCGGCGGCGATGTTCAGCCGCCACAGGCCCGAGCGCAGGTCATCGGGTCGGTCCGGGTGCCACACGATGTCGAAGAAGCCCATCAGGAAGCCGACGTTGTCGTCACCCTCGACGATCAGACGTGGCCACGCGATCTCGGGCTGCGCGTACGCCTCCGCGAGGGACCAGGCGACCGGGGACGAGAACTTCTCCTGGTCCGGCCGCACGGTCACCCGGCACGCGGCCTCGACGTTGTCTGGAGTGATCTTCACCAAGCGTGGCATGCCGGCCACGTTATCGAGCGGGGTCCAGCGCTGGTGAACGCTGCCACGACACGGTCGACCATGGCGAGTACGGCCTATCCCGTCGGTGGCCGGTCGGTGGCGAGGACGGCCAGCAGCCAGGGGTGGCGGCGGTACATCGTCCACCCGTCCCAGGTCAGCCGTTCAAGCTGTTGGCGCGGATCCGGTGGCAGTGGCGCGTTGATCGACTCCATATCGCCGACATCGCGGCATCCGAGCGGCTGGACACCGCAATATCGGCGATATGGAGTGGATCTTGCACGGACCGCGCCG